>JAIFMD010000177.1 GCA_020048755.1 Spirochaetota bacterium
TCGGCGGCGCCTACATGTCCATGGGCTACGTGTCGTGGTTCAGCAAGAACATGACGGCGGGCCGCGGCTTCATAGCGCTGGCCGCCGAGGCGATGGGCGGCGCAACCCCGATAGGTTCCATGCTGACCTCGCTGCTGTTCGGCTTCTTCGACGCGCTTTCGAACACGCTGCAGCTTATGAAGATACCGTCCGAGTTCGTAAACATGATTCCGTACGCTGCCACGGTCATAGGCCTCGTGGTGTACGCCTCGCAGAAGAAGCGGCGCGAACGGAAGACGCTGGAGTCAGCCGGCGCCGCGTCGCGGGCAGCAACCGCTGCGGAGGCTACGACCTCCGGCAAGGAATGATCGCCGTGGCGAAAAACGTGGTGATCAAGAAGCCGATACCGGTAATCATGGACTGCGACCCGGGCCACGACGACGCCATTGCGCTCGTGCTGGCCTACGCCAGTCCGGAGATCGAGATATTGGCGGTGACGACGAGCGCGGGCAATCAGACCATAGACAAGACCACGCTGAACGCGCGCAAGGTGCTTTCGTTCCTGGGCTCCGACGTGCCGGTGGCGCGGGGCGCTTCCAAGCCGCTGTTCCGCGAGCTGATCATAGCACCCCAGGTCCATGGCGAATCGGGGCTGGACGGCCCTACCCTGCCGGAGCCCAGGCTGCCTGAATCGCCTCTGTCAGCGGTGGAACTGGCCGCGAAGACGCTGCGGGAGAGCGACCGGCCGGTAACGCTGGTGCCGACCGGCGCACTGACGAACGTGGCGGCCCTGCTCCTGGCCCACCCCGAACTGAAGCACAAGATAGAACGGATAAGCCTGATGGGCGGCTCGGCCTCAGGCGGCAACTGGACGCCGGCCGCCGAGTTCAACATACTCGTGGACCCGGAAGCCGCGCACCTCGTGTTCAATTCCGGCATTCCGGTGACGATGTGCGGCCTCGACGTGACCCACCAGGCCCTGGTGACGCGCGCCGACACGGAGCGGTTCAGGGCCATAGGCAAGCGCTGTTCGACGATGGTAGCGGAGCTGATGGACTTCTTCGTCAAGTTTCACGAGGCCAATTTCAGCTTCGGCGGCAGCCCCCTGCACGACCCTTGCGCCGTGGCCTGGCTCATCGATCCGACCATTTTTACTACCCGCAAGGCCCATGTGGACGTGGAGTGCCGTGGCCGGCTGACTGTTGGCGCAACCGTAGCCGACTTCTCCGGCAAGTCAGGCCCGATGAACGTCGACCTGGTGACGGGGCTGGACCTGGAACGGTTCATCGACCTGCTGGACGGCGCGCTGCGCCGCCTGGACTAGAAAGAAAGCGAAGCCATGAAGAAACGGACGATACTCATAGACTGCGACCCCGGCATCGACGACGCGATAGCCCTCCTCATGGCCTTCGCCGCACCTGAACTGGATGTCGTCGGCATCACGAGCGTAGGCGGAAACGTCGGACTCGAGGCGACGACGAGGAATGCGCTGGCTCTGGCAACACTGGCAGGCAGGCGCGTGCCCGTCGCGCGCGGCATGGACCTGGCGCTGATCGCCGAGACGAAGCGGGCCGAATCGGTGCATGGTACCGACGGCTTGGGCGGCGTCAGGCTGCCCGAACCGTCGTACGCGGAGGAAAAGGCGACGGCCTGGGAGTTCATCAGGGACAGAGCTGCAGATTTCCCCGGCGAGCTGGAGATCGTGGCGATAGGCCCGTTGTCCAACGTGGCAATGGCGCTGTCCGCCTACCCGGAAACCAGGCGCCGCATCAAGGCCATCCACCTGATGGGCGGCTCCGCAGGCGCGGGCAACGCTACGCCGGCTGCAGAGTTCAACATCTTTGCCGACCCGCACGCGGCAGCGGCCGTGTTCCAGTCCGGTGTACCGATTACCATGTTCGGCCTTGACGTGACAAACCGGGCGAACCTGAGTCCGGCGGGGCTGGAAGCGATTCGGGTGATCGGTGGCCGTGTGATAGCGCCAAGCTGCGCGATGCTCGACCACTACCTGACCGCGTACCGCCACTTCGGCCGCGACACGCTGGCGCTGCACGACCCGCTGGTTGTCGCCTGGCTGGTTGATCCGTCGCTGGTTACGCTCAAGCCCTACTTTGTCGATGTGGAAACCGACGGCCGCTACACCACCGGCAAGACCGTCGTCGACGTACACGGCATACTCAAGCGCCCGCCCAACGCGATGGTTGGCGTGGAACTGGACTCCGGCCGTTTCGTAGCGCTGATGACGAAACTGCTGCGCTCGTATGACGAACCCGGTGCAGTCATCGCTCCCGGAGCAGGCCGATGAATCGCATTATCCTGGAAAACGCGACAATCATCGACCGCGAGGGCAACGTTTCCGCGCCTGCAACTGTCTTTGTCGAGGACGGGCTGATAGCGGCCGTAACTGGAAGTCCAGCCGGGGGACAGAGCTCGAAGAATTCCGGCCCGCGCAGCCCCGGCCAGTCAGAACGGAGACCGGGCGACGAAATCATCGACTGTTCGCGGCTCCACCTGACGCCGGGACTGGTCAACCTGCACACGCATTCGCCCATGAACATTTTCAAGGGCATAGCCGAGGACGCCACGCCCGACCGCTGGTTCAACGAGGAGATCTGGCCCTACGAGAGCACCATGGACGGTGACGACGTTGAAGCCGGAGCCAACCTCGCGATAGCCGAGATGCAGGACAACGGCGTCACCGCGTTCGCCGACCACTACTTCATGGCTGACCGGATATGCAAAGCCGTGCTGGAAAGCGGCATGCGCGCCGACGTAGCGCCTACCCTGTTCGGCATGGCCGGCGGTTTTGAAGGCCAGCTGGCAGCGGCATCGGACCTGGTGCGCGAGTGGAACGGCCGTGACGGCAGGCTGTCCATCAGGCTCGGGCCGCACTCGCCGTACACCTGCTCGCCCGGAGACCTCGCCGCTTGCGCGAAGGCTGCCGCGGATCTGGGCGTCGGCGCCCATATCCATGTGGAGGACTCCGAGCCGCAGATTGCCGCGAGCGTGGAGAAGTACGGCCGCACGCCGATGCGCGTCGTCGCGGAGGCTGGGCTTTTCGACGTGCCGCTGATAATCGGACACGGCTACTGGATCCTGGACGAAGAGCGGGAACTGCTCGGGGACAGAGCCTGGATTGCGGTCTGCATGAAGACCTACATGAAGCTCGGTGAAGGCCCCGGACGAGTCTGGCAGCGCCCCGGCGAACTGCCCCTCTGCATTGGCACCGACGGAGCAGCAAGCTCCAACACCCTGTCGCCGCTGGAACAGGTGCGCATGCTCGCCCTCGTGGGCAAGCTCCAGACGCACGATGCCGAGGCGTTCGATCTCAAGGCTGTCTGGAAGATCTTGATGCGCGGCCACGACGCACTGCCCTTCGGCACGGGACGCATCGAAGCCGGGGCACCGGCTGACCTGGTGCTGTGGGACCTCATGAAACCAAATACCTACCCGCTGTACGATCCGCTCGCGGCTTTGATCTACAGTGCCGACTCGGGCAATGTGAAGCACTCGATGGCCGCCGGCCGCTGGCTCAAGAAAGACGGCTCGCTGCTGCTTGACATCGAATCCATCATCGCAAAGGCCGGAGAACGTGTCGCCGGCATACTCCGAAAAGGAAAAGGAACAACACACCTTGCATTCTAGCAACACCAACAAGCCGGTCTGCGTGGTCGGCAGCATCAACTATGACCTGGTCTGCGTGCTGGACAGGCTACCCGAGCTTGGCGAAACGCTGACCGCCCTGAACCATGTCGCCGCCTTTGGCGGCAAGGGAGCCAACCAGGCCGTCGCAGCCGCCCGGCTCGGCGCACCCGTCCGCATGATAGGTGCCATCGGCTCTGACCCCACTGGCATTGCCATGCGCGGCAACCTCGAGGCCAACGGCATCGATGCCACGGGACTCCTGGTCGCAGCCGGCCCGAGCGGCGTGGCGATGATAAACATCGACGCCAACGGGGACAACACCATCGTCGTCTACCAGGGAGCCAACGCGGCTCTGTCCCCGGACTGGGTCCGCACCAACGCAGAAGCCATCGAGTCCAGCTCATGTCTGATGCTGCAGCTGGAGACACCGCTGGAATCGGTCCTTGAAGCGGCACGGATAGCGGGCGGAGCCGGCGTGCCGGTGTTGCTCAACCCGGCTCCGGCACGGCAGCTGCCCGACGAACTCCTGCGTCTTTGTACCGTCATCACGCCCAACGAGACGGAACTCGGCCTCCTGACCGGCGCGGACGGCATCGAATCAGGCGCAAAGCTGCTTCTGGCCAAAGGTGTCGGAGCTGTAGTCGTCACGCTGGGCAGCAAAGGTTGCTTCTACATGGACGGAACAGGCTCGTTTACGGTACCTTCGTACAGTATAAACGCGGTAGACGCCACCGCGGCCGGAGACAGCTTCAATGGAGCGCTGGCGACCAGGTTGCGCTTCAAGGGTGTCAGCGGGGACAGAGCTCAAAGCCGGCTCGGCCTCGGAGATCTGGAATTCTGCAACGCGGCAGGCGCTCTGGCCGCCACAAAACTGGGAGCCCAGCCGTCGATTCCGACGCTGGCTGAAGTTGAATCATTCGTCGCGCAGCAGCGCACATAAAGGAGCACGACCATGCCTACCCCCCACAATGCAGCAAAAAAAGGCGACATAGCCCAGACCGTCCTCCTGCCTGGCGACCCGCTGAGGGCAAAATTCATCGCGGAGACCTTTCTGGAGAACCCCGTCTGCTACAACACCGTGCGCAACATGTTTGGTTATACCGGCACCTACAAGGGCAGGCGCGTCTCGGTGCAGGGCACCGGCATGGGTGTACCCTCGCTATCCATCTACGTCACCGAACTGATCAACGAGTACGGCGCCGAGAACCTCATACGCATAGGCACCTGCGGTTCAATCCAGACTAACGTCAAGGGGGTCCGCTTCGCAGGCCTGGACTACGCCCCGATTGCCGACTTTGGCCTCATGCAGAAGGCGTGGAAGGCCGCGGAAGCCAAGGGCATAACGCTGAAGGTTGGCAACATACTGACCTCCGACACGTTCTACGGCGACGATCCGGATTCATGGAAAATGTGGGCCGCGTACAACGTGCTGGCCGTGGA
>JAIFMD010000149.1 GCA_020048755.1 Spirochaetota bacterium
TGGCCGCCCCGTATGATGCCAAAGCTGGTCGCCGAGTCGAAATAACAGCCACCACTCTGGATTGTCACGCAGCTGCCGCCAGCGTTGACGAGCATGGGGTCTTCCATCCCCTTGGCAGGCGCAGGACCGAGGCCCATGAAGCCGTTCTCTGACTGCAGGATTATGGTCACGTCATCGGGTATGTAGTTGCCCACAAACGTTGGCAGGCCTATGCCCAGGTTGACGACGTCGCCGGACTTGAAGAATCGCGCGATGCGCTTTGCGATGTTTTCCTTGCTTGGTACGTATTCCATGCTGCTTACCCCTGCTTCCTTGCCTGGACCAGATGAGTAACAAAGACAGACGGCGTTATGACGACTTCAGGGTCGATCTCGCCTATCTCCACGATTTCGTCCGCCTCCACGATGACCGTACCACAGGCACTGGCCATCAGCGGATTGAAGTTGCGGCCGGTCTTGTCATAGGTCAGGTTGCCGGCCTTGTCGGCCTTCTTTGCCCGTATCAGCGCCACGTCGCCGCGCAGTGCCTTTTCGAGGAGGTATTTCTTGCCGTCGATCTCGATGACCTTCTTGCCAGCCTCCACCTCGGTGCCAACGCCAGTCGGTGTCAGTACCCCTCCGAGGCCAGCGCCCGCAGCCCGGATGATCTCTGCCAGCGTACCCTGGGGAACGAGCTGCACGTCGGTTTCCCCGGCATTCATCTGCCGCTGCGTCTCGCCGTTCAGGCCTATGTGCGTGACGATCATCTTTCTGAACTGCTTTTTAGCCACCAGTCTGGCTACGGAGGTCATCTCGCCGGTCTTGAGGTTGTGCAGCGCCGTATCGTTGCAGACCAGGGTGAGGTTTCCGGTGCCCCTCTTCTCAAGGGCCTCGAGCAGGCCGGGAGGTGAGCCGCAGCCCATGAAACCGCCAAGCATGACGACATTTCCCTCGTGGATCAACTGCACGGCTTCGTCGGCCGTGAGTATCGGTTTTGCTACCATGTACAGACTCCTGAGTAATCATAGTCCGGCCGCACAGGCTCGCTGCGAAGAGGCGTACGTGCTGGCGTGACCGGGAGGGGGAGAGCGCGATCCGGCGCATGGCCGGATCGCGTTTACGCGTAGTCGGTGTAGTCTAGAGGAAGTACAAGCCCAGTGACGTGATGATCCCTACCCAGAGGCAGATGACTGCGGTATAGCCCATGATGTCCTTGATGCCGAGCTTGGCAACACCAAGCAGCGGCAAAGCCCAGAACGGCTGGATCATGTTGGTCCAGGCATCACCCCAGGCTATGCCCATAGCGGTGCGACCGTAGGACACGCCCAGAGCCTCGGCTGCCGGCATCATGATCGGACCCTGGACGGCCCACTGACCACCGCCGGACGGCACGAACATGTTGATGATGCCGCCCGCATAGTAGGTGAACAGCTGGAAGGTCTTGGGGGTCGATATGGAAACGAACCAGTTGGCGAGTGTAGCGGCGAGGCCGGAATCGACCATCAGGCCCATGAGTCCGCCGTAGAACGGGAACTGGAGCACGATGCCGCCGCAGTTCCTGATCGATTTGTCCACTGCCTTCACATAAGCGATCGGGGTCCTGTGGAACGCTAGTCCCAGCACGAGGAATCCGAGGTTGACGATGTCGAGGCTGAGAGAACCGCCCTTCAGAAAGTAGCGGGCGATGTAGATCGCACCGAAGATGACGACGATCAGCGCGAGGGCTACCGAGTTTTCCTGCTTCTCGGCAGGTGTCATATCCTTGCGGGCCTTGACCGGCGCTTCCTCGATATCATCCTCGGCGAATATGGCGGGATCGACTTCCCTGATGTCCTCTTTCTTCTTGGGCATCATGAGTACATTGATGATAGGTATGGTGATGAGTATAGCGGCGACAATAATGAGGGTCTGTGCCGAGAAAATGGTTTCACTCGTCGGTACAATCGTACCTTTGGCGAATTTTGCCATAAGTGCATCCTTGCCCGCTATCGAGAGGGGAATGGAGCCGGAGAGGCCGGAGTGCCAGACCACGAAGCCGGAATAAGCGCTGGCAACGAGCAGCGGATAGTGGATACCCTTTACAGTCTTGGCAATTTCCTTAGCGAGTATCGCTGTTATGATGAGACCGAAGCCCCAGTTCAGCCAACTGCCGATGACCATGGCAACTGTAACGGTGACGATGGCCTTGACGGGGGTATTTGCCGCCCTCGCGACCATGACCATCGCCTTGTGCATGGGCTTGGACAGCGCCAGGGCGCTACCCGTCACCAGCACGGCAACCATCTGCATCGAGAACCCGAGGAGTCCCCAGAATCCCTTACCCCAGTATCCTGCAAGGTCGAATATGTTCGACTTCTGCACGGTCATCGCGAGTACAACCACGATAATCGTCAACATGATGGCGAACACGAATGCGTCCGCTATCCAGCGTTTGGCAATCTTCGTAAAGAAGTTGCCGAGAGCCCTGACCATAGATGCCTCCTCTTTCAATAGTGCCAACAACTATTGCACAAACCGTGCCAAGGTCAGCCAGAGGAGTCTCCTCGATTTGAATGGGGTTTCTGCGCAGGAAAAGACTGGCTTACAACCTTTTACTACGCAAAAACCAGCATGGACAATGCATGCTTTTGCGCACTGTAGGAGCGTGAATCAGCATCAGCTCTGTCCCTGCACGAAAACCGTCTCCCAGGCACAGGAATCCAGCGGTCAGCGGATGTCGTACCGTTCGAGCTTGTACTGGAGGTTGCGGATGGACACACCCAGGTCGCGGGCTGTAGCGGTCCGGTTGCCCTTCCAGAACGCCAGGCGCCGCAGGATAACGTCCCGCTCGAACTCCCCGACAAGGTCCTTGAGTTCCTGCTTCAGCGTCGCGTGGTCATGCTCCTCGAGGATCAGGGACTCGGGACCTATCTCATCACCTTCTGCGCAGATGAAGGCACGTTCGAGCACATTCTTGAGTTCCCGGACATTGCCCGGCCAGGCGTACGCCCGGATAAGGCCCATTGCCGCACCGGAAATACCAAGAGCCGGGCTGTTGTACTTCCTGCGCAGCAACCCCAGGAGGTACTCGCATATGAGCTGTATGTCATCGGCCCTGTCCTTCAGCGGCGGCACCGTAAAGTGGATGACGTTGAGCCGGTAGTAGAGGTCCTTCCTGAAACGGCCTGCCTTTATCTCCTCCGGCAGGTTCTTGTTCGTAAGCGCTATGATCCGCGTTTCCACAGAAATGGGAGTCACGCCTCCGACGCGGTAGAAAGTCCGTTCCTGCAGGAAATCCAGGAGCTTGGCCTGGATTTCGTAGGGAATCTCGGTTATCTCGTCCAAGAGCAGCGTCCCGCCGTGTGCCTGCTCGACACGTCCCTTCTTCTGCGACACGGCTCCTGTATAGCTGCCCTTCTCGTGCCCGAACAGCTCGGACTCGAACAGCGTCGCCGGTATGCTGGAGCAGTTGGTATAGACAAGCGGCGATTCCGCCCCGGCCAGCGTAAAGTGGATCTGCTTTGCCAGTACGTTCTTGCCGGTGCCAGTCTCGCCGGTTATCAATATCGGAACATCAGCGAAGGCCAGTTTGGGTATCAACGCCTTTATAGCCTGCACGGCCGGGCACTCCCCGATAAAGTCTTCGAAGTACATCCGGTTCTTGTGGAGGTTCCACAAGGCAGTATTCTCCTTGCTGACCGAGACGAACTCGAGGGCCCGCTTGACCGATATCAGGATCGTATCCACATCGAACGGCTTGGTGATGAAATCGTAAGCGCCGGCCTTGAGCGAGAGCACGGCATTGTCCACGGTACCAAGCGCGGTGATGACGATAATCGCCAGCATGGGATTTGCTGCCTTGAGCCTGGGCAGCAACTCGATGCCGTTGAAGTCAGGCAGCATCAAGTCCAGGATGCACAGGTCAGGCTTGTCCCTGCTCGCTGAATCCACGGCGGCCAGCCCGCTCTCTGCCTCCACGACGGCAAAGCCCTCCAGCGTCAGCAAATCGCGAAGGAACATGCGTACGTTGGCCTCGTCGTCGCAGACGAGTATTTTTTTTGTCAAAGTTCCACCCCTTTAAGCATCCCTTTCCTGGGAAAAAAGAAAACCACCTTTGTATATATGCCCTCGACTGAATCGATGGAGAGGCTGCCACCATGCGCCTCAACGATCTTCCGCGATATAGCCAGACCAAAGCCAGTGCCGGCCTGTTTTGTCGAAAACAGTGGATTGCCTATCCTGGGCAGGACCTCGCTTCCGATGCCTACACCAGAATCGACGATGCGCACAAAAACCGCATCCTCGGTTTCATAGATCTGGGCTACAACCCGTCCACACCCCTTGGCTGCCACCGCCTCGCAGGCGTTCTTGAGCACGTTGTCCAGCACCTGCCCCACCTTGAACGCGTCCACCTCGGCCCGGTAATCGTCTGCAGAGTCGGCTTTGACGACGGGACTGGTGCCATAGGAGCTCCAGTCATTACGCTTTACAGCGTCACGCACCAAAGCTGCAACATCACAGGTGCGCGGTTCCAGCCGGCTCCTGCCGCCATAGACGAGCATCTCGTTGAGCAGCCGGTTTACCCTGTTCAGTTCGTCGTTGATGAGTCCGATGTACTGCTTACGCTTCTCCTCGCCGACACCTGGCCGCGACAGCAACTGCGTGAATCCCTTAACGGACGTCATGGGATTCTTAATCTCGTGCACCACCGCCAGGGCCATCTCGCCAAGCAAGGCAGCGCGCTCCTTTTCCTCGATTTCACGCTCGTAGCGCCGCATCACCGTGATGTCACGGAACACGAACACCGCACCGAGCCTGGAGCCGGTCTCGTCGAACATGGCATTGCCATGGGCCTCGATTATCTTTCCGTCCAGATCCAGCTCTGTCCCCGAAGGGTCTGTCGACGGCGGGTCTTCCCGCCCCTCGAGACACCGGTCGATAAATGCTGTCATAGTAGGCCCGAAGATTGACCGGTACCCGGAATCGATGAGCCCCGCGTCAAATTCGGGGAACAGCTCAAAAAAAGCCTTGTTGGCCCGCGTTACCGTTCCCGAACACGAGATGGCCAGCACGCCGTTCATGACGCCCTCAAGGATGTTCTTGTTGTAGCACTTGACCAGGTTCGTCGTATCCACAAGGTCGTTGATGGTCGTCACGATGCCGGACAACTCGCCTGAAACCTGGGGAATGTGGTAGCTGGGCATGTGGAACAGCACCTCTATGCCCTTCTTGATCGACGTTATCTTGTCGAGCAGCCCCTTCATCGTAATCGTCAGGCTGAGGTAGATAAGGAAGAAGATGAGCACCTGGATGAGATAGACCCTGCGGATGATGGGTTCAAGCTGCCCGCCTATCATGTCGAGCGTCTCGTTGGACCAGATGTACCCTATGGTCGTTCCGTCTCGGATGACGGGCCACATGCAATTGAGTATGTCGCCCCGGACGAGCGTTCCGGTCTGGACCATGGGCTTGCCTGAGTCCATCACCTCGTAGCCCTTGTGGCCCGCGAAGATGGACTGGCCAACGGTGTACTGGAACTGCCCGCTTGGACCGTACGTCAGCACTGCGTCCAGTTCCCGTCCGTAATACCCTACGCCTACGCCTACATTGCCGGAAGCGACGAAATCGGTGACGGCGCGCAACCTGGAATTGAGTACCGCTATCTTCGTGGCACGGTCCGCACCGAGCGCCCCTTCGGACGACAGGATGTCGTCAAAGGTACCCTCGAGGGCACTATCGAGTTGCCTGGCCAGCCCGAACAGTTTGTCGCGCTTCTCCACGAGTATGCTTTCACTGATCTCCTGCTTGAGGAACAGCGACATGCCCACCAGGGGCACCATGACGCTCAGGAACATCAGTATGAGGAGTCGCGTTGTCAGGCGCATGGCATATACAGAGGACGATCGGGGCGTGGTTTTCAATGGCGACAACCTCAGGGTTCCCTTGAGGCGTTTACTTTGAACTTCGCGGTAAAGCGCGCTCCGGGGCCGTCATTCCAGCCAAGCGTGCCATTGAGCTGCTGTGCCAGACCATGTGCAAGGCGCAGGCCAAGGCTCGAGCTTTCCGATATGGAGAATTCAGCTTGCAGGCCAGGGCCGTCATCCTGCACTTCCAGCAGTCCGGAACCCTCGGCAATTCGTAGCGTGACATGCAGTGATCCCCCCCGCCTGCCTCTGAAGGCATGCTTGCAGGCATTGGTCACCAGTTCGTTGAGCATCAGGCCGAATGGCACCGCCGTATCCAGACTGCACATTGCTTCATCAGCATCAACCGATACATCTATGGGGTAATCAGCAGCGCAGGTACCCAGCTCCACGAGCCGCCGTGTGTAAGAACCAAGATCAATGCTGGCAAAATTGTCCGATTCATAGAGCATCTCATGGACCATGGACATGGTCTTGATCCTGTTTTCCATCGCTTCCTTGAATTCCGAGGGACTGATCGCCTCGCTCTCCTGAAGTGATAAAAGGCTCAGGATAAGCTGCAGGTTGTTCTTTACCCGGTGATGCACTTCCTGGAGCAGTATCTCCTTCTCCGCAAGCGACGCAGCCAGCATGCGCGCATCGTGGGCCATATCAGCGTCACGGCGTTCAATGGTCCCGGCCATCAGGTCAAGTGCGGTGGCAATCTGACCCAGGTCGGAACGGTCATCATCGAAACCTACCCGGGCACGAAGATCCCCACGCCGCAGCAACTGGGTTGTGGCAATGATGAGGGCAAGCCTGGCACCGAAAAGACGCTTGCTGATCAATCCCGCGCTCGCCATGGCAAATGCCGCTACCAGAATCATGAGCAATATGCTCCTGCGCAGAATTGACTGGTTAAGCATGGAGGAATCGGCGGTTGGCAAGGCGTAGACGACGTACATGTAAGGCTCGGCCGATGCCTCCAGCCGCAGCTTCTTGAACGCAAAAAAACGGTCGATTCCATCCGATCCGGTATCGACGAGGAGACCAGACTCGTCGCCGGCCTTGATACCGTTCCACACACTCGCTTTTATTGCATTGCCTACCTGGTTGGTCGCCTTGGGTGGGTAGAAGTACAGCCGCACGCCGTCAGCATCCAGAAAGCCGAGTATTGATTCTTTTGGCAGGGAAAAATTCTCGAACAGCGTATTGTACCGGTCCATCTTGATTATGGCCGCCAGGGCTCCTGCGACCTTGCCGTACCTGTCAATGATTGGCAGGGCAAACGCGATGGCGGGAGTCGAGTCTATCATGTTGATCATGTACCGTCCGGATACGAAACACCCAGTATCGAGCGCGTTTCTGAAATGGCTCCTGTCCCCTAGTTCCATGCCGAGTTGCAGCAGCGATGAGGCGATGACGATGCCACGCGTATCCACCGCAGTGAGATTGAGGTATTCCTGGTTGGATTCGTGCACAGACTGCAATATTTTCGCCATCTGTTCCAGGTCAAGTTCCTTGAAGGCTGGGAGAGCGGTAAGGGTCCGCAACATCTGGTGTGTCGAACCGGTAATCCTGGCTTGAATCTCGGCGAAGGATTCTACCTGCCGGAGCGTCTCCGCCCGTGCATTTTCAGCAAGGTGCGCCCCATGTTCCAACCCGGTCCAGATTATTATTGCCAGAGCGGGAACAAGTGACAGGGTGACTGCCAGCATCAAAGCGGAGCGTATTGAAGGGGAAACTTTTCCTGTTTTCCGCCTGCGGTCAACCAAGGCAGTCGTGGTCGGTGCGGTTGAAGGATCCTGTTCGTTCATTGCGCCTCCCTCGTTCCGGCTCCCCAAGTGTAACGGTGAACCTGAAACCGCGCAATGCGGTCGCTTGCTCCCCGGCACCTCTGGACGCTACAGTGTCGGCATCATGAGTACCACATATGAAGAGACGTTCAGGGTATGCGCCTGGGACGTGGACGGGGCGGGCAAACTTACCATGGCCGCCGCCTACAACTACTGTCAGGAAATAGCAGGCAACCACGCTGCCCTGCTCGGCGTTGGCGAAGATTTCATGCAATCCAACGGCATAGTCTGGATTCTGTCCAGGATGAGCGCCGTACTCGAAACCAGGCCAGAACGGGGCTCCAGGATACGGGTGCGCACCTGGCCCAGGGGCACCGACAGGCTCTTTGCCATACGTGACTACGAACTGGACGATGAATCAGGCGCCGTAGTCGGCCGTGGCCGCAGCGCCTGGCTCATCGTCGATGCGGCGAGCTTCAGGCCGCGCCGGCCGGAAGCCTTCACCGCCGGCCTCCCGACGAATGATGGCCTGGAAGCCCTGCCAGACGGCGCCCTGGCCCTGGCGGCCGGTGACGGCCTCGAGCGCGCCGCCGAACGTGCCGTGGCATATTCTGACATAGACTACAACGGCCACATGAACAACGCTCGCTACGTGCAGTGGATCCAGGATGTCATGGCCCCTAAAACCCTGAATGGGGCCGCCCGCCTCCGCCTCGACATCAACTACCTCGCGGAAATGAAACCCGGTTCTGCAGCCGGCATTTTCCTGAAGCACGGCTCTGGCCCCGACGGCTGGAACAGCCGCTGCACCCTGGAAGGCCGCGCAACTGCAGACGGCCAGACCACGTTCCGCGCCGCCCTGTCACTCGGCTGACAAACCGCCAAGCTGAACTCTGCTTGGCTCGCAGCCATACAGGGACAGAGCTTGAGCCCGAGCGGGCCGAGCTCTGTCCCCCGGATTGTCCCCCGGGCAGAAGATTTCCTTTACCCCAGCCCTCCCGCTTGTTATATTACCAATATGGTCATATACAGAGACAAGCGTTCCAGAACATGGTTGGGGACAGAGCTCAAGGTTGCGGGAGTTCTTTTTGCTGTAGTTTTTACAGCTTCCTGCGGCTCGGGCCCTGCCCGTGACGCGAAAACCGCGGCAGCGGACCAAACGCCCAGAGGAGCAATCACCATGCCGATAATAAAGGCCGCCGACGCAGCGAACGTGTGCTACATAGAACCCACCGAAGAACTCAAGGCCAGGCTGACTCCTGAGCAGTTTGCCGTGCTCGTGGAGAGCGCCACAGAACCTCCGTTCCGCAACGCCTACTGGGACAACCACGAACAGGGAATCTACGTAGACGCGATAGATGGCGTGCCGCTCTTTGCCTCTGCCGAGAAATTCGACTCGGGCACAGGCTGGCCAAGCTTCTGGGCACCCATAGATCCACAAAAAATTGTTCTCGTGGAGGATGTTGCCTATGGCATGCGCCGCATCGAGGTACGCTCAAAGGCCTCCGGCGGCCACCTGGGGCACCTCTTCGACGACGGCCCCAACCCCACCGGCCTGCGTTACTGCATCAACTCCGCCTCGCTGCGCTTCATCCCCCGCGACAAGCTGGGGTCAGAAGGCTATGCGGAGCTGGAGTCATTGTTCAACAAGAAGTAGATCGACGATATGCCGTGCCGCCCGGAAATCTTCAGATACGCCGGGCGGTCATTTGCGTTGACAGCAGCTTTAGTACCACCGCGCCGGCGCTCAATTCCGACAGTCGCGACGCAAATTCATCGAACCCTGCAACGGCTACCTCAACGACGATGCTGACATCCTCGGCAAAATCCTCGGATACCATCACTGAACCCGTCTGCTCCACCAACATCCTGGCGCCTTCGAACAGGTGGTAGGGCACGGAACACGCCAGCCGCCTGGTTTCCACCAGTTCCGCCCGGCCGGTAACTGCGAGCACCGCCCGCCCGGCCTCCGAGTACGCCTTGACCAGGCCCCCGGTGCCCAGCAGGGTACCGCCAAAGTACCGCGTCACCACGACGACGACATTGCCGAGGCCCGACCCCTTGAGCACGGCAAGCAGCGGGCGGCCGGACGTGCCCGAAGGCTCGCCGTCATCGGAGCAGAATTCGGTGACAGAGTTGCCGCCCCCGATGATGAAGGCCGGCACGTTGTGCGTCGCTCCGGCAAACTCCCGCTTGATTGCAGCAATATAGTCGCGCGCAGCCTGCACGGTACCGACCGGCGCCAGGCTGGCTATGAAGCGTGAATTGGTTACGGCTATTTCAGCCCGGGCGGACCCGGCAGGGATCAGGAACATGCGGCAACTATACCACGCCCGCCCTTGTGCCTCCGCGAAAATGCGCTATAGTATCGATACTATTCCACTCGATCGGGGCATGCATGGCAAAACACAAAGCTCGGTTATTCGATCCCTTCATCCGCCCGTATGTGGATTCGGACCTGCGGCTCTACAAAAAGGCCAAGTTGCTCGCTCCGGCGCTCTTCGCCATCGGAATCCTGTCCCTGACGCTCTCCGTGCTGATGGCGCTGACCAAGGCCTGGGCAGTCGCGGGCATACTCACAAGCCTGATTGCCTTCTGCGCGCTGTCCCTCTGGATGATGGCCAGAGGGCGCTATGGCGTGGCCTCGGCCATGTTCCTGTACGCGCTGTTCGGCGTGATGTTCGCCGCAATCAAATTCGACCAGTACCAGGACCTCTACGAGTGCTACGTGTTCGGCACCCTTGGCGGGTTCCTCCTCATAGCAGCCGGCCTTATCGCGGCCAGACAGGTCCAGGCATGGATACTGACCCTCCTCAACCTCACCGCCATCGCCGCCCTCTACGTATTCGATTCGTTGCCCCTGGACAACGGCGTCGTCACTGACCTGGCGGCCCAGTCGCTGGGCACGAGTGCGCTGATAATCGTCGCAGGCGGCATATTCAGCACCATGGCCATCAGGATGCAGTCCGAGCTGGTGGAGGACACCAAGCGCTCGGCCGGCACGGCCAGGCGGCAGTACGAAGAGATGGCCACCGCGGTGCAATCCGCCCAGGCTGCCGCCCTCGGCATCGGCACGCGACTCGCTGCCGCGGCCGAGGCCATGTCCGGTTCGGCAAGGACGCTCCGGGACACCGCAGCCGAGGAACTGGCCGGACTCGAGGCACTCGACGGGGCCCTGGGCGCGGCGGAGGACGGAGAAGCCATAGCGGTTTCTGCCCAGGACCGCGTCCAGGCGTCCCTGACTGAATATTCTGAAAAAGTGCTGGAGGCTTCCGCATCCATATCCCAGATGGTGGAGTCGGTAGACGAGATCGGCCGCTCTGCTGGAGAGCGGCAGTCCGGCATTACCCAGCTTGTCGACATGGCCAGGGATGGTGATGAACGGGTAACACGCATCAGCGAGGCCATAGCAGCCATCGTCTCCGCGACAGGCAAGATGGACGAGATGAACGCGCTGATCGGAGATGTAGCTGAACGGACCAACATGCTTGGCATGAATGCCGCGATAGAGGCCGCCCATGCCGGAGAGGCGGGCAAGGGATTCGCGGTGGTAGCAGAAGAAATCCGCACGCTCTCCGACACCGCAGCTGAAGGCTCCGGTTCCATAGCAGCCATCCTGGCAGAAACGAGGGTCGTCGTCGCCGCTGCATCAAAGGCCAGCCAGCAGACCGGTGACTTCTTCATGCGCATGTCAGGCGAGATCCAGCGCCTGTCCACTACCTTCAACGACCTGCTCGTCCGGCTGCAGGAAATATCCCAGGGTACCGCCGGAGTGACCGAGGCGGTCCGCGGCTTTACGGCACTGGCTGAATCAGCGGGCTCGGCGGTAGACGAGACGCGCTCTGTTTTCCACGATGCGGCATCACGGGCAGCCTCGTCCAGGACCTTCGCGGCCACCATGAAGCGTTCGGCAGCCAGGATGACAGACTCCTGTGATGCACTTCTGGCCCAGGCCGCATCCCTGAACGAACTGGGGCAGGAGAACGTCCAGCGCATGGAGGTCCTCCGCTCCCGGCTCGAGAAGACCAGCGCGGCATAGGGTACCGCTGATGCCCGCATTCACGAGTTACTGCGCGTACTGCGCCGCCGCTCCAGAAAGCGACCCGAACCGCGCCTACCATGACCACGAGTACGGCTTCCCCATCCACACCGACGCAGGCCTCTTCGGGAGGCTCGTCCTCGAGATAAACCAGGCCGGGCTTTCATGGGTCACCATACTAAAGAAAAAAGATGCATTCGAGCAGGCTTATGACCACTTCGACATCGATGTGGTCGCCACCTATGGCGAAACTGAAACAGCACGGCTGCTCGCTGACGCGGGCATCATCCGCAACAGGCTCAAAATCGCCGCGGCGATAGAAAATGCAAGACGCCTCGTTGCCCTGCGCACGGAGTACGGCTCGTTCAAAGGCTGGCTGGACGCGCACTACCCCCGGCCCAGGGATCAGTGGCTGAGGCTCTTCAAGCAGCACTTCGTCTTCGTAGGCGGGGAAATCGTCGGTGAATTTTTAATTAGCACGGGGTACCTCCCCGGAGCCCACATTCCCGGCTGCCCGGCGGGGGACAGAGCTATAGCCGCGGGAGCCCGCTGGACCCTATAGTGGCACAATGAAAACCGGGCACTCGGGCATGGTCCCCCTCGTCGACAAGATAGCCTACGGCTCCGGCAACCTGGCCACTGGCGTGGCCATGCAGATTGTCGGCTCGTTCTTCGTATTCTACGCCACCGCCATACTCGGCCTGCCGGGACGCTTTGTCGGCATCGTCATGGGCCTGAGCATCCTGTGGGATGCCGTCACCGATCCGGTGATGGGCCATATATCGGACAGGACGCGGTCCAGGCGGTTCGGAAAGCGCCATCCCTACCTGCTCGGAGGAGCCCTGGGCATAGCCATCGTCAACTACCTGCTCTGGACCATAGACCCGGACCTGTCGCCCTGGGCAAAGCTGGCCCTGGCCAGCGCATGCGTACTGATGTTCAAGACCTTCATGACCGTCTACGTGACACCCTATACGGCACTCGGTGCCGAACTGTCCACTGACTACAACGAACGAACGACCATCCAGGGCGTCAAGGCCATGTTCTTCGTGCTCGGACTGGCCTTCGTTTCAGTGGCAGGCCTGTTCTGGTTCTTCAAGCCGACTCCAGCGTACCCCGTAGGCCAGCTCAATCCGGAAGCGTACTCGTTCATGGGGCTCGCCTCGTCCATAGTCGTCATGGTCTCGGCCCTGGCCTGCTTCTTTCCCACCCTCAAGTACATCGAGCCAATCCAGCAAAGGAGCGGACCTGCAAGCGCTGAAACCGCATACAGCCTCAAGGCCTCCCTGGCGGACGCATTCAGGAACAAACCCTTCACTATGGTCGTGCTGGGCTATACCTTCAGCAACCTGTCTTCAGCGCTCCTGGGCAACCTGGGACTCATAGTCTTTACGTACACTTTTGACCTGAGCAACAGCGACATAGCCTTCATCGTGGGCGTCCAGTTCCTCTGCTCCATACTGTCGCAGCCCGTCTGGGGTGCCCTGTCGAGGCGAGTGGGCAAGATGCCCGCGCTGGCGCTGGGTTTTGGCCTGAGTATCGTGGGCAGCCTGTATTTCGTCGTGCTGGTGTTCCTGCGTGCACCGGTGCAGGGCAACGCGCTCGCGTTCCTGCCCTTCGCCATCAGCGCCGGTTCGGGCATAGGCGCGCTGTTTAGCCTGCCTTTGTCCATGGTAGCCGATACGGTGGACCTGGATGAATCGCGGGGCGGCGCCCGCCTGGAAGGGCTCTACTACGGCACGCTGACCCTGGCTTACAAGCTGGCGCAGGCCGTAGTGCTCGTCCTTATAGGCGTGCTCATCGACATCCTGGGCTTCAATCCCTCCGCGCCGGTGCAGAGCACCTGGACCGTCGTATCGCTCGGGCTGGTACTGGGGCTCGGAGCCGCCGCCAGCTTCACCGCAGCCATCATGGCCATACGCCACTATCCCCTGACTGAAGCCAGGGTCCACGAATGCCGGGCCAGGATAGCTGCAATCAAGGCGCTCGCCGCTGAGGCGGGCGCATCGGAAGTCAGCAGAGCCTAGGCGTCCCGCTTGTGGCACTTGCGGTCCTGGAAGGTCAGGATCGTCTTGCGCAACCGTATGAAGTGAGGCGTCACCTCAACCATCTCGTCGTCGGCCAGGAACTGTATCGCTCGCTCCAGCGTCATGGGCTGGATGGGCGTCAGGGTCAGAGCTTCATCCTTGAGCACGGAGCGCATGTTCGAGAGCTTTTTTTCCTTGCACGGATTGACGTCCAGCTCGGAGTCCAGGTTGTGCTCGCCTACAATCATACCCTCGTAAACCATCTCGCCGGGCGTGATGAAGAGGCGACCCCGCGGTTCCAGGTGGTAGAGCCCGTAGGTCACCGCAGCACCAACCCGGTCTGACACCAGTGATCCGGTAAAGCGGTTGATGATGTCGCCGCGGTATTCCTCATAGCCCGACAGGTACGAGTTCATGATGCCCGTGCCCTTGGTATCGGTCAGGAAGATGTCGCGGTAACCGATGAGCGCCCGCGACGGCACCGAGAACTCCAGCCGCACGCGCGCGCCGTCGTGGCAGGTGTAGGTGAGCATGCGGCCCTTGCGGGCGGAAAGCTTGTCCGTGACGATACCGGCGAAGTCCTCGGCGCAGTCTACGAACAAGTGCTCGATCGGCTCAAGCTTCTTGCCGTCCTTGTGCTTGAAAATAACCTCGGGGCGACTCACGCATATCTCGAACCCGTCGCGCCTGAGCATTTCTATCAGGATGACCAGCTGGAACTCGCCGCGGCCCCGCACGATGAAGCCACCGCCGGTGGTCACTTCCTCCACCTGGATGGACACGTTGTTCAGCGTCTCCTTGCGAAGCCTCTCGAACAGCTTGAGCGACTGTACCTTCTTGCCGTCCTGGCCGGAGAACGGCGAGGTGTTGACGAAGAAGCGCATCGCCACGGTCGGTTCGTCCACCACCAGCCGGGGCAGCGCCTTGGGGGCGTCACGCGTACAGATGGTGTCGCCTATGTGCACGTTTTCGATACCCGACAGCACGACGATGTCGCCGGTTTCCGCGTATTCAGCCTCCACCAGCTTTATGCCCGAGTAGGTATGCAGCTTTGACACGCTGAGCGCTTCGCGGATGTCGCCATCGCCTATGCACACGAGGCTGTCCTTGGAATGGGCCCGGCCGTTGATCACCTTGCCTATGGCCTGGCGCCCGAAATAGTCGGAGTAGGACAGGTCGGAGACCAGCATCTGGAACGGCTCTGCCTTGGAGTAGGACGGTGCCGGCAGCTTGCCCAGAATGGCGTCCAGCAGCGGATGCAGGTTCACGCCCTCGCCTTCCAGCGTCTCCTTGGCCACACCGTCACGACCGATGGCATACAGGATGGGGAATTCCAGCTGCGCGTCATTGGCGCCCAGGTCTATGAACAGGTCGTAGATCTCGCTCAGCACCTCTTCAGGCCGCGCGTCAAGCCGGTCTATCTTGTTTATCACGACGATGACAGGCAGCCCGCCGCCCAGCGCCTTGCTGAGCACAAAGCGCGTCTGCGGCAGCGGCCCCTCTGAGGCGTCCACCAGCAGGATCGCACCATCCACCATGGACAGTGCGCGCTCCACCTCACCGCCAAAATCGGCATGGCCCGGTGTATCCAGGATGTTCACCTTGACGCCTTTCCAGACCACCGAGCAGTTTTTTGCCGCGATGGTTATGCCGCGCTCCTTTTCCAGGTCCATGCTGTCCATCAGCCGTTCCTGGGTCTGCTGCCCCTCGCGGAACACGCCGGACTGCCTGAACATGGCGTCCACCAGTGTGGTCTTGCCGTGGTCGACGTGGGCAATGATGGCAATGTTGCGAATCGCGGGGTTCGTAGAATCTTTGTGGGTCAAAAAACTGTCCTGGTGTGCGTTTTACGGCGGGAGATGGGCCATCATACAGGATTCCGCCCCGATGGTATACGACCGCATACAACAGGGGACAGAGCTCAACCGTAAAAAGGCCCTTCATACTTGCCAAACTCCAC
This sequence comes from Spirochaetota bacterium, assembly GCA_020048755.1. Taxonomy (GTDB): domain Bacteria; phylum Spirochaetota; class Spirochaetia; order Treponematales; family UBA12059; genus SZUA-370. The sequence continues at coordinate 15,683 of JAIFMD010000149.1, forward strand.
AGGCAAGCCTAGACTTGCCGCGGAAAAAACTACGATGAAGAAATACCTGGTACTGGCCGGCAACATCGGCGCCGGAAAATCAACGCTCGTCGGTCTCCTCGCCGAGCGCCTCGGCTACCGCCCGTACTACGAACCGGTAGCCGAGAACCCGTACCTACAGGATTTCTATGCAGACATGGAACGCTGGGCCTTCAATTCCCAGGCCTTCTTCCTGACGCACCGGGGGCGGTCGCACCGCGCGCTCATGGACGATCCGTTTTCCGTGGTACAGGACCGCTCCATGTATGAGGACGCCGAAGTGTTCGCGCGAAACCTCTACGAGCGCGGCTCCATGAGCGCCCGCGACTGGGGCACGTACAGCGAACTCTACCGCACGCTGGCCGGCCTCCTGCCCCCACCCGACCTGGTCGTCTACCTGCAGGCCTCGGTTCCCACGCTCAAAAAGCGCATAGCCAAGCGCGGCCGCGACTTCGAGGCGACCATCCCCGACGAGTACCTGTCCGGCCTCAACCGGCTCTATGAGGAGTGGATCAACGGCTTCGAGCTTGCGCCCGTGCTCGTCGTGCCCGGAGACCGCCTGGACTTCGTGGAGGAGTCAAAAGACCTGGACGCTATTGTCCGCACCATAGAGACCCGCCTCCGCGACCGCCAGGGCAGCCTGTTTCCCGTCGGCATGTGAGGCCTGTGGCGCGCTCATAAGTCCGACAGGCTCCTAGCGCTCAGCCCCTGCCGGCCTTCCGCCGGGATCGCTTCTCGAGTAGCCTGAGTTCAGATGAGGACACAACGAGCTGCTTGAGGTTGGTCAGGAACGGCACAAGGACGACGATGGCCGCGCCGAGGGCCAACGGCCACTTCCCGGTTGCCACATACCCGTAGCCCAGACCCGCCGCGATGCCGCCGCTCATCACGAGGGCCTTTGTGCTGGCTGTAATGCGATCGGACAGTTTCTCCCTGCGTGTTTCGGGATCATCCGATGTGGAAGATTTTGCTGGCTTCCGTGCGGGCTTTCTTTCCATGGGGCTGGTCGAAGCGTCAGGCCCGATATCGATGGTAATGCCATGCCCGGTTTTGCTGTGGGTCACGCGGGCTGTGGCAAGCGCTTCCTGAACAAGCTCCATTGCCAGCATTGCTGTTGACGGTGCAGCTCCATGCGGTGGCATATGAGGCGGATGGGGCGACCTTCCGGGTGAAATTCCGTTCGGCTCTTCCTGCTCCGGGCTGTGCGGAGCACCACCAGTGTGCCCTGAGAAACCAGCAACGGAGGCCGCGGACCTGCGCTCCCTGCGGCCCGTCTCCACACCCAGAAAGCCCCTGCCCGTATCGACTTCATGGAGCACGAGTACCCGGTCGATATTCTTGAGCACCACGTCCCCTACCTCGCGGGCCGCGAGGTCCAGCTTGCCCGAAACCTGCCGGTACACATCCTCAGACACGAAGAACGCTCCCGGAGGTGCTGCCTGCATCACACGGGCCGCAACATTGATACCGTTGCCGTACACCTTGCCGGCATCCCGCCATATCTCGCCCAGGTGCACACCCACCCTCGCACAAACCCGCCCCGGTGGTTCCCCTCCAGCAGCGGACGAAGCGAAAAACGGCTGCAGGGCCTTACAGAGATGCAGTCCACACTGCACCGCCGCCACGGCACTTGAAAACACGACCAGAAGTTCGGAACCCGTAACATCCACCGTCTCGCCATGGTGCTCGGCAACGATGGGTGCTACCGTCTGGCGATATGAAGCCAGCAACTCAAGCGCTGCCCGCTCGTCCGTGGACAGGAGATCTGAAAAATCGGCCAGCTCCACAAACAGGACAGCCGCGAGGGTCGTTGGCAAAGGCATACCAGTAAAGGTAGCGCCACCCCGCCCCGCCGGCAAGTACGGAAACCTACTGAGTCTCCCTGGCCTTCGACTCGGCCATCAGCGCTCCGTAGGTCTTTTCGTCGAGCGGATAGAACTGCACGAGGATAATCGCCAGCACGAAGACCACCGCAGGCACCGGTCCCACCAGCATGCGTATCGCCAGCTTTGCCGACGGCAGCTGCTCGGTCAGGTTGGCCGAGTACTTGGCCAGACTCAGGATGATGCCGGTCAGGAAGATGGCCAGCGAAGTGCCTACCTTTGAGGTGAAAGTCCACATCCCGTAGAACGCCCCCTCCTTGCGCTTGCCAGTCTTCACCGCGTCGTATTCGATGGTATCGGGTACCATAGCCCAGGGAGCCACATAGCCAAATCCGATGCCGACACCGGCATATACCATCATCGCCAGGAAGAAGTTCATTCCGAGAATGTGGCCAAACAGGAATATGGCCATGCAGGCGGTAGCGAGGATGAGGAACGAGATCTGGTAGGTCAGCTTCTTGCCTATGCGCTTGGACACGATGACGGATATGGGGATGCAGAGCATGGCGACGACCAGGAGCAGTATCATCGCAATGGTCGTCGCACCTTCGTTGTTGTAGAGGTACTTGAAGTAGTAGACCAGAATGCCCTGGACAAAATTGAGCGCCGTCAGGTTCAACGCGTAGGTGATCAGGATGTTCAGGTACGGCTTGTTCTTGAAGACTGCCAGGAAGGTCTCGAAAAAGCCCTCGGTAGGCCTGGGCGTCTTCGAGTGGTCAGGCTCACGCACCGAAAAGAAGGTGATGAGGGCTGTTACCATCATCACGAGCCCAAGGATTGCACCGACAGCGGAGAACCCCGCGTCGCGCGTCTTGAACATTCCGATGATGGGCAGCACCGCGCCGGCTCCCAGTATGGTTCCGATGACCGCGAAACCGAACCGGTAACCGTTGAGGCTCGAACGCTCGTGGTAATCCTGCGTGAGTTCCGGCGTCAGCGACGAGTAGGGAATGTTGACAACAGTATAAGCGGTGTTGAGCAGGCACAGTGCGAACGCCGCCCAGACGGTAGCGAGCACCGGATTGGCGATGTGCGGGTTGGAGAAGAAAAACCACATGGAGAGGAACAGCGGGACAGAGCCGAAGAGCAGATAAGGCCGGCGGCGCCCCCACCGGGTCCGCGTGCGGTCGGAGATGAAGCCCATCGCGGGGTCTGTCACGGCATCCCAGAGCTTGCCCACCATCACGGCCGCGCCGGCTGCCGCCGCGGGAATCGCAACGGTGTCGGTCAGGTAGTTGAGTGACCAGAAACCCATGGCGGTAAAGAAGAGGTTGCCTCCCAGGTCAGCTACCCCGAAACCAAGCTTGGTGCGGACCGGCAGGCGCCCGCTGGTTTGTTCAGACTTCATTGCGTAACTCCTTGATGCATGATTGATATGCGTTCATAAGTGCGGCAAGCGCTTCCGCAGTCGCGGCTTTCCTGTCCAACCGGTATCCGTCAAGCTGCGCGCTCAGGTCCAGAGTCGGCGCTACAACGACGAGGGCCCGCTTGGGCCGGACATTGACGCGGCCAGAAATGGCCCCGCCGGACAGCCTGTTGGCAAAGTCCCACAGGTTCTCCACATACTCCACCAGTTCGTGCGGCGGCCCACCCCAAGCCCGGAATCCCGCCCCCTGATTCTCCTGCCGGTTGCCAGTTTCCGGCCCGGCATCAAAACAAGGAGGGTCAGAGCGGAAGTACCACGCAAAGTCTGCCAACTCCATGTGCCGCATCGCGTACCAGGCCTCGCCGGCACAGCGGTCAAGAATGGCCCGCTTCAGCGGCGAGGCACTGCGTGGATCCTGCGCCGGCGGCAGGAACACACGATCCCAGCCAGCCTGCCGTATGCGGTACAACCGCTCGATCGAGTCACCCGCCCCGCGCTCCAGCCCCAGCAACCGCTCCGCCGTCCCCAGCGCTGCTTCAACGATCGCTTCCACCCGTTCCCCGACAATAATCCGAGCTCTGTCCCCCGTGATTCCATACTGGTGTTCAGCCAGGCCCAGGATAGACTCGAGCGCGGCAGCAAGCTGTACATGCAATTTGCCAATTTTCTTCAGCTCTGTCCCTGTATGAGATCCACCGGCTCCAGGCTCGCCGCCCGGGTCCGGCCCGAGAAACGGGGACAGAGCTGGAGTGGAAGGCGCGCAACCGGTAAACGTGGTCAGATGCTGTACAAGCCGCTCCAGCGAGATCCATGCACGGCGGCCGTAACGGTAGTGGACGGAGATGGGCAGAAGCTCTACATGCTCCGTCCGGCCGGCCTTGTCGAGCCGGTCAGCAGACTGGAAGCCCAGCCGTATGGCCCCCGCTTCCAGTCTGGGCACGTCATCGCTCGTGTAGCTCACCTGGCCTTCAGGAGCCAGGGCCAGCGGGTACGGACCATCCTCGATGGCGGCGCGGATCCTGGCCATGCCGGCTGAATCCAGCTTGCTGTGGTGCACCGGCATCGCACCGGAGCGTGGCAGTATCCAGCGCACAAAAGCGCCACCCCAGCGCGGCACCTCGTAACCGTGCACAAAGACCGCATGTGACATCCGCGGCAGCCTGGTTCCCAGCCGCCGCGCCTCTTTTTCCACACCGCGGCCAAAAACCCAGGCCAGCAGCTGTGGCTCATCCCCGTACGGATGCCTGAACGCCAGTATCAAGCGCCGCTCGCCTTTGAGGGCCCCCTGGAACAACCCGACGAGGCGCTCGCCCCCGCGCAGTTCCACCCGTTCAAAGCCAAGCACCGTGCGCAGATACACCCCGGAAACGGCGCGGGCCAATGCCAGCACCCACGGTACCACACGCGGTTCGGGCAAGCCGACATCAGGAAGAGCTCTGCATACAGGACGTGCATACGGATGTTTCATGGCCGTACGAGCATACCCCGGCACAGTCGTGCCAGCAAGCACGAACTTGCTGGCTGGACGGAAAATACGTACATTGAATAGAACGATTCGATTCTACCATCTTCACAGGAGGATTCATGGCTACCATTACCCATCGAGGCAATCCAATCCATACCGCAGGCGAACTCCCTAAAGTCGGAGCCCCTCTCCCTGCATTCAAGCTTACCAAGGCCGACCTTTCAGAGGCAGGCAATGCCGACTTCAAGGGCAAGACCCTGATCCTGAACATAGTGCCCAGCCTCGACACCGGAACCTGCGCCGCCAGTGCCAGGGCCTTCAACCTTAAAATCAAGGATCTTGGTGGAGCCCTCGTGCTGACCATAAGCCGCGACCTGCCCTTTGCCCAGAAACGCTTCTGCGAAGCCGAGGGCATCGACGCCGTCGTCACACTGTCCGAAATGAGGGACCGCAAGTTCGGTGAAACTTTTGGCGTGGCCATTCTCGATGGCCTCCTGGCAGGCCTGCTCTCACGAGCTGTCATAGTCGCTGATCCCTCAGGCAAGGTCACCTACACCGAGCAGGTGCCAGAAATCGGGCAAGAGCCCGACTATGCCAAGGCCATGGCCGCCGCCAAGGCAGCCGCAGCCGGAAAGTGACCACTGCAAAGTGACCACTGAGACCTCGTTCTTTTTGATGGCCACTTCTTCACTATTACAGTATTATTCAGTATCATATACCCCCTAGGGGTATATGATACTGAAGGAGCGGCACATGAAAATGATCGTTACGATTGAGGGTATGAGTTGTGGCCACTGCGCCATGCGCGTCAAAAAGGCCATGGAAGAGACCGCCGGCGTATCCAGCGCAACGGTCGACGTCACCGTGGGCAAGGCTACCGTAGAAGGCAGCGCACTTGACGCAAACATGCTCCGTGGAGCTGTCACCAAAGCAGGCTACACCTTCGTATCAGCGCTTCCCTGAAAAGCCCTGCGAGAGTCGTTGTGTTATTTAAGCTCTGACAGCTTGATGGGTCGTGGCTCGGACTCGTCACCTTCTACACGCAGCAACTCCTCAAGCAGTTCCCGGCCACGCTTCGTCAGCTTCAGGGGCACCTGTATCATCAGCTTGATGTACATGTCTCCGCGCTTGGCGCTGCCGTTTGCTCCGGGCACACCTTCTTCGCGCAGCCTGAGCATCTTGCCGTGCTGGGAACCCGCCGGCACAGAAACCTTGACTTTCTTGCCGTCTATGGTTGGAACGGTTATCTCGCCGCCCAGGGTGGCCTTGGTCGCGGTGATTGGTACGGCGCAGTAGAGGTCGTAGCCGTCACGTTCGAAGAACTCGTGCGGCTTGACGTGGATAAACACGTACAGGTCGCCTGCCCTTCCACCGTTCTGACCGGCATCGCCCTGTCCGGCCACGGAAAGCCGCTTGCCGTCGTCGATGCCCGGCGGGATGGTCACCTTTATCTTCTGCTTTTTCTTGGTCAGTCCCGAGCCGCCACAACTCCGGCAGGGCTTGTCGACAATGTGGCCCTCGCCACCGCAGGTCGGGCAGGGGCTGGCTATCGAGAAGAATCCGGAACTGCGGCGTACCTGGCCGGATCCCTGACAGGTTGGACAGACCTTGCGCCCGCCACCGGATTCAGAACCGGACCCCGCGCAGGTCTGGCAGCCCTCGTCGTGGCTGTAGGAAACCTCCACTGTGGTACCGAACACGGCCTGTTCAAAGCTGAGTTCCATATCATAGCGAAGGTTTGAACCGCGGGGCGGCTCGCCCCTGCGACGGCCAGAGGAAGAGCGACCGCCAGTCCCACCGAACAGGTTGTCAAAGATGCTGGAGAAATCCCCGAAGCCGCCGAATATGTCCTCAAAGTCCCGGTAAATGTTGGTAAAGTCCTGGGCGCCACCCTGGCCACCCATGCTGTCGACACCGGCAAACCCGAACTGGTCGTAGGCTGCGCGCTTCTGGTCGTCGCACATGACTTCGTAGGCTTCCGTAGCTTCCTTGAAGCGCTCCTCGGCTGCCTTGTCACCCGGATTCTTGTCCGGATGGTTCTGGATGGCAAGCTTGCGGTACGCCTTCTTGACTTCATCCTTGGTGGCATTCTTCTGAATGCCCAGGACCTCATAATAATCTCGCTTAGCCACGGATAGTCCTTATATTCGAATTAAGCACAGAGCCACAGAGAAGATGAGATAAGAGACAGTGCAAGCTCGGAAAATCATAAGAATATATCCTTATATTCATCCGCTTCTTCTTTCCTGCCTCATCTTCTCTGTGTCTCTGTGCTTTTATATTCCTTTTACACTATTTCTTGTCGTCGTCGTCTACTACGCGGTAGTCGGCATCTTCGGCACCGCCTGCCGGGCCGCCTGCCGGGCCTTCCTGGCCGGCGTCTCCAGGTCCGGCACCCTGGCCGTCACCACCAGGAGCTCCGGCGCCCGGTGAAGCCTGCTTGTATACCTGCTCTGCGAGCTTGTACGAAGCCTGTTTGAGCGCCTCGATCTTTTCCTTCATCGGCTCCGCCTCGTTGGATTCAACCGCCTTCTTGAGCTCCGCTATAGCGGCCTCGATGGCGGCCTTCTCTTCAGCGCTTACCTTGTCGCCATAGTCCTTCAGCGACTTTTCGGTGGAGTATATCAGCGTGTCGGCCTCGTTGCGGGATTCAGCCCGCTCGCGTTCGCGCTTGTCTTCCTCGGCATGGGCCTCGGCTTCCTTGACCATCTTGTCTATGTCGGCATCGTTGAGCCCGCTGGAGGCCTCGATGCGTATCTTCTGCTCCTTGCCTGTTCCCTGGTCCTTGGCGGACACATGGACTATGCCGTTGGCATCGATGTCAAAGGTAACCTCTATCTGTGGTACACCGCGCGGAGCCGGTGGAATGCCGTCCAGGTCGAAGCGTCCAAGCGTGCGGTTCTGGGTTGACATCTCCCGCTCGCCCTGCAGGACGTGGATGGAGACGGTGTTCTGGCTATCGGCCGCGGTGCTGAAAATCTGGCTCTTGCGGCACGGAATGGTCGTATTGCGGGTGATGAGCCTCGTAAACACACCGCCGAGGGTCTCGATGCCCAGTGACAGCGGGGTAACGTCGAGGAGGAGCACATCCTTGACGTCGCCGCCGAGGATGCCGCCCTGGATGGCCGCGCCTACTGCTACGGCCTCGTCGGGGTTGACACCCTTGCTGGGTTCCTTGCCGAACAATTCCTTGACTATCTGCTGCACCTTGGGAATGCGGGTAGAACCACCTACGAGTATGACTTCGTCGATCTGGTCGGCGGTAACACCCGCGTCCTTCATGGCCTTGCGGCAGGGCTCCTTGGATTTCTCGAGGTAGTCCTCTATCAGCCGCTCGAATGCGGCGCGGGTCAGGGTCTTCTGGAGGTGCTTGGGGCCTGATGCGTCGGCCGTGATGAACGGCAGGTTGATCTCGGCCTGCTGAACGTTGGACAACTCTATCTTGGCCTTCTCGGAGGCCTCCTTGAGGCGCTGCAGGGCCATCCTGTCCTTGGACAGGTCGATGCCGGAGTCCTTCTTGAACTCGTCTACGAGCCACTGCATGACGCGCCTGTCAAAGTCGTCGCCACCAAGATGGGTGTCGCCGTTGGTGCTCTTGACCTCGAATACGCCTTCGCCGAGTTCCAGGATCGATATATCAAAGGTGCCACCGCCGAGGTCGTAGACAGCTATTGTCTTTTCTTTCTTCTGGTCCTTGTTGTAGCCGTAGGCCAGCGATGCAGCGGTAGGCTCGTTGATTATACGCTTGACCTCGAGCCCTGCTATGCGGCCGGCGTCCTTGGTAGCCTGGCGCTGGGCATCATTGAAGTACGCAGGTACGGTGATCACGGCCTCGGTCACGGCCTCTCCGAGGTAGTCCTCGGCGGTCTTCTTCATCTTCTGCAGGATAAAGGCGCTGACTTCCTGGGGGCTGTACATCTTGCCTGCAGCATCGACGCGGACGTCATTCTGGTTGGCTACGATCTTGTACGGCACAAGGGTTGTCTCGGCGTGGACTTCCTCATAGCGGCGCCCCATGAAGCGCTTTATTGAGTATACGGTGTTCTCCGGATTGGTAATCATCTGGTTCTTGGCCGGCTGGCCTACCACACGTTCGCCCTTGCCGGTAAAGCCGACAATGGACGGGGTCGTGCGCTGCCCCTCGGAGTTGGCTATGACGAGGGGCTCTCCGCCCTCCATGACGGCCACGCAGCTGTTCGTGGTTCCTAAATCGATTCCGATAATCCTTCCCATGAGATGCTCCTTATGCCTTCGCTTCGTTTGTTGTTTCTTCGTTAGCCGCACCGCCCGGCTGGGGCATGCGTACCTTGACCTTGGCGCTCCGGAGTATCCGGTCGCGCAATCTGTAGCCTTTTATGAATTCTTCAACGACCTGTGGCTCGTCACAGTCGCCGGATTCGCTCATCACGGCCTCATGCATGTTCGGATCGAAGGCGGTGCCGAGCGAATCAAAGCGCTCGAGGCCGTACTTGCTCTGGAGCATGCCCAGCATTGTCTTTCTGATCATGTCAACGCCGTTGTGCAGGGAGTTGAAGTCTTTTGACAATTCTGAACTCTGCACTGCCCTGTCAAAATCGTCCATGATGGTTACAAGGTCCCCGAGTATCTGGCTGTTGGCATATTTAACCGCGTCTTCCTTTTCCCTGAACATGCGTTTGCGGAAATTCTCGTAATCCGCGAGCTTTCGCAGGTACTGGTCTTTCAGAGCCGAAACCTCGGCCTCGAGGGCCGCTATCCTGGTGGCGCTTTCATTGACCGCTTTCTGCGATGCCGCCAGTGCGGCAACCGTGGCTTTCAAAGCGGTGTCGGAGGAATCGGAGGCAATCTTTTCTTCGGTGCTATCAGCAGCTTCCGCTCCTGTAACCTTGATGTCGTCTATGCGTTCTTCGCTATCATGCTTCTTTGATTTGGACATAGCCTCGCTCTACAATGGTGATGACCCGATGGCCCGGAATGGCGATGCAACGCCGCAAGCCGCTCGGCTGGTATCATGTAAAATAATAAGGTCTAATTTAAAGCGTCAAGGCGATTTTACCATCCTTGAGGGTTAATTGATGAAAATAGGCACGCTTTTTGTAGACTCGGGCTTTTTTTAGCCATGACAGTCTTCTTGACAATACCTGACGATGCTATACCATTGAAACCGGGGGCCAAGGCCTCACTCTACTTGAATACCGTACTGGAGGATTGGCGTTGCAGTTTCAGAGACCATCGATCATTCAGGAACAGCGTCAGAAGCTGAGTCCGCAGATGATCCAGTCAATCCGTCTCATGGCGTTGCCCCTTCAGGAACTCAAAGAAGAGATCCAGCAGGAGATAGAAACAAATCCAGCCCTCGAGGTGATCGAGGACCGTTCGACCATGTCTCTTGAATCCATACCAGAAGAAAGCGAAGCCGATTCGGAGGCCAACCAGCGTTTTGAAAACAGTTCCGATCCTGGGTTCAGCCGCTCCAGCGACGACGATTCTGACTCCAAGCGCATGTTCCTGGAAGGAGCCATCACCAGCCCCGAGACACTGCAGGAACACCTCCTGTGGCAGCTGAGGCTCCAGCCGCTTCCCCAGGAAAAGCGGGAAATCGGGGAGCAGCTCATCCAGAACCTCAACGCTGACGGTTTTCACAAGGAAGATCCATACCAGCTCTGCAAGAGCCACAGCAAGGCCTCGGTGGACGCCGTCATGGCCATTATCCGCGGCCTTGAACCCATGGGAGTGTGTGTACAGGACTTCCGCGAATCGCTGGTCGTCCAGGCAGAGCTCATACCGGAAACTCCGCACGGCACCATCGAGATAGTACGCGACCACATAGAACTCCTCGAGCATGGCAAACATCAGGAAATTCAGAAGCGGCTCAAGCTGAGCGACCAGGAAATGGACACCGCACTGGCCTTCATCAAGGGACTCAACCCATTTCCAGGCAGACAATACTCCGCGGAGGAGACCAAGTACGTCACGCCCGATGTGCAGGTCAAGCTCAAGGAAGGCGAGTTTGTCATCATCATCAACGATGAGGAGATTCCTGTCATAGGCATCAACCCGTTCTTTGACAGGCTCTCAGCGGAAAAGCACGACAAGGTGACCGATGTCTTCGTAAAAGACAACATCCGCAAGGCCCGCTGGTTCATACAGAGCATCCAGCAGCGGAACCGCACCCTGCTCAAGGTCGTCCGCTCCATCGTGGAGTTCCAGCGGCCCTTCTTCTCCCGTGGCCCCAAATACCTCGCTCCGCTGACCCTGAAGGACATAGCCACCGAGGTGGGCGTCCATGAGA
>JAIFMD010000112.1 GCA_020048755.1 Spirochaetota bacterium
CAAGAAGCACGCCATCCACGCCCAGACCGGCAAGCCCATCAGCGACGGGCTCATCGCGCTCATCAAGAAAAGCGAGCACTTCAACCAGGGCTTCCTGACGGTGGCCTACACCTCGTGCGCGCTCATCGATATGGCCCTGCACCAGCATCCCGATCCGGCCCACGTCAACCTGGCCGCCTTCGAGGCCGCCGAGTGCAAGCGCCTGGGCGTGCCGGAGGCCGTGGGTATGCGGCACCGGCTGCCCCAGTTCAGGCACCTCTTTGCTGACAACGGCTACGCCGCCGGCTACTACGTGTACATGTGGGCCGAGGTGCTGGACGCCGACGGTTTCGAGGCCTTCGAGGCCTCCGGTGACGTGTTCAATCCCGAGCTCGCCGCAAAGTTCAAACGCTACGTGCTGTCAGCCGGCAATACGCTGGAACCCGCCGAGGCGTATCGCTCTTTCCGCGGCCGCGATCCGGACGTCAAGGCGTTGCTCAGGGGGCGGGGCTTGGTCTAATCCGGGCTCGAGTAATTGCAGTCTGGTCCATAAGTCAGGGGGCGCTATCGTGAGCGGGTCAGTTCACCGTTGCCAGATGCGCCCCCTGCCGCGGACTTCCGCTCCGCGAGTTCGTTGCTTCGCAACGTCGCGGAGCGGCGATCCCGCGGCTCCCCGGAAGTTGATGTATATTCATGTACACTGCTTCTCATGATATGCTTCCAGGTGAAAGAGGTGAAAACATGAGTAACAAGCTCTTGTCAAGCATAGTACGAAAACCCTATATCGCCGGGATCAAGGACGATAAGGGGCTTCAGCAAGTCCTCAAGTCGGACTGTGAAATTGTCTTTGTCCTGTACGGCGATGTTTTGAACATCATATCGATTGTCAGGAAACTGAAAGAACACGGGAAAATGGTTTTCATCAATGTCGATCTCATTGACGGATTCTCCAACAAGGACATAGTCGTAGATTATTTAAAGCAGAATTCAGAGACCGATGGAATACTCAGTTCCAAGGCTTCCATGATAAAGGCAGCAAAGGCGCAGGGTTTATTTACAATCCATCGTTTCTTTTTGATCGATTCATTTTCTTATACAAACCTGGAAAAGCAGGTTGCAATTTCCAAGCCAGACTGCCTTGAAATAATGCCCGGCTGCATGCCCAAGGTCATTGGCTGGGTTGTTGACCAGGTGCAAATTCCCGTAATAGCCGGAGGGCTGGTGTGTGACCGGGAAGATTCCGAGGCTGCCTTGAAGGCAGGAGCGAAAGCTGTCTCTTCCACAAATCCTATTGTCTGGGCTTTGTAACCGAAAAATAATCCTTGACGGCATCAGAAAGCCGTTGTAGCATACCTGCGAATTACTAGAGCATAGAGAACAGTAATTCCCTTTCAAGAGTTCGGTTCATCTTGTATTTCAAGAGCAACCGGTCTTTTTACGGGGGAGTTCTGTTCTCTGTGCTCTTTTTTTGCTTTGCTGGTTTTCTTGAATAGAAGGTTTTATAATTTAAATTAACTCATTCAGCATATTATTATTATTTATTTATCGTTTCCTTGAAGGGAGCGATGTAGCAGAAGGAGCATGAGCATGGACAGCGCAACACTATTGGAGAAGCTTTCAACAATGCTGAAAGTTGATCAGATCAATACAAACCACGATGATTTGTATGATGCATCTGCTGACCGTTACAAGAAATATGCAAAAGCGCGCAAGGTTCTTGATGTCCCGCTTCCCGTGGCCATTGTCTATCCGGACTCAACTGACGAAATCAGCCGGCTGTTGATGTTCTGCAATCAGAACAATGTCAATGTCATTCCCCGTGGTGGAAAGACCGCAACTGAAGGTGGTCTTGAGAACTGGAAAGAACTTACGATTGTCATAGATGCCCTTCGTCTCGATAAAATCCTCAAGATCGATGATTACAACATGCAAGCCACCGTGCAGGCTGGTGTTCCATTGCAGCAGCTTGAAGATTCGGTACGCAAGCTGGGTTTGACAACCGGCCATTCACCCCAGTCCAAGCCCGTTGCCAAACTGGGGGGCTTGGTAGCTACCCGCAGCATTGGCCAGTTCTCGACCCTCTATGGTGGCATTGAAGACATGGTTGTTGGACTCGAATGCGTGTTTCCCAACGGTCATGTCTCGCGTATCAAGAATGTATCACGGCGCGCAGGAGGCCCGGACATCCGGCATATCGCCATCGGCAATGAAGGGACGCTGTGTTACATCACCGAAGTGACTGTCAAACTTTTCAGGTATTTTCCGGAAAACAACCAGTTCTTTGGCTACCTGATCAAGGATGTTGAAACCGGGATAAAGGTTCTGCGAGAGGTCATGGTAAACGGTTATAGACCGTCCGTAGCGCGCACGTATTCTGAAGAAGACGCGGCCCAGCATTTTTACCACTTTCATAAAAACCAGTGCGTATTGATTTTCATGGCCGAGGGAAATGTCGGAATGGTCAAGGCCATCGCCAATGGCATAGAACAGGCGGTTGAAAAATTCGCAGATGGCATTCTTGAAAAGGTTGATAGCAAGCTTATCCAGGATTGGTTCAATCATCTCAACTGGTCCCAGAAAGACATAGATGACGAGTTCGAAGGCATGAAGGAAAACGATTCACATGCAGGATTTACCACCGAAATTTCTGCGGACTGGGGAACCATTCCCCTCATCTACAAAAATGTCATGGCTCGTATCCGCAGCGAATTCCCCCGGGCCGGTGACTTGACCATGTTGGGGGGACACTCCTCGCACAGTTACTGCAATGGGACAAATATGTACTTTGTTTATAACTACAAGATCAAATGCAATCCGGAAGATGAAATGCGTATCTACCACCATCCACTGCAGACCATCATCGTCGAGGAAACTCTGAAGCTAGGCGGTTCAATGTGCCATCACCACGGCATTGGAAAATATCGCAATGAATGGACGAAAGAAGAACATGGATCGGCTTACTACATGCTTGAAACTCTCAAGAATGCGTTTGATCCCAAGGGCATCATGAATTTTGGGACTATCTATCCACAGGAGGACGGCAAGAAGTATCGGTAATTCTACAATCCAAATCTTCACCACATTGAATCAATTTCATGGATCGTCAGCATGACGGGCCATGATGACTGGAAAAGTCATTGTAATTATTGATTCCTGGGTGATGTCATCAAAGAGAAACAAGGAGTTCCCATGAACAAGGAAAAATTGGCTAGATACTTTCAATTCTTTTTAGTCGTCTTGGCGGCAGGATCAATTTATCCGTTGATCTACTTGAAGAGCAATTACCAGGAAACGATCCTCGCGGTATTTGGCTTGAAGATGACAGAACTCAATTTGATGTACACCATTCTGGGTTGGGTATTTGTCGTCGGCTATCTTCCCAGTGGTCTTTTAAGCGATCGATTCTCGGCAAAAAAACTGCTGGCCATTTCCTTGTTCTTCACCGGATTGGGTGGGTTGTGGTTTGCACAGGTTCCAGACGCAAAGTATGTTGCAATCATCTTTGCAGTATGGGGATTCTTCTCCGTATTCACGTTCTGGAGCGCTCATATGAAGCTGGTCAAACTGCTTGCGACCGATAATGAGCAGGGTACCTTCTTCGGAGTACTCGATGGCGGCCGTGGTGTTGTAGAAGCTATACTGGCAAGCGTTGCCTTGTTCATCTTCTCCAGTATCCTGGGTAAGAGTGTAGAACTTGCCGACAAGCGCACGGCACTGATCGCAGTAATCTACATGTATTCAATCATCCTGATCGTGACTTCCATACTCGTAATGGTATTCGTAACTGATGACAAGAAAATGCTGGCAAAGGATGCAGCGAAGAAGGAGGCTGTAAAATCCAGCACCTTCAAGTTCAGCGACCTGCATGTCCTGTTCAAGAATCCAAAAATTTATCTGCACGGCGGAATCATATTCATGGGTTATGCCGTATTCTGGACCGTGTACTACCTTGGTGGTTTCCTCGAGACCAACATTGGCATCGATGCTGTGACCGTAGCAACCGTCATGGTGATTGTGCTTTGGATGCGCCCCGTCGGCGGATTCCTTGGTGGCTTCCTGGCAGACAAGATCGGCAAGGAAAAGGTTCAGATGGGTTCCCTTATTGGTGCGGCCGCATGTCTGATCCTGACTGCCGTGCTGCCAGTAACAGGCAATCCGGTTCTGTTCATGGTCCTGATCGTGGTACTGGGCATCTTCCTCTATGCAATCCGCGGTACCTACTGGTCGCTGCTGGGTGATTACAAGATTGATGCGCTTATCCTCGGAACCGCGATTGGCGTAATCTCGTTCTTTGGTTACCTGCCTGATATCATTCTTCCCGGTTTCAACTCCATGCTCTGGAATACCTTCGGACCCAAGGGTGGCTATAATGCCTACTTCCTTTCTAGCGCAGTACTTGGTTTGATTGGTGTCGTGCTGGTTTTCATCTTCGGAGTCATGGTCAAGAAGGACAAGGCTGCGGCCAAGTAAACGCTGTTTTTAGGATGGATGCATGAAGATTGTTTGCCTGATCAAGTTTGTTCCCGATGTAGAGGAATTCAAATACGATTATCAACGTCATGTGTTGATACGGGAAAATTTGAAGCAAATCCTCAATCCAGACGATGCTTGTGCCGTGGCCTGCGCTTTGATGATCAAACGGAGCAATCCAGAAACAGTCATTGAAGTAGTTACCATGGCTCCAGTCAGCGTTTCGGGTCATCTCGAAGACTTGCTCAGGCTGAACATCGACCAGGCCATCCTCATTTCTGACATACGATTCAGCGGCAGCGACACATTCGCGACAACCAGAGTCCTTGCGCGGTATCTCAAGCAGACGACCTTTGACGTGATCCTTACCGGGACACACAGTCTGGATGGGAGTACCGCGCAAGTACCTTCGCAGCTTGCAGAAGTCCTCGGGTTGCCGCAGATGTCAAACGTCGTTGCCCTGGATACCAGTTCTTTCCTGAAGGGCAAGCCGAGTTTCGATGTTGAACATGACACTTCAATCATGACGTTTAGCGTTGATCTGCCGGCGATCCTCAGCGTTAGCAGGGACAGTGCTTATAAGCTGCCTTATGTTGCTTACCAGGATTTGAACAGGGATGTTTCTTCCAGAATCCGTGTCCTGTCACACCAGGAACTGGATTTACAGCCTCAGGAAACCGGGCTCGAGGGATCAAGGACTGAAGTTCGCAGATCCTTCGTAAAAAACATGATCAAAAAAGATAAGGTGATTCTGAACAATGACCGTGAAGGTATAGAAGCCGTGTATTGCTATCTTCACGAACACGGGTTTGTGCCATGAATCGGTGTCTGATCCTCATGGATGGCAATCGCCCGGAAACTGACCTGGAGTTGCTTGAAGTAACGCGGCGCATCCATGGAGAAAGCCAGATATATACGATGGGGCTTGAGCTGGAGCCCAAGGACGAAAAGCCTTCAGGTGCCTTTGATGCCATCGTGAATTTTGAGTGTGGATCAGTACCTCCGTATGACGCGGCGGGCATCGCCATGGGAGCCGCAGCACTTCATGAAATGTATGGTTTTGATACCATCCTGGTTCCAGCAACGTTCTTTGGCAGAATGGTGGCACCCCGACTTGCGATGCGCCTGGGTGTCGGCCTGGTCGCAGATGTAACGGGCATTGAACACGTAGGCATGCAGCTCGAAATGATACGCCCCGCGTATGGCGGAAAGCTCATGGCGGGTATCGTGAAGAAAGGGCCTGGCCCGCTCATGATGAGCATCAGGGAAAACGCTTTCCCGGCAACAAGCGGTACGATAAAGCAAACCCGGCGCATTGTGTTTCCCTTCGACCATCAACCTAGTAGGATGACTTTCATCGGTGCGCGTGAAAAACCTCAAGCCACCGATATCCGGGACAGCGAGATCCTGATTTCAGGCGGAGGCGGCATTCTTGAAAACTTCTCACGCCTTGATGACCTGAAAGAAGTTCTTCACGCCCAGGTCTCAGCGAGTCGACGACTTGTCGACAGCGGCGTTGCGTCACGGAAAATCCAGGTAGGACAATCCGGGAAGACAGTCAGCCCGAGACTGTACATCGCCCTCGGTATCGATGGATCGGTTCAGCACATGGAAGGCCTCAGGCACGTTGAACACCTGATAGCCGTGAACACCAACAGGGAAGCACCGATCTGTAGCCTGGCCGACGTAGTCGTCGTAGGCGATGCCGTGGAATTCATAGATCGATTAGTGAAAAGAATACAACTACAGGAATTATCAGGAGGATAACATGGACATTCAAGACTTCAACATGAACTGGTTTTCGCTCAAGGGCAAGAACGCCATAGTGACCGGCGGCAACAGCGGTCTGGGCCTCGCGTTCTCATCGGCTTTGGCCAAAGCAGGCGCCAATGTCATGGCCGTCAGCATCATGGAAGACGATGGAGAAGCGAAGGGAATCGTTGAAGGTGCCGGCCAGAAGTACAAATACATCCGCGCCGATATTACCGATGATGGCGAATGCAAACGTGTCGTTGAGGACTGCGTGAATACCTGGGGCCATATCGATATCCTTGTAAACTGCGCCGGCATCTGCATAAACATCGAGGATGTCACCCAGTTTGGCCGCAAGGAGTGGGACAAAATGGTCGCGGTGAACTTGACCGCGGCTTTTGAAATGACACACGAAGCCCTGAAGCACATGATTCCCCAGAAACGCGGCAAGGTCATCAACATCGGCTCACTGTTCTCTTTCCTTGGCGGACAATGGTCCCCCGCGTATGCGGCAACAAAACATGGAATTGCAGGATTGACCAAGTCCATGTGTGATGAACTGGCACAGTTCAATATCCAGGTCAACGCCATAGCCCCGGGATATTTTGCCACCAAGCTTACAGAAAAGACCCGCAGCGACCCTGAGCGGAATGCCAAGATCCTGTCCCACATTCCTGCGAATCGCTGGGGGTGGCTGGCGGATCTCATGGGAACCTGCGTGTTTTTATCCAGCGATGCATCCAATTATGTCAACGGCCATGTCCTCACGGTAGATGGCGGCTACCTCATGCGCTGATGATGGTTCAGCATCATTTTCAACAAAGGAACATCCATGAGTGACAAGTACCTTATTGGGGTCGACAGCGGATCCCAAAGCACTAAAGTCTATATTTTCAACCAGCGTGGTGAAGTTGTCTGCACGGCCAGCGAAGGTCTCAAACCAATGCAGACCCGTAAACCGGGATATGTTGAACATCCCGGTGATGACCTGTGGGATAGCCTGCGTGTCGTATTGCAGAAGACAATGAAGGAATTCACCGGTGACCCCAAAGCTATCCTGGGCGTTGGTTTGTGTTCGATCCGTTGTTGCCGTGTGTTCATGAAGCGCGATGGAACGTTGGCAGCACCGGTGATGAGCTGGATGGATGTGCGGGCTTACGAGAAGTTCGAGGATGACCCGGAGATCGCGTACACGTGTTCGACCTCGGGCTACCTTACCTTCCGTTTGACCGGCGCGTTCAAGGAAATGTCAGCGAATGCCTATCAATGGCAATTCCCGGTCGATATGGAAAGCTGGGACTGGTCAACCGACGAAACCTATTTCAAGGGCTTTTGCATCCCTCGTGAGAAGCTCATGGATATTCAGCTTCCTGGAACCATTCTGGGCTACGTGAATGAAAAAGCTTCAAAGGAAACAGGTTTGCCAATTGGCCTTCCAGTTGTCTCGACCGCCAACGACAAAGCGGTCGAGGCACTGGGATCGGGATTGATCAGCACGAACACAGGATTGGTTTCTCTCGGTACTTACATTACGTCCATGGTGTATGGATCAAAAAACATACCCAACGCTTCCAGTTTCTTTACCAACCTGTCATGCATTCCAAACCAGTACTTGTATGAAAGCGGCGGTATCCGTCGCGGCATGTGGCTGGTTTCCTGGTACAAGAGCATCATCGGTGAAGAATATGCCGCCAAGGCCAGGAAGGAAGGATTGTCCGTTGAGGATTACCTAGCCAGGGAAGCCGAGCAGGTGCCTCCCGGTTCTGATGGATTGTTTACCATCCCTGATTGGCTTGCACCAGCAACCCAGCTTTACAGAAAGGGTGTCATTCTTGGTTTTGATGAACGACATACCAGGGGACACATCTACCGGTCCATCCTTGAAGGCATCGCCATGACATTGCTCAACAGCTACAACGCCATGAATGATGAGCTGGGGAAAAAGCCGGAGAAAATAATAGTATCTGGTGGTGGTTCCAATAGTGATTTATACATGCAGTTGATCGCCGATATGTATGGAGTAAAAACCGTCCGCAACAAAGTCAATGGTGCTGCGGCTCTGGGTTCAGCCATCTGTGTTGCCGTGGCTACCGGCCTGTATCCCGGTTTCAATGAAGCCGTGAAGGCCATGATAGAAGAGCGTGACTCCTTTACCCCTGACAAGGAAAAGCATGCAATGTATGAGAAAATCAACACGAAGGCATATCGCGATCTGCCGAAATTGATGGAGGCGACCCTCAAGTCCGTCCATCAAGGACTCAATGACCAGGCACCTTGAATGAAACCGCTGATCCTGCTTACAAACGATGACGGAGTGCTTTCTCCGGGTTTGGCCGCTCTGGCCGAAGCGGTGCAGGATCAGGCGGAGCTTTTAATCGTTGCTCCCCGGTGGCAGCAGACAACCATGGGAAGATCGTTTCCGCGGAACGACTCGGCCGGCACCATCGAGGCATGCGATCTGCTTGTTGGTGGGATGAAGAAGAAAGCCTTTGGAGTTACTGGCTCCCCTGCGCAGGCGGTGGCCCATGCGGTCCTCGAGATTGCCGACAGAATGCCCGACCTGTGTCTAAGCGGAATCAACTATGGAGAAAACGTCGGTCTCTCGCTGACCTGCAGCGGAACCCTGGGGGCAGCCTTTGAAGCCTTCAGCCACGGCATTCCTGCCATAGCTGTCTCATTGCAGGTGCCATTGCACCATCAACATGCCGCCGACTACCCCGCGATGGACTGGCGTGCCTGCCAGCGGGTAGCGGCGGTCTGGGTGGCCAGGGTGCTGGCAGAAGGGCTCCCTCCCGATACTGCCATCCTTAATTTCAATATTCCCACCGGGGCTGACCATACCACCCCGGTCCGGATCACCAGGCAAAGCCGGCGCAGCAGTTCACGGTTCAGCAGGCCGGAGCCGCGGCCCTGGCAGCTTGGATTTCAGCTCCACTCCGAGCCTGACCCGCTTCTGGATCAGGCAGAATCCGGTTCCGATATCCACGCCATCCATTTCGAGAAGGTAATATCACTCACCCCGCTGGGGTGGGATCTGACTACGAAAGAAGGTACACCATGAGAACGATTGGCAGACCGATGGTCCAAACGATCCTGGTCCTACTGTTCGGTTCCATGTTGCTCGCTGGTTGCGCACCGGCGAAAGAAACGATCCGCGTCGGGTCAAAGGAGTACACCGAGCAATTGGTCCTCGGTCAGATTACCCTGCTGGCCCTTGAAAACGCCGGATACGCGGTGGAGGACAAGACAGGCGTTGCCGGCTCGAACAAGGTGCGCAGCGCATTGATCGGCAAGGATATCGACGTGTATTGGGAGTATACCGGAACCGGCTGGCTTTCACATTTGCAGCATGATAATCCCCTCACCGAATCGAAGACCTGCTATGAAAGCGTACGCGATGAAGACCGGAAGAATGGCATCGAGTGGTTGCCGTACGCGCCATTCAACAACACGTACACGGTCATGATGCGCAAGTCACAGGCTGAGGCTCTGGGAATCCAGACCCTCAGTCAGTTGGGAGCTTACCTGACCAGTCACCCCGATACGCTGGCTTTTGCCGTGGACCATGAATTCACCGCACGATCCGACGGCCTGCCGGGTCTTGAAACCACCTATGGTTTCAAGATGAAGGAGGACAAGACCATCGTCATGGACAATGCCATAGTTTACAAGGCACTCAAGGAGAATCAGGCAGATATCGGCATGGGCTTCTCCACCGATGGCCGTATCAAGGCGTTCCAGCTGGTCAACATCGAGGACGACAAGGCGTTCTTCCCCGCGTACAATCCTTCGCCCAACGTACGGACTGAATTTGCCGACAAGAATCCGAAGGTAGTCACGCTGCTCGGGCAAATCGCAGCCAGACTCGACAATGCCGCCATCATGCAGATGAACTACCTGGTGGATATCGAGCAGAAGGTTCCCCGCGATGTGGCCAAGGCGTGGATGAAGAGCGTGGGCTTGCTTCAGTAATGGTGGAGGTAGATGTCCTGGTCGTCGGCAGCGGCTTCGCTGGATTGGTGGCGGCCATCGAGGCTGCCACCGACGGTGCCTCGGTCCTCGTCATAGAGAAGATGAGGGCCGCAGGCGGCAATTCCATCATCAGCGACGGCGGCTTTGCGGCACTGGGCGAACAGGACTCCCCCGATCTTTTTTATGATGACCTGGTCCGGGCAGGGCAGGGACTGAACCAGCCAGAACTTGCCCGGATCCTGGCTGAAAACGCACTCGATGCCCTTGCGTGGTCACGCGGGTTTCTTGGGGTGGAATACCTCGAACGCCTGGAGATTTTCGGGGGGCACTCGGTAGCCCGCTGCTACACGGCCAGGGGCCGCAGCGGCGCATCCATCATGCGGCCGCTGCTGAAAAAGCTGGAAGAACTTGAAGTGCCGATTCGCTACAAGTCCAGGCTTGAGACCATCCGTACCGATACCCGAGGCCGCGTGACCGGGGTTCTGGTCCGGTACGGGTATGATCATGCAGACCCCGCTGCAGGATCCGGGTTGGACATCAAGGTCCGCCGCGGCGTCGTTCTTGCCACGGGAGGTTTTGGGGCTGATGTTGCGTTCCGGACACTGCACGATCCCCGGCTGACCGCCGAGGTTGATACAACGAACAAGCCATTTGCGACTGCAGAGGCTCTGATCGAGGCGATGCGGCTCGGGGCTGCTCCTGTGCAATTGTCTCATATACAGCTTGGCCCCTGGGCGTCACCCGATGAAAAAGGGTATGGCGAGGCACCGGGCTTCGCCGACTATATCGTGTTCCCACGTGGAATCATCGTCGACCCTTCGACAGGGAGGCGCGTGTGCAACGAACTTGCCGACAGGAAAATCCTCGCCGATGCACTGCTAGATGTCGGTCATCCCTGTATTGGCATAGCCGATGCCCAGGCGGTTACCCAGGCTGGCTGGAATCTGGACAAAGGACTCAGAAAGGGTATCCTGAAAAAATTTGAGACGCTGCAGGCGCTGGCTGAAGGGTATGGAATCGACTCAGTTGAACTGACGAAAACCGTTGAGCGCTTCAACAGCTCGGTTGCAAACGGTTCTGACCAGGAGTTTGAAAAACCCTTCCTTGACGATGCCAGACCGCTGCAGATTCCGCCGTACTATGGCGTCCGGCTTTGGCCCAAGGTTCACTACACCATGGGCGGTCTTGCCATCAACGCTGATGCGGCTGTGCTGGATACCCAAGGAAATCCAATGGCCGGGCTTTTTGCCGCCGGCGAGCTTGTCGGGGGCGTGCACGGAGCCTGCCGGCTGGGCAGCTGTTCAATAACAGAGTGTTTTGTTTTTGGCCGGATTGCTGGAAAAAACGCCGCCAGGTCAGAAATTCGAGTATGATGAGGCTTTGGATCAAAGGAGCCCCCCTGTGAATTTCTTCGAGTTCCTGATATCCCGTTGGCCGACTATTCTTTCACTTACACTGGAACACCTGTTCATCGTTTTCATAGCCATGGTGATTTCAGTCACCGTGGGAGTTGCGGTCGGTATCCTCATCACAAAGAACCAGATGGCGGCACGGATAGTCCTGAATGTTACCAATATCCTGATGACCATTCCCAGCCTGGCCCTGTTTTCGCTCCTGATTCCTGTGTTGGGTATAGGCAAGATTCCCGCTATTGTCGGTCTGGTGGCCTATACCCAGCTCCCGATAGTCCGCAATGTGTACACAGGCATCATGACCATCAATCCTGCAATTCTTGAAGCCGCCCGTGGCATGGGGCTGACTGAAAAGAAGATCATGCGAACAATCAGAATCCCCCTGGCCTTGCCTGCCATGATGTCTGGCATCCGCACCGCTACCGTCATGGGCATCGGAATTGGCGCAATCGCAGGCTACATCGGCGCCGGTGGCCTTGGTGTCTATATCTTTCAGGGTATCAGTCGCAGCAGCGATCAGATGGTCATTGTAGGGGCTGTCTTGATATCAGTGATTTCAATCCTCACCGACCAGTTCCTTGGCGGTGTCCAAAGGAAACTCAACAGATGATCCGATTCGAAAATGTCGTCAAGCGGTATCCTGGCGAGGCCACCGACGCTGTTCACAACCTGAACCTGGAAATCGAGTCAGGAACCATCTGCATGCTTGTTGGCCCCTCGGGGTGTGGCAAGACTACGACGATGAAGATGATCAACAAGCTCATCCGCCCCAGTTCCGGGGCCATCCTCATCGGCGGCAGGAACATCGATACGGTTGACACCATAGAACTGCGACTGAGCATTGGCTATATCATCCAGGATACCGGGTTGTTTCCCCACATGACCGTAGGAGAGAACATAGCGGTCGTTCCTGGTGAACTTGGATGGAAAAAAGATCGCATCAGTTCCCGCATCGATGAACTGCTCGACCTGGTAGATCTCAATCCCAAGGCTTTCAGGAACAAGAAGCCCAATGAGCTCAGCGGTGGCCAGAAACAGAGGGTCGGAGTAGCCAGGGCTCTAGCCGGCGATCCGCCCATCATGCTCATGGATGAGCCCTTTGGCGCACTGGATCCCATTACACGAGCCAGGATGCAGGACGAATTCCTCCGCATTCAGGAAAAAATCCGCAAGACCATCGTCTTTGTGACGCATGATGTCGAGGAAGCCATCAAGATGGGTGACACCATTGCGGTACTGAAGCTGGGACAGATCGTCCAGCTGAGCTCGCCGATGGAAATCCTCTCCAACCCGTCAGATCCCTTTGTCTCGGAGCTCATAGGGGGCCGGAACTCCCTCAAGATGCTGAGTCTGATGAGGTGTGGCCAAATCATGAAGACCCTGTCTCCTGCCGAAGTGGAAGAAGCCCGCGGATCACCGCAGGGAATCCTCGGCATGAAAGCTACAGCGCAGGACGCCCTGTCGGAAATGCTCAGGACCGGTGAGAGGTTCATCTTTGTCGAGGATGAACGGCACGATGTGGTAGGCGTCCTGGATTTCGAGAATCTGCTGGAGAGGGTGAACCGCCATGGTATCACTTCGTAGCCCGCTGAAAATTGTGCTTCTGGGCAGCATCGGGGTCCTGATGACGGTTTGGGTTGTAGAGAACCCTCAGGACAGCGTCGTTGCCCGCCTCGTGACCTACGACAAAGTCTGGGGCCTCTTGCTGCAACATTTCTATCTTGTAGGAGCTTCAGCGCTCCTGGCGGTTGTTACCTCCGTTCCCCTGGGTATTGCCCTCACCCGGCCCAGGCTTAAATCCTGGGCACCCCGCGTCCTCGCGCTGGTAAATGTCTGCCAGACCGTTCCGAGCCTTGCTGTCGTTGCACTCTCCGTAGGGTTCATGGGGGTAGGTTCAAGGCCAGCCATCATCGCGCTCTGGATCTATGCGCTTCTGCCCATCCTGAGCAATACGCTGGTAGGATTCCAGGAGGTGGATCCCGCGATAACTGAAGCTGCGCATGGTATGGGTATGAAGGCCTGGCGCGTGCTGTTCCGTGTGGAACTGCCTATGGCAGCATCCATGATCATGGCGGGAATACGGACCGCGGTTACCATCACCATCGGCTCTGCCATCCTTGCTGCATTCGTGGGCGGCGGCGGGATGGGTAACCTCATCATAGCCGGAAACAACATCAGCCGCGCTCAGGTCCTCGTCCTCGGAGCAGCGCTGCCGGTGCTGATGGCCTTGATGGCCGATTTGTTCTTTGAAGGCATTGAAAAGAGGGCGAAGTACTGATGTACTTGTTTCACTGCTGATTTTCAGGACACCATCAAGCCCGGCCAGCTCCCGGTGTTTTCCCCTCGATGGCCGTGACCACCCGTTCCGCCATAGCCCTGAGCCTGGCAATGGCGCCGGGAATGGCAACCCCTTGCCTGAGGTATAGACGGCGGTTTATCTCAACCATTACCGACAGTACGCGATTGTCCTTGCGGTGATGGGCTGCGGGGACCATGGTGCCGCTGAAGGGCCAGTTGACCCTGACGTCGTAACCAGCGCCGCGGTAGACCTGTACCACTGCCGAGGCAAGCCAGTCCGGAGTATGGAAGGGATCGGTGCCGATGCAGATGTCGGGGCGGTTGGGATCCTGGCACTCCTCGCTCAGGAACGGTGCGTCTGCAAAGGAATGGCCGTCTATCAGGCAGCACTGCCCCGTAGCCTCCAGTCGGCTGTCGACCAGTGCGGCAAGGCGTTGCTGATGCTTGTCATAGTACTGTTCCTTGACCCGTGTCTTGAAATCGGATTCTTCACGGAACCGCTCGCCGCAATCAGTGTGGGTATAGTAGAAACCCATGCCCTTTGCCGCCATCGGCTCCGCTTCATCCGGGTAGAAGCGCTCCACGTCACAGAATACCCGGGAGAAGTCCGCCCGCAGCGTTTCTGTTCCGGGCACGGAGAATATCTGGTCTGTGTACCAATCGGTAAGCTTCTCTACCTCGCCGGGGATCAGGTCAAGGCGGAGGCATCCCTCGCGGGAGGGGAACCGTGTCGACGCGTGGGGAATGTGGAAAACGACTGACGGACTGGTTACAGCGTCAGCGAGTCCGGAACTGCTCATTGAGGCCTCCGTTTTTTTGATTAATTAAAATGAACCTTGTCATTCTAGAATACAATCAGACGTTTGAACAGGTCTATTTTGTATACAGTACCATCCAGTACCAGATCCATCCTGCCTTGCTGACTGCTGCTCATGCATGGACCATCACAGACTGAGCAGGAGCAAGCTCCCGGTCAAAATCCGTGATCCCTTCTGCCACAGTGCCGGGACCTTTAGGCTGGAACGCGATGCCCACCTGCACCCCCTGCGGTCGAGGCAACAAGTCAGATGAGCAGGACCGTGGTTCTGGTACTGTTCCGTGTTCCCTGATTGAAACCTCCTTAAAAAAAGATCTTTTTACATTGTTTTGACATCAACTATTTGTATTTTGTTCCATGGTTTCATGTACTCATACAGCAGGAATCGTGCCAACCTTCATGGTAGCCGTTCCGGCCGCTTGCAACCGCGCAAGTGAGTCAAAACGCGTAACAACCGTTCCGCGGTTACGGAACGATTGTTACGGATTGGTGACATACAGTGGAGGCGTGGGGAAGCCTGAAGCACAATGATCATACCCAGATGTTTCCTGCGGTCTGCACCTAGCCTCGGCACGCTTCCTGCATGTTCATTTGCAACTTGCATGGCTACGGGCGGAGGGGTAGTATGATCCATATGAGTAAAATCAAATCATTGATAGCATTTACCGGCATGAGGGATCCGTACCCCGAAGGCGACGACGAGCCGGGCCCGTTGCTGTCGTTGCTCCTGGCTGCGGAGAAGGGCGGGCAGGGGTACGACGAGGCCTGGCTCCTGTGCTCCGGCGGCACCTTCCTGGAACGCGCACGCGACCTTGAGCGCGAATCCCGCGACGAGGGCATTGCCACCCGGTTCTATCCTGTCGATTTTCCCATCCGCGACGTTATCGACTATGCGGAAATCTGGGGTCAGCTGGGCCACGGTCTCGAGTCCATCAGGGAACGCGCGGGCTCCATCGAGCGCGACTGGGTGTTCCTCCTCGATTCCGGCACGCCACAGATGAAGACGAGCCTTTTTCTGGCCGCCCGCTCGGGGCTGTTCCCCGCCACGCTGGTCCAGGGCATCCCCGCCAGGTTCGCAGGCGGCACCTACAAGTCGCGCGAGGTCAGGCTGGACGGCATTCCCGAGATCCGGCTGCCGCGGCAGCCCCATCAGCCGTACCCGCCTGCCTCCCCGTTGCCCCGTGAGGAAGCCTGCTCCGTGCTGTTCAGCATTGTCGGGGCAGAACCAGCCTTCGACAGCACCGAGCCTGTCGTCGTGTCGCCCGCGTTCGCGGAGGCGCTCCGCAAGGCGCTGTCCGCCGCGCGCTACGACGACCCGGTGCTGATGCTCGGCGAGACGGGCACCGGCAAGACCATGCTGGCCCGCCGCATTCATGAAGGCGGTGCCCGGGCGGCCGGTCCCTTCGTAGAGGTCAACTGCTCGGCAATTCCGGAGAGCATGGCGGAGAGCGAACTGTTCGGGCATGTCCGGGGAGCCTTCACGGGGGCCGAAAAGGCCCGCTCGGGCAAGTTCCGCGCGGCACATGGCGGCACGCTGTTCCTGGACGAGGTGGGTGACCTGTCCCTGGACCTGCAGGCAAAGCTCCTCAAGGCCATAGAGGACCGTTCCGTTACGCCGGTGGGTTCTGACGAACCGGTGCAGGCCGACGCGCGCCTCGTGGCTGCCACCAACCGCAATCTGCCCGAGCTGATACAGAACGGCCGTTTCAGACGCGACCTGTACGAGCGGCTCAAGGTGGTGGTCATCAGCCTGCCACCGCTCCGCGAGCGCAGGGAAGACATACGTCCGCTGGCCCTGCGCTTCATGGCGTCATGGAACGAACAGTACAACGAGCGGCGCTTCATCACGGAGGCCGCACTGGAATTACTGGAGTCGCATTCGTGGCCCGGAAACGTACGCGGCCTCCAGAACGCCCTGCGGAGCGCGGCCTGCTCTGCCGCCAGCACCGCTCTTGGCCCCGAGGCTCTACCCGACGAGGTACGGCTGGCCAATCCCCGGGCTCAGGGTTCCCGCAACCCAGCGGAACTGCCCACCATCCCGCCTGAAGGTATCAACCTCAAGGCGCGCCT
>JAIFMD010000051.1 GCA_020048755.1 Spirochaetota bacterium
GCATATCCAACGTGGAATCGCTCCGCTTCTATGCCCGGTGGGCCGATGTGGTCGTGCTTGCCCGGGAACTGAATCTGGACCAGGTTGCCGCACTGCATGCAAAGATCGTGGAAGACGACATACGCGGACCGTCGGGGCAACCCGTGCGTCTTGAAGTGTTTGCCCATGGGGCGCTGTGCATGGCCATCTCGGGCAAATGCTACCTGAGCCTGCACCAGTACAATAGCTCAGCCAACCGTGGAGCCTGCCTGCAAGCTTGCCGCCGTTCGTACCGGTTGACCGACCTGCAATCCGGCGACGAGTTGGTGGTAGACAACGAGCGGCTCATGTCGCCAAAGGATCTCAAAACGATACATTTCCTCGACCGGCTGCTCGACTCCGGCGTCAGCGTGCTCAAGCTCGTGCTACCGTGAAGCTGTCGAGTCCCTTGTTGACGGCAGCTACGGAACCGCAAAAATCGCAGCCTGGGACGAGCGCCTTGCGTCGGTGTTCAACCGGGGCTTCTGGGACGGGTATTACCTGGGGCAGAGGCTTGGCGCGTGGACGAGTGCCTACGGTGCCTCTACTACCAAAAAACGGGTGCACCTGGGCATCTGCCTCAACCATTACCCCAAGGCCGGGGTTGCCAGCTTCCGCATTGAAGCCGGCATACTGCGTGCCGGTGAAGAAGTGCTGGTGACCGGCCCGACCACCGGGGCCCTGTCCCTCGTTCCTGAAGAGCTACGCTTAGACGACAGAGTCGTCCCAGCTGGAGAGCGTGGCATGGAAGTAACATTCAGGGTGGACCGCAAGGTGCGCCGTGGAGATGTGCTGTACAGGATGGAAGTCGTTAGCTGAGCCTCGAACGCGTAGCTGCACGAATACTTGTACTGATACGCTGTTTGTGCAGAATCAGCGCTACGTGATTTTTGTTTGCAGAAAAACCTGTTTACATGCAAGCAACCGTGCTCCGCAATGCGTACCCCATGCGGGGGTGCTGCTATCAGGGCTCCCCTGACAAGGAGGCCTCTTTGAACTACACTGATGATATGGCCCTTCGTATGACCAACGACTTCATTTTTCACTACGTTTTTGGACGGCCGGAATCTGTCCCGGTGCTCCTCAAGCTGGTCAACGCTGTACTTGTCGATGCTGGTTCGCCACCAGTCGTGTCACTGGAGCTGCGGAACCCGGTGAGCCCACGGGACGCCAGATGGGCCAAAGAAACCGTGCTTGATGTCAAGGCAATCGATGAAAACCACCGGCAGATTGACATCGAGGTCCAGGTTGTCGGCAACAGGTACTTTGTCAACCGCAGCCTGTACTACTGGGCCCGGCTGTACTCCGACCAGCTCGAAAGGGGCAATCAATACCACATGATCAGGCCAGTCGTGTGCATCAACCTGCTTAACTTTGTGCTGTTTCCCGATACGCCTGAATACCACCACCATTTTATTATCACGGATGCTAAAAACCCGCAGCGCCAGCTTACCGAGGACTTACAGTTGCACTTTGTCGAGCTGGAAAAGCGGTCGGAACAGGATGTTCCGTTGACCTGGTGGGCCGAATTGATAGAAAATGCCGGACTGGAGGGAATCGACATGCAGGTACTGTTGTCGAAAGACATTGCTCTGTCGAAGGCCTACGAAGACTACGAGCGCTGCACCCAGGACCGTGAGATGCGCGAACTGGCCCTTGCGCGCGAGCGCTACGAGCGTGACCATCGCACCGATCTCGCTATCGCCCTGGAAGAAGGCCTTGAAGCGGGGATGGCGAAAGGGCATGAGGAAGGCAAAACGGCAGGTAAGGCGGAAGGGAAGGCTGAAATTGCCCGCGGGATGATAGCGCGGGGCATGGATAAGGTCACCATTGCCGATATCACCGGATTTTCATTGCAGGAACTTGCCGTCCTGGCTTCCAGCGGACCGCCCCCCACTGCAAAGTAACCAGGCCACGCGGCAACCAGAACAGCCGGTATTGGCCTTCCGCTTGTTCATTTGAGTAGATCGATCATCATTCAAGCCGTCTGCCTTGAAAAAAGCCCGCAACCATCGGTCGCGGGCGCAAAATTAGCTGGGAAATACGATGTTGCTATCAGCCCTCAATTGCCAGCATCAGTTCTTCTTCCCAGAACGCTGCCGGATAGCGGCCTGGCAGCTCTTCCGGCTCGGGTGGCAGATTTGCGATACGTTCGGCCTCCATGGCAGCCCACTCGGCCTGCCTGGCCCCTTTCAGGTACTTGTCAGCCACGCTCGGAAACAGTTCGAGGAGGAGTTCTTCCTTCTCGTTGCTGGCAAGCCTGAGTCCGCCGCAGTCAGCAAGTTCGGGGTTGTCCTGCTTCTTGTACTTGCTGGTGTCGTAGGGCGTTTCTTCCCGGACGCCGGCGATCTTCTCGCGGAAGGTGGGATCGATGGGGAACGGTGTGTGTCCGTACGAACCTTTGACCAATTCTACGAAGTTTTTTGAGACGTTGGTGTAGAAGGGCTTGCCCTGGGCCTTGTCGACGATGCAGTTGACGGCCTGGACACCGACGATCTGGCTGGTCGGGGTAACGAGGGGCGGTACTCCGGCATCCAGGCGCACCTGCGGCACGATCTGCAGCACTTCTTCCAGATGATGTTCGAGTTTTGCTTCCTGGAGCTGGGACATCATGTTGGTGTACATGCCGCCGGGGATCTGGGCTCGCTTGACTATGGCATCGGGCTCGGGGTAGTTGAACTCGGCTTCAATGGCCTGACAGAGCCTTAAGACCTCGTCTGTCTTGCCCGCTGTCGCAGCTTCGGCTGCGCCGTCCAGCAGGGATGCAAGCTCCGGGCCTGGTTTGTAGGTGGTAAGATCGATCTCGGGGGGCAAGCGCTTGTACTGGTCGAACTTGGCCAATTCACCACGGATGCCGCGGAGTTCACTGTTGATCGCGGCAACCGAGGCTTTGTCCACGCCAGTATCGATGCCCAGGCGGTCGGCGAGCAGCTGGATTATTTCCCATGCAGGCGCGGCGGGTCCGCCGGAGAAATTCATGATGACGGTATCGACTATGTCCACGCCGTTTACCATTGCCATGAGCAGACTCGCGGTGCCGTAGCCCGGCGTGCAGTGGGTATGCAGGTCTATGGGAACGCCGACCTCCGATTTGAGGGCCTTTATGAGCTTTGCGCTGGTGTCCGGGTCTACGAGGCCGGCCATGTCCTTGATCGTTATCATGTCGGCACCAGCCGCTGCGAGTTCCTTGGCCTTGCGGACGAAGTAGGGTATGCCGAACAGGGTGCCGGGTATCTTCTTGCCCTTGAAGAAGGCCTGGGCGCGATCACCGAAGGTGAATTTTGGGTCTACGGTATAGCAGACGGCGCAGTCGGCCATGCCGCCGTTTTCCTTGACGAAGCGTATGGTGCTTTTCATGTTGTCGATGTCGTTGAGCGCGTCGAATACGCGCATGATGTCTATGCCGGATTTTACCGAGTTCCTGCAGAATCCTTCTATGACCGAATCGGGGTACGGGTTGTATCCGAACAGGTTGCGTCCACGCGAGAGGGCGGTCAGCTTGGAAACGCCCGCGACGCCGTCACGTATGCTTTCCAGCCTGGTCCAGGGGTTTTCATTGAGGAACCGCATGACGGAGTCGGGTACGGCGCCGCCCCAGACTTCCATCGCGTAGAAATGCGCTTTCCTGTAATAAGGCAGTACGCGGTCAACCTGTGCCTGGGTCATGCGGGTCGCGAACTGGGATTGTTGCCCATCGCGCAGGGTTAGGTCGCGGATCAAGAGACGCTGGGCCATGTTACACTCCATGGAAAACGAGCTAGCCACGGGAATCAGGGTGTGGCCATGTTGCAAGTATATAAGAACATATCGAACTTAGCCAAGCCGAACAGCATCATCTCCCGAGGGCCTTGGATATGAGTTCAGCCGTTTTCTTTAGCTTGGCTATCTTGTCAGAGAACCCCGGCCCTTCAAACCGCACCGATGGTCCCGACATCGACAGGGCTGCGATTACCTCGCAGCGGGCGTCCTGGATTGGAGCCGCGATGGAGGTGACGCCTTCCTCGCGTTCCCCAAGGCTTACGGTATAGCCTCCGTGCCTCAGTTCATCCAGGGAATCCTCGGTCGTAAACGGATCCTTGGCCAGCAACTGAGAGCGCCGTTCCGCGGGCAGGTACGCGAGTAGTACCCGGCCGGCAGCACCCCGGGTCAGCGGATGCCTGTCACCGACATTGATTACCCGCCGTAGCGGCAGGGTGCTCTCCACGCGTTCTATGCATATCCTGTCGTCCTCCCTGATGACGTAGAGGCTCACGCCTTCATTATAGAGGGCGTTCAGATCGCGCATGAATGGCAGAGCAACCTTGCGGAGTTCCATGTTGGACAGTCCCAGCGCGCCTATTTGCGAGATCCTCGGCCCCAGGGAGTACCGCTGGGTATCCAGATTGCGCGACAGGTATTTGCGTTTTTCCAGCGTAGCTACGATGCGCGAGGTCGTGCTCATGGCGAGGTCGATGCTGTTGGCGATGTCCGTCAGCGTCAGTTCCAGCCTGCCTGGTTCAAAGCAGTCCAGGATGTCAAGAGCCCTCTCGATTGCCCGGACCGGTGTTTCTTTCACAGCCATCGGCAGTATCCTCCTTGAACCGTTTCATAGGTATTTGACAATTCTGTACAGCGGAATTGAATGTCATCTAATGGAAATTATATGTCGGCGCTCTGTTTGTCAAGCTCATAAAGCATCCTTGACAATACCGGACAGGCTGTATATTCTAAAAAAACGGTAAGTTGTTGCAACTATTCCATTAGGTGGAATAGTTGTCGTATCAGCCGTACGTATCTCAATTTCATGTTCTTTGCACTATATGATCAATGCTCCACTACGATGTTCTTTGACACCGAAGGGAGTCCGGGGTATTCTGTGCTGAATTGTACAATATATAGTCAATCCGACCCGCCGATAACGGCATATCAACATGCGAGAGTAGGATATGAGCGAACAAACGAAACGGACTTTCGAACACGTCATCCGCGAGCGCTGGTGCAAGGGATGCAACGTATGCGTCGCTTTCTGCCCAAAGCAGGTGCTTGTCCTGCGCAACGGCAAGGTTCACGCGGCACACCCCGAGCTGTGCATCGGCTGCAAGCTCTGCGAGATGCGTTGCCCTG
>JAIFMD010000169.1 GCA_020048755.1 Spirochaetota bacterium
GGGTAACCGCGGTTGAGGTTGCGCGTCTCGTTGCCGGACAGGGCCTGGCCCGAGGCCGCATGGATATACACATCGGGGTCGGGCCACTGGTGCACGGGATTGGTGGCCCGGGAGCCGTAGCGGAACGTGCGGCGGGAGCCGTCCTTCAGTGTAAATGAATAGGAGACGGGGGCGCCTTCCTGCGGGTCGTTGTGGGTAAAGCCCGAGGCATTGGCGCGCGGTATCACATAGAGCGTGCCGGTATCTACCGTGGCGTTCTCCACGAGCAGCACGGCTGACATGAAGCTTGAAGGCTCGTTGGGGTGGGTGCCGCCTATGATGAGCATTGACCCGCCGGGGGCGTTGCCCTTGAACACGTAGACGTCGGTATCACCGGGGGTGCCGGCGAGGCCGGGGAACCAGGCCGAGAGCTTGCGAATCTCGCTGATGCCAGGTCCCTTGACTATGGGCTCCAGTATCCGGTGTTCCAGGAAGGTCGTACTGGCTACTACCGCCATGGCGAGTGCCACGACCGATACCACGAGGGCGCTGATATGGTGTTTCTTCATCATCATTACCTACTTTATCAGGAACACGCGCAGTAGCAGGGGTATTGCCACCATCGCGGCCGCAGCCTGCTTGCGCCAGTCCTTCTCGGTCCAGAGGTTCCAGACCGCGAGGGCCAGGATTGCCGCGCTGATAGTCAGATATGCTAGTTTCACGGATTGACTCCTTGCCTCAGTAGACGGCGGCTATCTGCTTTGAATAGACGATGAACACGAGCGACCACGCGATGATCACCAGTGATGGTACGATCAGGAGCTTGAGGACGCGCGAGTACTTGTCGATGCCGACGATCTGGGCGGCGAATATTGCAGACAACGCGGTGGGCGGCATGAAATCGCCCAGAGAAGCTATCAGCGACAAGGCAGCGGCCGTCATGATCTGGTCCTTGCCCAGGAGTGCCAGCAGGAACGGCACACCCAGCACGCTCGACGCGCCAAAAGACGAAACAGCGCCGAACAACGGAATCGTTATGGCTATTGCCGCGTACAGCATCACGGGCGGCACCGACAGGGCATTGACGACGACGAAGCCCCGGACGCCTGTAAGGGTCATCACCTGGATGAACATGCCTACGCCGGCCAGTATGCCCAGCACTGGCAGGGCATCGTTGACGGCAGCCTTGGCGGCAATGAGCGGATTGAAGCGCTTGCCCATGAAGCAGGCCAGGGCGGCTCCCAGAAGGAACATCAGGGGAAGCCCCATGCCAAAATACTGCGGCACAGTCTTGCCGAGCACCATGAGCACCACCACGACCAGAATTGGCACAAACAGCCTCGGGCCGTACTTCCGGTACGTCTCGGTGTCGAGTTTTGGCGCGAGGTCTTCCCAGCTCACCTTCTTGATGTGCCTGAGGCCAAACACGAGCGAAAAAACTATGGCCAGGGGCATGGTCAGGAGCAGCAGCGGTATCTCGAAGCCGACGAAGGGCATGTCTATGCCGCCGCCTATGATCATTGCGGGTATATTCACCGGCGGTGCTATCATACCCAGGATGCCAGCCATCGCAATGAACGCTCCTGCATTGACGGCGGGCAGGCCCAGGATCATCAGCACGGGTGCCACGACTGCGCCGGCCGTCAACACCGAGGCGCTGGAACTGCCGGTTATCATGCCGGGGAACATGGCCACGAGCATGAGGAGCGGCAAGAGCAGTACCGGAACGTTCCTGAAGCGCCTGACTATGACGATGTTGAGCGCGTCGAGTGCGCCTGATTCCTGCACGGCCCGCATGAATATCATGGCGGTGGCTATGACGAGGATGGTGTCGACGTACCCGAAGGTGCCCTCGACGAGGTGCCGGACTGCCAGCCCGTTGCCCGACACGAGGAGGCCTGTGACGGACGCGGCGAGCATGGACAGCGAGACCGGTAGTTTGATGGCAAAGGCGGCGACGATGAACACGCCTACCATCGCGACGAACAGGTAGAATTCAAATGGCACGGGAGTTCCCCTATTTGAAGGCGGCTGCCAGCGGTGCGCCTGCGCCGGAAATCTTCTCAACCTTGGTCAGTGTTATCTTTGCCGCTGCGGCAAGCTTGGTAAACAGGCCATCCTTATCCGCGTCGGCCACCACGATGGCATAGTCGGCTACGGGTATGCACAGTTCGATGAACACGTCGGAGAGGGTACCGCGCCGGGCTTCGCCGCCGACATGGACGGCAATGATCTTCATGCCCAGTTCCCTGGCGCGCTTGATCAGGGCCTTTGCCCTGGCTACTTCGTCATCGGCACTGATGCCTGCGGCTCCGAGTCCCTTGGAACTGCCCCCTACCACCAGCACCAGCGTTTTTGCGCTACTGCTCAGGTCACCGGCCTTGATGACCGCATCGGTCGTAAAGGCTATCTTGGCGCGGGTGAGCAGCACCTTGACCATCTCCAGGTCGGCGCTCTGGCCTATCGAGGTCAGCAGGGCCGGCTTGTCGGCAAAGGCTGTACTCGGCTGGGCCATGGTCGATGCCAGAACCAGCGTGAGCAACGAGATGCATGCAATCAATCGTTTCATTGGAATACCCCTTGAAGTTAAGGCAGAAAGTACGAAGGAAGCGAAGGCCGTCCGCAGGCATGATGCGGACGGCAGTCTGAACGAGTTACAGCAAATCAGCTGGACTCAGTAACCGGCGGCCTGTCCGTCGCGGCGGGGATCGGCTCCGCCATACAGCAGCTTGGCATCGCGGTCGAAGAGCACCGCGTGCACGCCACCAAAGTATGCGTCCCAGTCAGCGCGGACGTTGACTTCGTGACCCAGGGCCTTGAGGCCATTCAGGGTGTTGATGGAAGTCCTGCCTTCAAGCTGCACCACGCCGGAAGCCATGGCAAACAACCGGGGAGCAAAAACCGCTTCCTGGATGGGCATCTTGTGGTCGATCACGTTTGAGATGATCTGGGCAACGGCCGCGATGATGCGGGTAGCTCCCGGTGATCCGAGGGTCATGAAGGGCTGTCCTTTGGGGTCGAGGACCAGGGTCGGGGTCATGGAGGACAGCGGGCGCTTTCCGGGCTGGATAGACTGGATGTGGCCGGGCTTGAGGACGAAGTCGTCCATGTGGTCGTTCATGATGAAACCGGTGCCTGGGACGGTTACGCCGGAGCCGAAGAAGTAGTTGATGCTCTTGGTTACGGTAACCATGTTGCCGGCCTTGTCCATCACCGAGAAGCTGGTAGTCGAGCCTGACTCGAACTTGGTGGGGTCGTCGGCGGTGGCCGAGCCCATGGCCTTGGTCATGTCTATCTTGCCGAAGAGCTGCTTGGCATAGTCCTTGTTGGCGAGCCCGGCGAGCGGGACCTTGACGAAATCGGTGTCTGACATGTACTTGCCGCGGTCTGCGAAGGCCATGCGGAGGGCTTCGGTCCAGGCGTGGTACGTAGCGGTGGTGCCCGGGCCCATCTTGGCTATGTCCATGTTCTCAAGGATGTTGAGGATCTGGATGACATGGGTGCCGCCGGAACTGGCGGGCGGGGTGGACACGATGGTGTAGCCGCGATAGGTGCCGGTTACCGGCTTGCGGATCTGGACCTTGTAGGCGGCGAGGTCTGCGGCGGTCAGGATGCCTCCGGCATCTTGTACTGCCTGGGCGATCTTCTCCGCCATGGCACCCTTGTAGAAGGCGTCAGCGCCACCCTTGGCGATGAGCTTGAGCGTGGCCGCGAGGTCGGGGTTCTTGATGCTCTCGCCCACCTCGAACGGAAGGCCGTCCTTGGTATAGATTTTTGCAGTAGCGTCGAACTTGTTTATCTTGGCAAGTTCATCGCGGATGATGCCCGCAAGGTTGACCGTTACGGGTATGCCCTTCTCGGCCCATGCGATGGCAGGCGCTATGATGGCATCGCGCTTCAGTTTCTTTGAACCGTAGTTGTCAAATGCGTACAGGAGGCCGGCGAGTTCACCCGGAACGCCCACGGCCTGGCCGCCTACGACGCTTGCGTTGGCTATGACCTTGCCGTCTTCACCGTACTTGAACATGTCCGGGGTGGATGCCGCGGGAGCGGTCTCGCGGAAGTCAACGACGACGGCTTCCTTCATTGAAGCCAGCTTGATGATCATGAATCCGCCGCCGCCGAGACCGGATGCATTGGGTTCCAGGACACCGAGGGCGAACGCGGTGGCAACGGCGGCGTCTACGGCGTTGCCGCCCTTCTTGAGTATGTCGAGGCCTACCTGGGAAGCCTCTGGTTTGGCAGCAGCTACTACGCCTTTGGGGCCCTGGGCGGCCCTGCCGTATAGGTTGACCGGAGTCTGCGCGACAGCCAGACTGGCGGTCAACGCAGCCAGGATGATGAACGATAGCAACTTTTTCATACACTCTCCTTGAAAAAAGAACGTGATGCTCACTCCCGTCTGACCAGTCTCGTGCAAAACGGGGGCCGTGTCAATTTGTTATTCAATGAAAATATATCAATACGGCGGTGACGCCTGGGAACCGCCTGTCCAAAACCTGCCCCCTCCCGGTATACTGCGATCAATGCCGAACCATATCCCGTTTCAATCCAGAGCGCTCTGTCCCATCTTCTGCCTGTTAGCCGCCGTGTCAGCTCAGGCCCTGCCTGTAGCGGCTCCGGTTACGGCCGCCGCCGCTGACACGGAACTGGCCCTGCTGGAGGCATTCGCCGATCCCGCGGAACTCTGGGGAGACAGGGTCGGAGCCATCATGGAGCGCGCCTACCGTGAATGCTTCAAGACCTACATCATAGACGGCCAGGTGATGACGCTGCGCATGCCGTTTGCCCAGAACAACGAGCGCGCCGAGATAGCGGGCAGCGACCTGGTCATCATAGGCGGTGGCAAGGCCGACCCTGCCCTGCTCTGGGACCAGATAGACGGCATCGTCGATTCGGCTGACTTCAAGGCATTCGTGGCGCTCCTGGGCGACGGCCGCGACAAGGTGGTCATCTATGACCTGCCCAGCCAGCAATGGAGCGTCAGTACCGACCTCTTTGACATCGCGCGGATGAAGGCCGGTGCCTACCGCGGCCTGCCCCACAAGCCCTACGTGCTCTCCACCGGTGCCGGGGCCAGGGCTACTGACATCTACGATTACCTGTACTGCATAGGCAGGATAGGCATGGATTGTTCCGGCTTCGTCTGGCACATCCTGCAAACCACTGCAAGCGCTGGAGGACTGGATCTTGGCAAAAGCCTGAGGCTGGCACTCAAGGTTCCAAAGGGCGCAGATCCATCCCTCTATGTAGGCACCCGGTTCTTTGACTCGAAGAGCGCCGAGCTGATCCAGGTCAAGGACCAGGTGCGCAACCTGCAGCCGGGCGATGTCATACTGTTCAGGGGCGACGACGGCGGGGCGGTACACTCGGCGGTCATCCAGTCGGTAGACCTGGCATCCGGCATCATACGCTACCTGCAGAGCACCGACGAGGCTCCGCCCGCCGAGCGTGGCGTGCACGACTCGTTTATCCACTTTGACCCGGCCAGGCCGGAACTGAGCCTCAAGGATCCGTCAATGGTATGGAGCCAGGCCCGCTTTCCACCGTTTTCAGGCGAGCGCGCCTCGGCCTTCTCCGGCGACGGGGAGCGGTATCGTGCCTATCCTGAGTTCGGCGGCGGCAAGGTGGTGCGGCTCAAGGCAATGGCGGCACCGATACGGCGGATCAAGGCTGCTCCCGGGAAATGAGTTCGTAGAACGCATGCTCGTGGCCCGAGGCCTTCTCCACGAGGCTGTCCAGGCGCCGGGTCCTGAACCCTGGGCCCATTGCTGCCGCGATCCCCTGGGTTACAAGGATGCGGCTGTTGTACTTTGAACCGAGGCCGGACAGCAGGCGCGCATAATTGACGGTCCGTCCCACCGCGCTGTAGCCGTCTACACTTGAATAGAAGAAATTGCACTCTCCCAGGTCAAGTCCAAAGCGCCATCCACCGCTCTGCTCCGGTGCCAGGGCGGCGATGTCCAGTGCTGCCGAGCAGGCACGCTTCGCGGCATCGGCAGGATCCATGCCCGGGCCATTCGTCGAGCCATCAGCCGGACCGTCCGTCAAGGCGTGCAACGGTGTGCCAAAACCGGCGGTAAGTATGAACTCGTCGACGCCGATAACCACGCCTCCCCGCCTGGTTATCTCCGCGGCCGCGGCGTCGTGGAACGCGCGCAGGGCGGCCGCGTGGTGCGCGCTGTCCTCCTGGTCGGCATGCGAGGCTTCGCCAAAGTGGCGTACCGCCAGGATGGCGGATCTGGCGGTCAGGTCACCAGCCGGCGGCAGGATGTGCCGCGACGCCAGGACCGTGAGCGCTGACTCCGGCAGGCGGTTGCCCAGGCGCTGCCGCAGTATCGAGCCTATGCGTGCCCGAACGGCGAGTTCAGTGGCAATGGATGCAGCGGTGGCGGCAGCGGTGATGCCTGCCACGATGAGGGGATCTATCCAGATGCCCTTGTACACAAACAACAGGCTGAACATTCCCGCTGAACTGGCTATGGCGACCACGCCGAGCAGACCCGAGACCAGGGTGCCAAAGGGTGCCAGCAGCACGGCCGCCAGCACCGCGGGCAGGAGCATCCAGAACCTGTACCGCGACCCTGTCGCTACCCTGAAATAGCTGCCTGAAAGCACGCTGTTGGCCAAAAAGGCGGCGGCTTCCGCCGGGGTTTGTTCCCCGGCTGCAAGCTGTGGGCCGGAAACAGTGCCCACGATGCAGAAGGCACCCCGCAGGTCCACCTGGAGCCTGTCCCGTACCGTCTGGAACTCGTTGAAGGCCGTCCGTGCCGCGGCAAATGCGGCGACGACGGCCTGTCTCAGGTCCTTGATACTGGTGGCGCTGGATTCTTCCAGGGTTTCGGCGGCGAGTAACGAGTCAAAGCCGGCAAGCAGCCCGAATTCGGCCTTGCCGGAGAGGAGCGTTCTGACCGACCGCAGGTACTGCTCTCTGGCTTCCCGCCAGGTGCGCGCGGCTGCGTCACCGGGTTTGGCCAGCAGGTTCTGGCGCAGGCTCAGCGCATGTTCGTACAGGGCCGGAGGGTGTGCACCGGGATCAAGGCTGGCAAGGTAGCCAGCGTGTTCCATACTGACGAGCAGGCCGTACAGATCCTTGTCCAGCGCGGTGTAGCGTTCGACAACCCAGAAATCCAAACGGCGGAATGGTACCGATCCCTCCACCTCGACAGGCCGTTCTATGACGGCAAAGGCGTCGGGATACAGAGGCAACGCCAGGCCCAGTGCGGCGAGGTCGTCCACGTAGTGGCCGGCACCAAAGGTAGCATGCGCCTGCCCGAGCAGAAGCATGCCCGTATTGTCACCCTCCACGGTCTCGGCGAGCAGCCGGGTCTTGCTCAGCTGCACCAGGGTCTGGAGTTCCTGCACGAACCTGGTGCTGTCTTTGGTGCGTATGGAGCCCAGCCTGATGGCCTCGAAGAGGGTGGCGATGTTTTTGTCTATGAGCGAGAATTCTTTCTCGAAGCGGGACTCGAGGCCTCTCCGCCGCTCAGGGGACAGTGCGCCGGAACCGGTTGTGTTGACTTCGGGAAGCAGGTCCAGCACCTTGTCCGCATCCATTTCCTTGAGGGTAAGTATGAAGTCTGCCAGTTCCAGGGAGCCGGAGACAGCCCGTTCGTCTTCCTTGCGCACCTGGATGAGGAGCAGTT
The DNA here is from genome assembly GCA_020048755.1 of Spirochaetota bacterium. Lineage (GTDB taxonomy): Bacteria > Spirochaetota > Spirochaetia > Treponematales > UBA12059 > SZUA-370. The sequence continues at coordinate 7,626 of JAIFMD010000169.1, forward strand.
CCTGCGCTTCTGGAACCGGCGGGCGTTTCAATGCGAGCGACTCATGGAGGCGGCTGTCCGGAGGCATTGATGCGCTCCCGGCGTCAGTTACTTGTGGAGCCATCAGTACCAAGGCTATGGTGGCGGCGGCAAGGGCCGCAAAGAGCCGTATTGCCATGATTATTCTGGGCATGCAGGCACGATACACTAAAAAAGGGTGCTCTGGCAGTACCCGATTCAGTATATTGTGATTGAATGCCGATATACTGTAAGAAGCTGTAGTTCAGAATCCATGTCAGGGGGTTTTTATGAAAAGTACCAGAAAATCAGGAATCATAGTAACGGCGGTTTTCGCCATCGTGGCCATTGCACTCGCGGTGAGTTGTGCCAAACCTCCCGTCGCGGAGATGGAAGCCGCCAACCAGGCACTTGTCAAGGCAGAAGCCGACGCCGATGCGCGCCTGTATGCGCCGGACTCCCTGACCAAGGCCAGGGATCTCATAGCCCGCATGAAGGCTGGTTCCGACGAGAAACGCTATGACGATGCCAAAACCCTGGCCGCAGAGGCTGTGGTTGCCGCCGAGAAGGCCATTCAGGACGGCGCTGCCGGCAAGGCAAAGGCTAAAAGCGACGCGACTTCCCTGATAGCAACTGTTAAGTCAACGCTCGCTGAAGTCCAGCAGGCATTTGCTGCTGCCAGGAAGGTTCGCGGCATCAAGCTCGATACCGGTGCTGTGGATGCTGGTCTCAAGGATGCGGCAGCGACGCTGGCGGGAGCAGAGAGCGACAATGCCAAGGCCGACTACAAGGCCGCGCTTGCCAAGGCCCAGAGCGCCCGTTCGTCCCTTGCGGCACTCCAGAAGCTCGTCACTGACGCAGTGCAGGCTACCTCGCGGAAGAAGTAAGGCCCTCCGCAGAAACGGTCCTGATCGGTCGGCGGTAGAACGCAGTCTCCATCCTGATGCCCACGGGGTACAGGATGGCAAGATAGACAAACGCACCGAGCAGGTCCACAACATAATGGTATCCACAGTAAACTGTGGCTGCCAGTATGAGTCCCGCGTTGACCGCGAAGAGCGGTGCCAGGACCCTGGCCCGCTTGATCGACATGAGGGCTAAGACCAGACTGATGATTGCATGCGTACTCGGAAAAGCAGCGCCCGCATGGGCGCTGCTTCTGTATATGTAGACCATGATCCTGGTAAACGGCCCGTAACGGTAGGTTTCAGTCAGGGCCCTGATGGCGGGATCAAAGCGGCCGCCTACGACAGGCAACACCGCGTAGGTCAGGCAGGCCGCATAGAAGATGAACATGGCAACGACGATGTACTCCCTGAGCGCGCTCCTGTTCTTGATGTACAGCCAGAAGGCAAAGCCCGGAATCGATATGTAGTACAGGATGTATGCGCCGTGGAGCAGTTCCGAGAGCAGGAAGGCGGGATGGTCAAACTGCAGGTGCGCGCTTGGCACCGAGCCAAAGAG
>JAIFMD010000138.1 GCA_020048755.1 Spirochaetota bacterium
ATGAAGGCTATGGACAGGTCTGAAAACGCCATCCAGACGATGCAGTATGCCAGGACGACAGCTGCGGCTACCAGCAGGGCGACGACCAGCCAGGAGGCTGTTACAAGGATCGCGTCAGCTGCTTTTCCGGGCACGTGGCCGATGCGGCGGGGAATGCGCCTGGAACGGCAGGCCGCCGTTTCGGCAGTGGAGGATTCCGCAAGCCTGTCCGGTGCTTGCTGCGAGGCGGGGGAGCCCGTTGAACCGGCCAGTGCCTGGTGCCGGCGGGGTAGCGGGCTGCCGCGCTTCAGTACGCCCCTGAGCGCGAAGCCTCCGGCTACGACCGCCCCTACGACGAGCGACAGGGAAACCGAGTACGCCGAGACAATGCCGGAGTCCGCATAGCCTGAAAAAAGGTCGTAGAGGTACAGTTCCAGCGTCGTGGTGGCGCCGACGACCGTGTGCTCGGTAATGCCTGACCGCAGCGGAGGTCCTCCGGCGGTCATCAGGAACGGCACGGTGAATTCCTTGAATGCGGACACGAGTTCCAGCGCTGCTATCGCGCCTATCGCGCCGGACATGGCCGGCAGACGTATCGTGAATGCGAGCGCCGCAGGCCCTGCGCCGTCCACCCTCGCGGCATCGTCAATGGCCCTGCGCGAACGGCCGAGCGCGGCGAGCATGATGAATACGGCCTGGGGCAGCCTGAACCACGCCGCGACCAGGGCGCTGGATACGAAGGCGGCCACCGGGGATTCCATCAGGTTTACCTCGATGCCGGTCAGGGTCCTGAATACCGAATCGCCAGCGGCTCCGTGGAGCACGAAGCGCCACAGGGGCGCGCCGATGTATACCGGTACGGCCCACATGGTAACGAGGAGCGGGAATATGATGGCGTAGGCGCGCCTTGAACCGAGCGCGAGTGACGCGATGGGGTAGGCGATGGCCATGGTGACGGTCGCGGACAGGAGGCTCCAGCCCACCGTTATGCCTGCCGCCATCGGGAATCCGCGGTCAGCAAGCAGTTCACGGTAATTGGCGAGGCCTGTCCAGGTGCCCCCTGTAAAGAAGCTTTCACGCAGGGCCGAGAGGAACGGGGCGGCACCGGCCAGCGCGACGAGCACCAGAAGCGGGACGAGGCGGCCGTGGTCGGCGGTTGCTTTGAGGAACCGGCCAGGCAGCCGGATGCTTGAAAGGCCGCCTGGCCGCTTGTCTGTCAGAATGTAGCTCCTACGCTCGCAAGCATTTTTATGTTCTTGATGCCTTCAGGGAGCTTTTTAGCGGCGCGGTCCCAGACTACAGTCAGCGGTGCCTCGCTGTCGGGCAGTTTCTCGCCGTTCTTGTACAGGGCCACGATGATGTCGTCATTGCGCGTAATGTCCCTGGAGTTCAGCGTTACCTTGAACCCGTCGGCGGCGGTCATGGTGATGGTATAGCCAGCGTTGGCGGCTTCGTTGCTGTAGGCCGATATCGACGCGTCCTGCTTGTGCGGTGCGTACTTGGGGTCGTCGACATAGCCCATGAGCAACCAGAGCGGGAAGCCCGTGTACTCGGCCACTTCGCCCTTCTTCTCAAAGGTTACCGTCTTCTTGTGGCAACTGACGCAACTCTGCACGGAAGAGCGATCCAGATCAAAGTTCATCTTGCCCGAGAGCTTGAGCGTAAAGTCGACGAAATCCTTCTGTTTGACGACGATCTTCTTGACCATCCGCACCGACAGGTGGCCATCGATGTTGGGCGTGCTGGGTCCGACCTTGATGGTGCGGACATAGCCTGGATCTTTGGCCAGCCAGTCACCGTCCAGCCTGAACGCCAGGAGCCAGTCGCCGTCGGGTGAATCGAGCACGGTCTTGCCGGGGTAGCTCATTTCATAGCCGTCCATGGCCACGAAGGTGATCGAGTCGTCGGCCGAGAGGTCCGCATAGGTCCTGATCAGTTCGAGTAGCTTGACGCCGCCATAGACACCCTCGTAGCGGGTACCCGCGCTGGTCGTGTAGGCTCCGCGTCCTTCTGTATATATGGGAAGCTTCTCGAGCTCGGCGAGGCTGAAACTGGCCTTGGCACCGTTGATGTCTAAGTCGAGTGAGAACGATGCCGCCGCGGCGACGAGGGCGTTGGGCGTCAGCGAGGTCTCGATTCGGACTACGTCCCTGACCCAGAGGTTCTTGAGCGAGTCTCCCACGACCATCGGCGCTATGGGTTTGCCGTCTTCCAGGTCGGCGATGATCAGGGCACCGGACGCCAGGTCCTTGGTGTTGAAAGTGGCCGAGTAGCCGTCCTTTGCCACGATCGTGACGTCGTAGCCCTTGGTCCACAGATCCTGGTCGAAGAGCCAGGCGTGGTCGGTGTCGGGGCCGTCGACCATGGCTACTGCGAGCCACAGGGGCATGCCGCGGTAACTCGTCTTGACGCCCTTCTTGTCGACTATCTTCTCGACCGAGTGGCTCGAATGGGTTTTTGCTTCCTCAAAATAGCTCTGCCACAGCTTGGCCGCCCTGATGCCCTTGAGGTCTATCGACCAGCCTGTGCCGTCCTGGTAGGACTGGTCACTCTTGGCTCCTGTCTTGGCTCCGGCGTCCGCAGCCTCGCCCCAGTCGCCGGTATCCGTCGATGCGCTCGTGGCGTCGACGGCTTCTTCGGCCACGACGGCCGGTTCCTGGCTGACACAGCCGCCCATTGCCATAGTCAGCAGTATCGCAGTCGCCAGTACCGCGGCAGTTCCCAGAATTCCCTTAGTCCGTTTCATGAGCTTTCTCCTTGTCATGTATGTAGTTACTTAATTGAATCCATTATTATTCGCCCAGGATCGTTGCCAGCGCAGACAGTGTCTCGTCGGCGTCAGTATCGCCGCCCAGGAAGAGCCGTATCAGCTTCCATGACGCATTCTTGAAGTCGCCGTACACGGGGTCGGGCGGCACGGCGATGCCGGCCTCCCAGCTGGCTTTTATCGTCGCCAGGTACGGGTCGCCTGCCGGCAGCAGAGCCCAGGCGTCTTCGTTTGCCGGCAGCTTGCCCTGCGGTTCGCAGAACGCGGACTGGATGCCCGCACTCGACAGGTGCTGGACTAGTCGTCTGGCCAGAACCGGGCTTTTTGTTGTTCTGGTAATCGCCCAGCCCTTGTAGTCCAGCATTGGTGCCAGCCGCTTGCCTCCTGCGGTTACAAGCGGGAATGGAGCCACGCCAAACGGCAATCCAAGCCGCTTGAATTCGGGCACACTATATGAACCAGAAAGGATGAAGGCAGCCTTGCCCGAAGTAAAATAGGCCATCATCGCGTCACGCTCCATTGGAGTCATGAATTTCCTTGTAATCGATTCCTTGAGGTATGAGAGAGCCTTCCTGTACGCGGGGTGCCGCACATCCATCTGTCCGCCAGTCCCTATGATAGAATCCTTGCCAAATCCAACGACAAAGGGCAGAAACCAGTACGCGGAGTATGCGTTCCATGCGGCCCCCACCTGTGCGCCAGAAGCCTTTGCGAGGCGCTCCATGTCATCGAGCGTCCAGTCCGGGTGTGGAGCCTGCTCTATCAGCTTCGTCGAGTAGAAGACGAGTTGGGTGTCACAGTAGAACGGAGCACCGAGGAGCTTGCCGGAAAGTTCAAACGCTACCCGGCCCTTTGCTCCGGTTGCGGGCAGCTTGAGCCCGTCCAGTGGCTGCAGTGCGCCTGCCTCCACGAGGTCGGGCAGGTAATCTGACTGCAGCATCACGACGTCAGGAACCTTGCCGCCCCCGCGCAGTACGGTGATGAGCTTGCTCTTGATCGACGGCACGTCGACGACCTTGGCAGCAACGCCCGCCCGTTCAGCCCAGCGCCGTATTTCTGTCTTGAGTTCCGGCACGCCTTCCCAGGACACCCATACCTCGATGGTCTTCTCGGGGCAGGGTTCCCCGGTCAGTGACAGGCTTGAAATGCCTCTGGATCGTTTCCGGGTTCCGGACTTGCCTGGATCAAGCAGGAAGTCCCAGGTCCCGCCTGATTCGATAATGTACATGTCGAACAGGCGCTCCCCTAGGTCATCGTAGCTCAGGGCAGTCTCTTCACCTGACCCGGAGCGCAGCTTGAGGTTCCAGGCTTCAAGTTGTGGTGGGAAAAGCTCGCCGAGGCTATAACCCCGCTCGCCGGGTACCCCGGATGGAACGAGCCTGGTGGCCTGGCCAAGTGGCTTTACCGTGGTGCCATTGTAGGCAAGGCCTGGCAATGGCGACGCGGAGGTCGGGGTGAGGATGGTTGCTGCAAGCAGCGCGACGAGCATGGGTAGAGCACGGCTCACCTCGCGTCCTCCTTTTCAAGCGCGGAAGGTCGGGGCGTTTCCGCGCCCGGCCCTTTGACCCGGTTACCGTAGGAGCAGCTTTCTGGCAACTCCGGTAGGCAGGGGGGTTCGAAGGATTGGTGTCTGGCCATTGTCAGGGTGGAAGCCTTCCGTGTCAAGGACGTTTTGTTTGACAACAGCAGGGTTCCCCTCTACAATAGGCTCCATAAGATAACCTCTGAAGGGGAGCAAACACATGGCACGAGTAATTCTCAAGGATGTCACCAAAGTATATGACGGTGATGTCAAAGCGGTTGATTCGGTCAACATCACCATCGAGGACAAGGAATTCGTCGTATTCGTCGGCCCGTCGGGCTGCGGCAAGTCTACGACCCTCCGCATGGTCGCGGGTCTCGAGGAAATTTCAGGCGGCGAAATAAGCATCGACGGGCAGATCGTCAACGATGTACCGCCCAAGGACAGGAACATCGCTATGGTGTTCCAGAATTACGCGCTCTATCCGCACATGAGCGTGTACGACAACATGGCATTCGGCCTCAAGATCCGCAAGTTGCCCAAGGCCGAGATAGACCAGCGTGTGCGCGAGGCCGCAAAGATACTGGACATCGAAAAGTACCTTGACCGCAAGCCAAAGCAGCTTTCCGGCGGCCAGCGCCAGCGCGTCGCGGTAGGCCGCGCCATCGTCCGCAACCCCAAGGTCTTCCTGTTCGACGAGCCGCTGTCCAACCTGGACGCCAAGCTGCGCGTGCAGATGCGCGCGGAGATCATCGACCTCCACCTGCGCCTGCAGGCCACCATGATCTACGTGACCCACGACCAGGTCGAGGCCATGACCATGGGCGACAAGATTGTCGTCATGAAGGATGGTCTCGTCCAGCAGATCGGCTCTCCCCTGTATCTCTACAACCACCCGATCAACAAGTTCGTCGCCGGCTTCATAGGCTCGCCGCCGATGAACTTCCTGACCGTCAAGGTGCTTGAAGAAGGTGGAAAGATAGTGCTCGACGAGGGTACGGGCAGGATGAGCCCCGCAGAAGAGCATATCGCGGCCCTGAAGCCCTTTATTGGCAAGGAAGTCGTGCTCGGACTCAGGCCGGAAGACCTTCCGTACGACGAGACGGCCAAGGGATTCAAGACGACCATAAGCGTCGTGGAACCGCTTGGTGCCGAGATCCACCTGTGGGCCAAGACAGCCAACAGCCAGCTCGTGTCAAAGGTTCCGCCGCACCATACCTTCAAGATCGGTGACGAGGTCTGCTTTGCCCCGGTCATGCAGAAAGCCCGGTATTTCAGCATGGACACCGAGAAGTCTATACTGCCCGTCGCGATCGTAGAGGGTGAAGCTGCCCAGCTGAACTGAGACGATTCGCATTCGTAGCAAGACGGGCCGTCCCTCGGGGGCGGTCCGTTCTTGTATCCGAGCTGGTTTGTACCATATAGTAGGTGTAATGAACCGAACCGTCACGACGTCCGCGCTTGGTCTCATCGAAACCATTGACGCCATCGAGCGGGAAACCGAAGCCATCTACCTCAACCTCGGCAAGGTATTCCGGACTGTCAAGCTGGCAGTGGACGCCAATTCCGGTGAAGCCGAGGCGGCGATTACCGCGGCTATGGGTTTCCATCGGGGTGGTGTGAGTGCCGCTACGGCACGGCGTCGCTCCGAGGATTTCATAGAGGATTCTACCAGGTATTTCAAGAAGGCGCAGGCTGCCGAGCAGGCTTTTCTTGGCGGCGTCGAAGCCGGCATCCTTAGCCTTTCAAAGCTCGACGAAATTATCGGCCGCATCCGCTCCGACTCGGAGGAAATGGAGATCGTATCGCTGAACGCGATGACCGTAGCGCTCAAGTCCGGAGCGGCCGGACGTGCGTTTTCTGTCATCACCGACGAGCTCAAGCGACTCTCGGGGCGCACTATACAGCATGCCGATGATCTGTCCAGGGCAGGATCCGCGTTGCTGGAACGGCTTGGCACACTCCGCGTTACGCTTGGCACGCTGTCTACGGCCCAGTCGTCGTTCTTTGAATCGGCTACGGCGGCCCTGGAGAATGGCTTTGCCGCGCTGGACCGTGAAATAGACCAGTCCGCTCACGATATACGGGCCCTCTCGGAAGAGGCTTCGAGCGTCCGCTCCCCCATTTCGTTGATAATGCAGGAAGTGCAGCTGCAGGACATTATCAGGCAATCTCTTGATCATGTGCGCATATCCCTCAGGGCCGCGGAGCCGGCTACTCAGTGTTCTGACGAAGACCCTGTCGACCTGGACGAGGAACAGGCCTTCCTCATCGAGATAACGCGGCTCTCCGCATCCCTTCTCGATGACGTCTGTGCCCAGGTGCGGGCGAGTCTTGATCGCTTCAATGCAGGGATCGCGGGCGTCAACGGCGTCATGGCATCTGTCGAAGGTGCCCGGAGTGCCCTCCTTGCTGCACGCGGCAACGCGGGCAACGGCAACGACTACGAGAGCAAGGCCAGACCCTACATTGCCATGAAAGAAAAGGCGGTTTCAGAAGCCGCCGCGATTTCTGACGGCGTGCTCCGGCTGGACGATCGTTTCAAGCTCATGAACGGCATACTGGCAAGGTTCAAGAGCATCGTCACCGCGTCCAGGATAGAGACGGCCAGGAACAAGGCCCTTGCCATCGTATCCACAACGGTTGCGGGGATGATGGAGCTTACCGAACGGCTTACCGAGGATGTTGCGGCAGCGGGCGGCGTAACCCGCTCGTTTGGAAAGACGCTCTCCGCAGGCATGACCGATTACCTGTCCGGGGCGGAAGACAGCCTTGCCTTGCTCAGAGAGAAGGGTGGTGAACTCAGGGATGAGTTTTCCCGTATCGATGAATCCCGCAGCCGGTTGTGGGCCATAGAGTCCGGGTTCAAGCCGTTTTCCGATGAATTTTCCAGCGCCATAAGCGAGGCTGCCAAATCCGTAGGACGCATAGAGATGCTCGCTTCTGAACTGGAATCCATGCGTGAGTCACTCTCATCCTGTACTGGTGACGACGAGTACACGGCTGCCCGGGCTGTAACCGGGGCCATCCATAGTTCACGGCTGCGTACAATAGTCGACCGGTTTACCATATTCGCGCACAAGCAGACAGCGGCCCGCCTCGGAAGCCTCGCTGCCGACGTGGATGGGGCCTCTGCTGAATCCGGTGACGTGACGCTGTTCTAACCGGAGGACGAGTGTATACGCACAGGCTGAGCTGCTTTGAGCAGAGCATCGTCACCATCCACCCCGGCGAATATTACACTTCCAGAGAAGACATCATCATCTCCACGGTGCTGGGTTCCTGCGTCTCGGTCAGCTTCTGGGACCAGCGGCTCAGGCTGGGTGGTATCAACCACTTCATGCTACCCGGAAATCTGGATGATGAGGACATGATCAAGAGCCGGAACGCCAAGTACGGCATGTTTGCCATAGAGTTGCTCTATAACGAATTGCTCAAGGCGGGATCCAGAAAAAGCGACATCAGCGCCAAGGTGTTCGGAGGAGCCTCGGTATTGCGGCTGGGCTCCGGCCCCACAAAGGTGCCCAGGGACAATGTCGAATTTGCGGTGGCCTTTCTCCGCAAGGAAAACATACCCATAGTAGCCAACGACACGGGCGGCATCCTGCCGCGCAAGATCTTCTTCTTTACCCAGACGGGCAAAGTGCTTTTAAAGCGTATCTGGGGCACACTTTCCACTGCGGTGGAGCGCGAAGAAGAAGCGTACCTGGACAAGATCCAGCGGGAAGACTCGGGCAACGTCATTCTGTTCGACCGTTAGACGGAATCCGGACACTAGTCCTTGCAGTCGACTATGAAGTCTCCCTGCGGCACGTAGACGCGTGATCCCGGCGGCAGCGAGGTCGTAAGCCATACATTGCCGCCTATGACGCTGCCTGCTCCTATGACCGTTCCCCCGCCGAGTATGGTAGCCCCCGAATAGATGGTAACTCCGTCCTCTATGGTTGGATGGCGCTTGTGGTCACCTTCGCACTTGCGCACGCTCAGTGCGCCAAGCGTGACACCCTGGTATATCTTGACGTTACGCCCGATGACCGCTGTCTCGCCTATCACCACGCCTGTTCCATGGTCTATGAAAAAACGCCCACCTATTGTTGCACCCGGATGGATGTCTATGCCGGTCTTGGCATGCACGTACTCGCTCATCATCCTGGGTATCAGAGGGATGCCGCGGTTCCACAGGAAGTGGGCAAACCGGTGGACCGTCAGGGCCTCGAGTCCCGGGTAAGACAGGATTACTTCTTCCGTGGATTTGGCAGCCGGGTCGCCATCAAAGGCTGCCGCTACGTCTTCCATCAACACAGACCTGATTCCGGGCAGCGCATCGAACAGGTCCTGTACCAGGCTTCTGGCTTCCAGGTGGCAGGCTGCGGGACATCCGGAACGGCCACCAAGCCTGTATCCATACTCCAGGCTTTTCGTCGTTTCATTGACGAGGGCACGGGCCGTCCTGTGGGCAAGTTCGCCTATGACAAAGGCCGCATTGGTATCATCGATGCCGTCTTCCTGGCGGTAGCCTGGAAACGCGAGTGTCTCGAGGTCAGCCACGATGGCATGGACCGCTTCTTTGGAGGGGAGGTTCTGGCCGGTCCTGTGGTTGATGCCGCCGGATGATTCGTACGATGCGATGAGCGCGTCTATTGAACGCGTGAACGTTTCCATGGGAATAGCTTAGCTATAAGAGCAGCCATTCGGGAAGAGCCTTTCGCGAAGAAGCGGTCGAGGTCGTCACCCGCAGCCCTGGCACAACGTTCTCCGAGGTTGATGAGGGTATCCGAATTCTCGAAATCGAAGGCAGTCCTTCCGTCAAAAGATGTTATCGTGAGGGTAGCGAATTGATTTACTGATGACTGGGCTTGTTCCGCGGCCATGTCGAAGCAGCGCATCAGTACCCCCAGGCCGTTTGTCAGGGTGGCCGGATCAACCTCACGGAATGGTGTTACATCAGACGCGAGTATCTGGCTGAATCCACGGGCCGCGGCGAGATCGCAGGGCAGGTTGTTCAGCACACCCCCGTCTACGAGGAGGAATCCATCAGAAGCCACCGGCGCGAACACGCCCGGGAACGACATCGACGCGCGGACTGCGTCGGCGAGGTTCCCCGCGCTTTGCACGATGGGCTTGCCAGTGGCCAGGTCGCTGGCGGTGCACGCGAACGGGATGGGCAGATCCTCTATCCGCATGCTGCCATAGATCCGCCTGAGTTCAGCGTGGGCCTTGTTGCCCGAGTCTACGGAGTGGCCGCGGAGGAGTGACCCGAGCGCAGCGCCAGCCTGCACGACACGGGATATCGCTACATCGGGCAGCTTGAACGCGAGGCTGTCTACAAAATCGCGCGGGTCAAAGTTACGGGCATAGGCTTCCATGCGGGCTGAATCCCAGCCGATCGCATACATCGCGCCTATGATGGCCCCCATCGAGGAGCCGGCGATGAAGGAGGGCGGGGTTACGCCCCGCCTTTCAAGCTCCTTGATGACGCCGATGTGGGCGAGTCCCCTCGCTCCGCCTCCTGACAGGACCAGCGCCCACTTCATTGTTCTGGTCAGGCCTTGACGGCGGCTGGTTTTTCAGCCGGCTCGCCTTTCTGCACCTTGCCCATGAAGTACCGTGCAACCAGCATGCACAATGCCGCGAACACGAAGATGCCCGGGTACCCGACGAGGTCTATGATGGCGCCGGTTATGGGTGGCGATGATATGGCTGCAGTCTGGCTGAAGGTGTAATAGAGGCCCGTGTAGACGCCGATCGTCCCGAAAGTAGCCATCTGCCACAGCATCGGGAATGAATTGGTCACGATCGTAATCCAGAAGATACCGTAAGCGAACATGATTGCGAGGAGGAGGTTGAACCTGAGCCCGGAGCCAATCGAAGCGGTCAGCGAGCTGGCTACGATGGCGGCGAGGCCAAGCAGTACCGTCAGTACCAGGAGTGAGCCGCGTATGGCCTTGCGCCTGCCTATCCTGTGGGCTATGTAACCTGATGGGATGGCGAACAGGAGCTGGGCGATGGCGACCGCAGACGCGGGCAGTGCTGCCTTGGCGTTGGAGCTTACTCCGAACACATCCTTGCACAGCTTGCCAATGAAGGGGAGTATGCCCTGGTAACTGAGGAACCAGAACAGCAGGGCCAGCAGTATCCACAGCGCGCTCTTGTCCTTCTCTCCGGCTACAGCTTTCAGGGACTTCATGAGCGGTGCTTTTTCTTCCTTTTCATAGTCTTCATGCTTGCGCTCGCGGACAAAAGCGAACACCAGTATGGTAGCGAGTACGACGAAGAAACCGGCTATCGGGAAGGGGATACTGTCCTTGGTGTTGCCAAAGAAGGGTAGTACGATGTCCAGGTCCATCAACCGTGCCAGACCCACGGTGCTGATGATGGCACCCAGTGCGCCCATGGTGTTGATGACGCCATTTGCCTCGGACCGGAACTCGCCGGGAATGGTGTCCGGCATCAGTGCCACGATCGGGCCGCGGGAGGCCTGCTTGACGAGGTTGAGGCCAAAGACCACCAGGATCAGCGCTCCGAGCGAGCGGGCCGCCGCGTAGGGTATGAACGAGAAGAACAGGGCAGAGAGCGGCAACAGCGTGATGATGAAGGGCATACGCCTGCCAATCCTGGTCCTGGTGTTGTCTGACCACAGCGAAACGAAGGGAATCAGGAATACCGCCAGCATGTTGTCCAGCGTCATGATCGTTCCGATGATGGCATTTTTCTGGATATACTTGCTAAGGAAAATAGGTACATAGGTGTCGTACAGTATGTCCATGAGACCCATCGTGAAGAAACCAAATCCGATGAGGAATGTCAGCCCCAGATAGGGTTTGAATCCGCTTTTTTCGTTCATAGCAATGCCTCTCCGGCCCCGTCGGGCCGTATATGCAGGATGGTCGTAGCGCCCGGTCCAAAGCGGGCGTCCATGAATTCAAGGTATTCCTCTGCCTGTTCCAGTTTGACGTATGTCTGTATTGTGCCGGCGAAGCCACCGCCGTGTACCCGAACCGCTCCGTCCTTGCCGATAAAGGCCTTGGTCAGCTCGATGGCAACCGCCAGCGATTGGTCCCGCACGGCGCCGGGTGTCATGACGTTCTGCAGGAGCCTCCAGGAGGAGTCTCCGGAGCGCTTGACCAGTTTGAGGTATTTTTTGAGCCTGTCTTCGTCCAGGGCTGTTGCCATGTCCCTTGCCCGATCACTCTCGTTGACGAAATGGATGGCGCGGAGCAATGCACGGTCTCCCGCCTTTTCACGGATTTCAGCCGATTTACGGATGAGCCTTTCAAACGACAGCTTCCGCAGGCTGGGCAGGCCGAACAGTTCGGCGACCGCGTGCATCTCCGCAGGTATTGCGGCGTAATCGTCCGTCAGGTCCGCGTGGTTGCCGCCGGCGTAGACCACGGCGAGCACGTACCCGGCCTTCTCGAAGTCGAACGAGACGCGGGCCCACTTCGGCTTTTCCGGGCGGCCAAAATCGATGGCGGAGATGCCTCCGAGCGCACAGGCCATCTGGTCCATGAGGCCGCAGGGCTTGCCGAAATGCAGGTTCTCGGCTTCCTTGCCTGCCATCGCCAGTTCCACGGGCGGTATCCTGTTCTGGTTGTAGAGGGCATTCTGTATCTGGCCGAAGAGCACCTCGACCGAAGCCGAACTGGATAGACCGGAACCGGCTGGCACCGCAGACGTCATCATGCCAGAAAAGCCACCTATGTTGCCGCCTCGTCTGGAAATGGCCGCCGCGACGCCCCGGATCAAGGCTTCTGGCGTGCCCCGCTCGGCCGGTCGGGGCTCCAGGTCGCCAAGATCAACCCTGAACGGCTCGGCCCACCCTTCAGAGTGAAGTTCCACCATCAGCCCGTCCTGGGGCGCGACGCAAGCCAGCGAATCAAGGTGGACCGCGGCGCAGAGGACCCTGCCATCGTTGTGGTCGGTATGGTTGCCGCCGAGCTCGGTACGGCCGGGGCTGGAGATGAAGGTAGCCTTTTGAACATCACCGATGGAAAGCATGAGCTCGGCAAGCCGTTCCCAGCGGGCTGCCTCGGAGGACGCCCGGGATTCACCATACCAGCGCGCGAGCAGTTTCCTGCCTTCGCGGGAGCGGGGTAACTTTAATAGCGAGTCTGGGTTGTGCACGGTATCTCCTGGGGCAGCGCCGCGCACACGGCGCTCTGTCTATTTTCAGTAAATCCTGAATGCAGACGATAGCATGCTTTCTTATGTTGGAACAGTGAAAGAGGTGGGACCGCGATTGTCGCAGCAAACACCGGGGGCCGCCCTCGCGGACGGCCCCCCGGTGTTTGCAGGGTGCTCATGGTGCGCTGTACTCTGGCTTTATTTTATATGATGCAAGCCGGCATCAAGCCGACATTTCGTAGATGTAGCCAGTCCTGACACAGGTCTCGAACAGTTCGCGGGTCATGAACTCCTCACTGACGTCGTCCCAGTCGTCACGGTGCCTGACAATGCGCACGACAAAACCGTCCTCTATCTCGGTGACGAGCTCCAGCAAAGAAGGCGCGCGATCGGTGCTCTTGATGGCGAAGGTCTTCATGGTTTTCCTCCGGTCGACGCAGGTTGCGTCCCTGGTATTATTTTCGGCTTTTATGGGGAATGGTTTAGCTTTTGTTGCGTAGCGCTGACTGGACTACCGGGGGCTGTGCGCTGTATAATCGTTCAAATCCCGCGTGACCAGCTACCCAGCGTCCGGAACTGGACGATCCTTGAGGCTTCTACCCGCCGGGACCATACGTTTTTCCACTTTTAAGGATACCGATGCCTTCTCCCACGATCACTACATTCGCCGATTTCGGCTTCTCCCCCTCCGTGCTCGAAGCTCTCACCCGCAAGGGCTTCGAGGAGCCAACGCCTATCCAGGCTCTGGCCATTCCCCTGCTCCTCAGCGGTACCGCGCACCTCGTGGCCCGGGCCAGAACCGGTACCGGCAAGACTGCTGCGTTCGGCCTGCCCCTCGTCGAGAAGCTGTCCATACCCGGCCCCAAGGTCCGCGCTCTGATCCTTGTGCCTACCCGCGAGCTCGCGGTGCAGGTAGCCGGAGAGATAGCCAGCTTTACACCAGGCTCGACACCACGCATTTGTACGGTCTATGGCGGCGCATCCATGAGCGAACAGCTCAGGCGCCTGTCCCGTGGTGTCGACATCGTCGTCGGCACGCCCGGGCGTGTCATAGACCACATAGACCGCAAGACGCTCGACCTGTCCGGCCTCGAGTGGCTCATCCTCGACGAGGGCGACGAGATGCTCGATATGGGTTTCATCGAGGACATCGAAAAGGTGATGGACGCCTCCAATCCATCCCGTCGCGTCGTGCTGTTCTCCGCCACCATGCCGTATGCCATCGTGCGCATCGCAAAGGAACGCCTCGGTACCTTCGAGACCGTCGAGGACCTGACCAACCCGGTGCAGGCGGGCCTGACCGACCAGATCTGGCTTGAGGTGCGCGAGCGCGACAAGCTCGAAGCATTGTGCCGCATCGTCGATGCCGAGGACGAGTTCTACGGCCTCGTGTTCTGCCACACCAAGATAGAAACAGACGCGGTGGCAAGGGCGCTCTCGGAGCGCGGTTACGCCGCCGAGGCCCTGCATGGCGATGTGTCCCAGGACATGCGCGAACGCACCCTGGCCCGCTTCCGCGACAAGAAGACGCTCATTCTTGTTGCCACCGACGTCGCTGCGCGCGGCATCGATGTGGAGCGTCTGACCCATGTGGTCAACTTCAACCTGCCGTTCGATCCTGAATCCTACACGCACCGCATAGGCCGCACGGGCCGCGCCGGCAACAAGGGCACTGCCATAACCTTCGTGACACCCGAGGAATACCGGCGGTTGTTCGCGCTCAGGCGCGCTTCCGGCGATGGCCTCCACAAGGGCGCGGTGCCTACCGTGACAGACGTCATAGAAGCCAAACGCGCGCGCATCAAGTCAAAGACCACCGGTGCCGCTCGCGACATCCTTGGTCTGACGTTCCAGTCCGACGAGGACGATGTCGAAGAAACCGCTTCCGCCGAAGCTGGCGCGGTGGAAGCTGGCGCTGGTTCAGTCAAAACTACCGTGTCCCCGGAAAGCAACCCCGAAGGTATACCTGCGGGTGCTCCTGCAACCCCAAAGAAGCCCGGCAAGCATGTGGCCGCGTTCTACGAGCTGGCCGATGAACTGCTCGCCGTGCTGGAACCCCGCGAAGCCCTCGCATCGCTCGCCGCCGCTGCATATGCAGGCGACCTGGATCCGCGTCGCTACGGCGAGGTCCGCGACGTTTCAGTGGATTCCGCCGCTACGGCCCGGCTCTATGTCGGCATCGGCAAGCTTGATGGCGCATGGCCCAAGGATGTTGTCGCGGTCGTTAAAAGGCTTACCGGCTTGCCAGACCGGCTTGTAGATGATGTGGAAGTGCTGGAGCGGTTCTCGTTCGTCAGCGTGCCGTTCGAGGCAGCGGAAAAGGCCATCGCCGAAGCCAGAAAGCAGCGCGGGGTACCCCCGATACGCATTGCTTCACCCAAGTCCGGGCCAGGCGGTCCCGGCGGTTCCAGACGCCCGTACGGTAACAAGGGTAGCGGTGGCTATGACAAGGCCAGACCGTACAGACCCCATGGCGCAGGCCCCGGTGACTCATCCGGTGGCAAACCGTACAGCAAGCCGTACAACAAGCCACGACCCAAGAGTTAGACAGGAAAACATGCAAGCGCCCGGGCCTGCTGCATAGTGCAACCGGGCGTTATTATTTGAATCAGGCCAGCGAGAGTGCTTTGTCCATCGTCGCCTGCAGGGTCCTGCGGATGAAGGAACGAAGCTTGGCGCGCTTGTCATCGTTGATGCTGGCAGGTTCGAACATGATGACGGCTACCGTACCGATACCGGGAGCCTCGTTGTTGCCTACGACGACGCCGTTGAGGATCACCCGCACGCCTTTAAGGTTCAGTTGCAGGTCCTTGAGCCTCGTGCCTGCCTTGGGTGTCGTCCCCTTGATGAATACGGCCGACATACCCACAGAACTCAGATCCTTTATCCAGCCCTTATGGACGCCGTCTTCTAGCGCGCAGCTGAAATCGGTGCCATCCGGCGGACAGGTGGCACGGACGTACCGCCTGCGGCCGCGTGCCTCGTTGGCTTCAAGCATGCGCAAAAGTATTTCTGTCGTTTTTGCCGCACCTATCTTGACCACGATAAAACCGCACGCAACACCTTGTTCCATAAGGTAATACGTACGTTTTGCATCCTCGTCGAGCATGGTGATGATGCCAAATGCTGCACCTTTTGAGGCTTCATCCTGCTGTATCGACTTGAGCCATTTTCGCCAGATATTCTCATCGTCACCGTCGTCGATATTTATAAAGGTCAGGCATTCAGGCTCCTTGCGCAGGAACCGGGCCAGTTTGGCATGATCGCGTGTTGAATATACCTCAAACTCGGCATCGGAGAGAGCTGTGGCAACCTCCCCGATGACTGGGGGAGGGTTGAGGAAGAATACTTTTCTGCCAAACGCGCCTTTTTTTGAGGCGTCGGCCTGGCCAGGAGCAGTTGTATCTGGTTCGGTGTCCATCGTTGTGCCAGAATACTGCCAGTACGGGATTCAGTCTACCCGGCGGTAGCCTTTTGCGCCTTTAGCCAGCGTGACATACTCGCGGGCATTCTCGAGGCTGTGGGCATATTCTTCGTCGGTGACCTCTCGGATAAGGCGGGCGGGGCTGCCCATAAGCAAGGATCTTGGAGGAAAGTGCTTTCCCTGGGTTACGAGCGCGCCTGCGCCGACTATTGAACCGGCCCCGACCTCGGAGTCGTTGAGTAGTATGGCTCCCATGCCTATGAGGCTTCCATCGCCAATTGTGCATCCGTGCAGTACGGCGCGATGGCCGACGGTAACGTTTTTACCTACGATGCAGGGTGTATCCGTGTTTACGTGGACCACCGTTCCGTCCTGCAGGTTGGACCCCGCGCCTATCCGGATGTGCGATATGTCCGCCCGCACCGTTGTGCCGAACCATACCGACGAATCTTCTCCAAGGACCGCGTCTCCCGCCACTTCCGCATTCCAGGCCACGAATGCGCTCTCCGCTATCTCCGGCACCAAATCTCCGATAGCATGTATCATACCAAACTCCTTATTGACCGATTTCCTTGCACTTTTTCCTTATTTCGTCATCTTCCTCATCTTCTCTGTGTCTCTTTGCTGAATTTTTTGTAGAGCCGTTTTACAAACCCAGTATCGCTACACCGCTCTTGCTTGTCAAAACCCTCGCTCCGGGGGATACTGAGTGTGCTTTTACGCTATACCTCGACGTT
>JAIFMD010000064.1 GCA_020048755.1 Spirochaetota bacterium
GCCTGGGCCTTCGTCGATGTCGACCCTGAATACGCTGACTTCAATATTCACCCTGCCAAAAAAGAAGTCAGGCTCAAGAACGTGGAGGACATACGCGCGGGGCTCATCAGGGCCATAAGGGACTATCTGGGCTCACAGGTCCGCGTGGCGGCACCGTTTACCTCCACGTCTCCGGCAGGATACGGCGAAGGCGGCTTCCTGTCGGAACTCAATGCAGACGCAAGCAACTACAGCAGCTTTGGCTCTGATATCCGTGAACGTCCTTACGTACCAGGCGCTGGCGACAAAGCTGGTTGGTCAGCCATGGCAGACGCCGTGGTACGGGTTAGGGATGACACAAAACCGACAATACCTGTAGAAAACAAGCCACGGCAATTCAATGAAAAACGATTCAGGTACATAGGAAGAGCCCTTGGCCCCTTCCTTGCGTTCGAGCTCGGTGACGAATTGGTGTTGCTGGACCAGCATGCAGCCCACGAGCGCTTCCTGTACAACGAGATCATGGAAGGCAGGGCGGTCTCGCAGGAACTGCTTGTTCCGGTGGTATACGAACCCGAGACCGATGCCGAAGACGAGTACATGGAAGCAAACGCTGCCGCGCTCGGCGCCGCAGGGTTCAGGATAGCCAGGGAAGGCCGCTCGTGGTTGCTGGAAGCCGCTCCGGCCATGCTGCCAGAGTCGATGACCGGCTCGATCTTTGAACTGCTGCGTTCCAGGCCTGACCCGGCCGAGCTCTTGCGAGCTACAGCTGCCCAGGCCGCATGCAAGGCGGCCATCAAGGATGGCGACGAGCTGGACGAATCAGGCGCCATAGCCCTGATCGACGCAGCCCTGCGTTTGCCTGAGCCCCGCTGTCCGCACGGCAGGCCCATCTGGCTCAAACTCAGCCGCGACGACTTGTTCAAAGCCGTACGGCGGCTCGTCTGAACTACAGACCGGCCAGTATAGATTCCACCTCGGCACGAGCCCTGAAGTCTGGCTTCCTGGCCAGCAACTCGGACAGCGTCTTCTTTGCGGCTGCCGTATCACCCAATGATAGATAGGTCTTTCCGAGTTCGTAGAGCGCATCCCAGGTAGTCGGAGCCAGCTTCAGCAATTCAATGTATGTATCGCGGGCCTTGGGCAGGCTGCCTGACTGCACGTACGCCTTGGCCAGGTTGAGGAGCACCGTTGTATCCCTCGGTACCAGCACCAATGCGGCCTCATAGTGAAATACACTCTTGTCGAACAGTGATTTGATACCGTAGGCGTTTGCAAGGTTGTTGTTGGCCTCAAAAGAACGAGGATCAAGGCGGTACGCTTCCTCGAGCACTGCAAGAGCCTTGTCGACGAACCCTGATTCCAGGTAGAGGCTGCCAAGATTTACCCGCGCATCTACACCCTTCTTGTCCAGCTCCGCGGCTTTTGCGTATGCAAGCAGTGCCGAATCCAGGTCTCCGGCTTTCTCCGCGGTAAGACCGAGCTGATAATGGTACAAGGCGACAGCGGGAGCCAGTTCCACGGCTTTGCGGGCAAATGGCAATGCATCCGCTGCCTTGCCGAGGTCGAATTTTACTTTGGCAAGGTTATAGGCCGTAACAGCGTCCGGAGACAGGTTCATGGCCTTCTCGAAGACCTTCTCAGCCTCGGCATTTTTCCCAGTCGCAGAATATGCTACACCCAGATCTCGTAATGCGGTAATGTTGCCAGGCTCAAAAGACAACGCGGTCTGAAGAGACTTGATTGCTCCAGAGTAGTCGCTTCTGGAGCTCAGTATCTTGCCGGTCTGGATGTGGGCCAGCACATAATCCGGCTTGAGCTTTATCGCACCTCCAAAGGCTCCCAGCGCTCCCTGATCGTTACGGAGCGCCCGGTAGGTCATGCCCAGGTTGAAAAACGCCGGCTCATACTTGGGATTGAGCTTGACGGTGATCGACTCGAAGGCCCGCTGCGCCTCAGGATATTTCTTGACCTTGTAATACGCCTTGCCAAGTTCGTAAGCGTACAGGTAATTATTGGGGTCAAGCTTGACCGCCTGCTCCAGCTCACCTTGCGCCAGGTCCGGCTTCTCGAAATCGTTATAGATCTTGCTGAGGGTATAATGGGGTCGCGCATCCGAGGGATCGCTCCGGATGGCTTCCTGGGCTGTTCTCTGAGCCTGTTTTACGGCATCAAGCCCTTCAGTGCTTCCAGGCGCCCGCTTGTAACCATCGTAATAACCTTCAGCAATCTCCGCAAAGGTCTGTGCTGAAAATTTTGTCTCTCCAGCCGGCAAGCCGGAAACGGCTCCATCGAATCTTGACTTGGCGGTGGAATAATCGCCTGCTGTAATTGCCGATCGCCCTTCCTTGACGAGGGCGTTGACCGCTTCCATCTGCGCCCTGACCGCTGCGCCTTTCCTGGCAAGCTCTTCTTCCGCGGCCTTCCTGCGCGCCGCTTCCGCTTCCGCTTCTGATCTGGCCCTGGCTTCCTCTTCTGCCTTGCGGGCAGCCGCGGCGGCTTTCTCGGCGTCCGCTGCTGCACTGGCATCGGCGGCAGCCCGCGCGGCGGCTGTCGGTCCTGTCGTACCGCTCTGAGTTGCCCCCTGGGCAACGGTACTCGCTGTACGTTCCAGCGATTTTCCGAGTTCCCCGAGGCTTTGCGCCAATGCTCCGGCATCGCCAGAACCGGCTCGTGCTGCTTCATCAGCGGCTGACCTTGCGGCTGTCTTAAGATTCAAGGCTTCATCCTGCAAGGCACGCGCATCCGCGTCGCTGGAATCCTTTATGATGAGCCTGTCGAGTAAATCAAGAGCGCGGTCATAATCGCCACGGGCTATGTATTCACGTGCCAGGGTAAGCATGTTGAATCGCTCACGATCGCCCGTTTTTGTAAGCCCAAGGGCAAAAATCACTATCAGGGTGACTACAATGACAGCACCGATCACCGCAAAAAGCACTCTCTTCTTATTTGTTTCAGTCACGGATCATCCCCTCCAGGAACTCAATGTGATGGTCAGTCGTCGAGTGAAAGGTCGGAATCATAGCCCTGGACATCGCCGGACCCCGCGGAAAGATTGGTCGTGGATTCTGCGGCCTCAAGGAGCGATCTGGTAACCTCATCGAGCATAGCCTGTCTAGCTTGCTCTTCTGCAAGCTTCCGGGCTTCAGTTTCCGCTTGCAAACGGTTGGCTTCCGCGGCCTTGCTTCCCAGCAATTCAATGAGGCGACGTATTTCGGTAGCCTGTGTTGAACCCGGCGCCAGGCTCAGATACAGCGAATAATCTGCCACGGCGCCTCCATGGTTTCCTACACGCATCCTGGCATTGGCGCGATTCAGGTAAGCCTGTGCATAATCGCTCCGCTCGGCAAGCGCCTGATCATAGTACTCCAATGCAAACGCATTGCGTCCCTGCGCATAGAAGGAATTGGCAATGTTGAACAGGTACTGATGTTTATATACCGAGGCCTTGGCCAGGCCTTTTCTGAAGGACGCTATTGCCTCATCCCACTTGCCAAGCTGCTGGTAGGCTATGCCAAGGTACAAAAATAGCTTTTCGTCTGCTCCAGGCTCCTTTGCAGCCATCTCGAGCACGGCAACCGCTTCCTGCGGCTTGTTTTCCATGAACAGCTTAATCCCACGTTCAGAAAAATCTGAAGCAAAAACTGCTTGCGGATGAGACCCGGCAACAGCCGTAAAACAGAGGATGGAAAATAACCGGAAAAGAAAATATCCTGTTTTCAGGCCGGATTGCATCATTCCTCCTCAATAAAACTAAACGCACCCGCAAGGAAACTCTGGAAATTCACCAGAAACTCGTATACCATAGATCAGGATACCACGGCAGGCGTCTGGTTTAAAGCAAGCCACACCCCTTCCCCATACCACAAAGTAAGGCGGCCCCATGTCGTTTACAATAATCCTCATTATATTCTTCGGCATTGCAGTGGGCATTCTGAGCTATTTCCTTATCAAGATGATAATAATGCCCAAGCGCCTGTCAGCGGTTGCAGACCTCCTCAAACAAGGCAGAAGTCAGGCAGCAAACAAGGTCGTAAAGAATATACTGGCTAAAGAACCAAAGAATGCCGTGGCCCATTATTACCTTGGAAAAATATACCTTGCTGAAAGCAAAGCAGAACTGGCACTCATGGAGCTTAAAACTGTCGGAGAAATTGGCCAGTTCGATCACGAGATTCCGGAAGCCGAATTCCGTCACCTCATTGCGGATCTCTTCGAACGCTTCGGGCAACTCGAAGAAGCACTCAAGGAGTACATACTCCTCGTAAAGACAGATCCGGGCAACGCTGAGTATTACTATCAGTGCGCCAGGATTTTCGATATACGGGGAAAGGCGGAAGTAGCTATAAAGTATGCCCGTAAAGCCGTCGAGCTTGACCCGAGACATGGCAAGGCACATTTCATGCTTGGCCTCATCCTGTATAAAACAAAGCATACGCTCGAAGCCAGAGCGGAATTCGAACTGGGGCTTAAATTCGATCCTTCCAACTACGACAGCTATTACTACCTTGGCAAACTCCTTAAAGAGTCAAACGATAACACCGGTGCACTCCTTGCCTTCGAGAGGGCTCAGAAAAGCCCTGCGTATAAAATCAAATCTTTGGTAGAGCGTGGCGGCACATACATGAATCAGGGCTCCTATGAAAATGCAACAATAGAGCTTGAACGCGCCTTGAAGCTTTGCAAAGACGAAAACGGTCAGGAAGCATTGTATGCCCGGTATTTTATGTCGCTTTGTTATGAAAAACTAAAGAATATCGATAAAGCCATTGAACAATGGGAAAAAATCTACTCTAAAAAACCCCAGTTCAAGGATGTCGCCGAGAAACTCACCCAGTACCAGGAATATAGAACAGACGACCATATAAAGGATTTTCTGACCTGTGGCCAGGAAGAGTTCGTTGAACTATGCAAAAAAATAACGGTAAACGGGCTGAATCTCTCAGTCAGGGACGTCATAGCTACCCAGAACGGGGTTGACTTCATCACCGTAGAAAATGAATCAAAGAAATGGATGGGAACCAAGAAAAAACCCAACCTGCTTCGTTTCCTTCGCGTATCCGAACCACTCGACGATTCTGCAATACGGTCTTTGCTGGATAATATGAAAAAGCTGGGCATTGTCAGGGGTATCGTCGTAACGAGCTCCAATTTCAATCGGGCTGCTATAGAATTCGCGGAAAACCGGTCGGTCGAGCTGTACCATAAGGAGCAACTTCAGGAATTGTTGAAAAAAACATCGCAATCTTCCTGAAGCAGGTTTTATTCAGTAACCGTTTCGTGCAATGTTTGTTGTATGTATGACATGGTTCGATCGTCGACCGGGGCATGTTCCTCCTTTCCGTGGTGATTCCCCGGGCCTGCACTGCAGGCCCGGGGATCTTTTTGAAGAATCGGATATATCTATTAAAGCCCTGGGCCCGACACCGCGATTGACACTGGATTGGATTTCGCGTTATTTTGACCACAAGGCTTATGCCGCGGGCGCTGATCAAAACGCTGCCCGCCATCCACAATCGGTACGCTTTCGGGCGTAGCCGAACGGGTAGCCGTATCTGGCCGGCTGAATCCCCAAGGAGTTCGTTATGGGACAGGTTAGTAAGAACTCTCGTACGTCGAGTACCACGCATCATTTTTATTGCCCTTGTGGCGGTGAAGTAAAGATGAAGACCCTCTTCGATGACGGCCGCGTCAAGAACGTAGCCGAATGCGAGAAATGCAAGCGCACCGAACGAAGGCCGAGCGATTTTAGCTAAGTCTTTGCAGGATTGTGCTTAAAACCGCTCCGTACACCGGAGCGGTTTTCTTTTGCATGAATCGGGGCGTCTGCGTCGTCGCTTCCTCGGCTTCGTCCCTCGACATACAATAGTATGCCTTCGGTCCTCTTCTCTCGTTGCTCCTCGCATCCATCCCCGATTCATGCAAAAGACCAGATATAACGGGGCGTCTGCGTCGTCGCTGCCTCGGCTTCGTCCCTCGACATACAATAGTATGCCTTCAGACTGTCTGGTGGGGCAAAGTATCCTTGACATACTTGCCGCGTTCTGGTAATTTCTTCTACCTACGTTAATTCCTGTCGAACAGACATTAGTTGCGACAATCCAGATGGAGGATAGCTTGGCTACCAAATTTTCATCCGCAGAGAAGCGGCATAAGCAGGACGAGAAGCGACGCGTCCAGAACAAGAAAGTAAAGAGCAGCGTGCGTACCGCGGCCAAGCGCGTAGTCACCGCCGCCCATGCCAAGGACAAGGATCTCGCAGCAGCCACGCTCAAAGACATGATCAAGCAGATCGACACGGCTGCAGGCAAAGGCATCATCAAGAAGAATACCGCCGCTCGCAAGAAGTCCAGGATGCAGCGACTCGTCAACGTCCTCGGCGCATAAGCGCAGTCAACCCGTCGCACGCCATCGACCTGGCCATCAACCGGGATTATAATCCGGTTTCAATGATGAACGGTTGATTGCGACCCGGATTTCCAGGAGTTGAGACATGGCTAGAAAAGTCACTAAAGCCGAATTGATTGATGCTCTTCACGAGAAGTCGACCCTTGGCCGAAAAGACATTCACGTTCTCATCGACGGGCTGTTTGAGGAAATCAAGAAAGCCATCCTAGAAGAAAAAGCCGTTGAGTTACGCGGCTTTGGAACCTTCGAGGTCCGCATCAGAAAGGGTCGAAAGCGTGCCCGCAACCCCAAAACCGGCGAACCAGTATCGGTTTCCGACCACGGAGTCGCAGTATTCCGGCCTGGCAGGGAACTGAAGCAGGAAGCCTGGAAGATTGGCGCTGACAGGGCTGGCACCAACGCACCTGAAACAGCCACGGATGCTGAAATCGTTCACAATACCAAAGCTTGATAAACGCGGTCAGGATGCCGCGCTCATCACAGCCTCGGTATTGCTGTATGCACTCGCGTTCCTTGTAATAAACCGCCCCGTATCCTTGCTTATATTCATAGCAATCATTCCCCTGTTTGCTTTTGCAGATCGGCATGGACCACTGCTGTCGGCAGTTGCCGGGGCAACTGCGGGTGCCGCCGTACTGGGCCTCGTCTGCAACTGGCTGTGGAGTTATCATCCCGGTGCAATCCTGGTCGCGATGTCCATAGGCCTCTTCTGGTTTTCATTGGCGCTCACCATCATTTCAGCCGTCATGAAGACCAAAAGCAGATTTGCCATTCCAGCGGCTGCGTTCATATGGGCAGCGGCTGAACTGGGGCGTACTACAGGCTTCCTTGCCTTCAATTATGCCAGCCTGCCTTATGCTCTGACAGACAGCAGGGCCGCTTTGTGGCTTGCTTCGATCGGTGGAGCACCCCTCGTCGGGTTGGCTATCGCCGGGGCTAATGCCTCGTTCTATGCAGCCATCAAACGTGCTCGCGGCCCGCTGGCAGGCCGTAACGTCGGCATTGCGGTCCGGGCGCTTTTCGGCATTGTCTGCGTCCTTGGTACGGCAACCCTTGGAACTCCTTCTGCCCGCGCCAGCAAGCCCGGAGACGATCAACTGATCGCAACGGAGCAACCTGCTGGCCCACCCGCTTCGGGCTCGTTCAGGGTCGCCCTGGTTCAACCTTCTGTTGGTAAATTGCGGACCGTCAATGATTACGAATCTTCTTTCAAGCGCATATCTGCTTTGAGTACAGCTGCGCTCGCATACAAACCTGACTTGTTAGTCTGGCATGAGACGGCAATCATTCCCGCTATTGAATGGCATCTTAGACATCGTCCTGACCGCCCCACGTTTGAACTGGTAGCGAAGGTAGATGCATTTCTTTCTGATTTTCCGGTGCCCGTACTTCTTGGCAATGGGTATGCCCAACCAGAAGATGTCCGCCGCACAATCGAGCACAATTCGGCCCTGCTTTATTCAGACGGCAAAATTGCAGATCGATATGACAAGGTCATGCTTGTCCCGTTTTCTGAATACGTTCCTCCAATTTTACGCTTGTCCGGTTTGAATGACTGGATAGTATCCAGGTTTGGCACGTACTGGACCCCAGGCGCGGGGCCAAGACTGCTGTCCACGGATTCGGCAAACTTCGCGGCACCAATATGCTTTGAGGATTCCTTTGGACGGTTCATGGCATCGTTCGATGCCCCTGATTTTCTGGTTGTCCTGACGAATGATTCATGGGCACGTTCTTCGGCGATGCAGGACCTTCACCTCGCCATGTCGAGGTACCGGGCAGTGGAAACAGGGTCCTATATTTTGCGGGTTGCGGATACAGGCGTTACAGCAGCTATTTTGCCGGATGGGAGTGTCGCCGGAAGACTTGCCCCTTTCCAGCAAGCAACCCTGGTGGTTGATGTACCACTTGGAAAAGCCACGCTGACACCCTATGAAAAATATGGGAAGAATTCAGATATCGCTATACTGGGAATAGGGTTACTATTGATAATCATAAGTGTTTGGCCTTACATGTCGTCGTTCTACATTGACAAGAACCGCGGCGTGTAGGAATATGAATAGTGTTCAGGTGCTGGCTTGGATGAATAGCGATTGTGAGACAACCGCGCGAATCAATGATCGGAGTTCCACGTGGTCACAAAAAAGCGTATCCTTGTAGTCGACGACGAGCAGATCAACCTTGAATTTTTCGATGTCATGTTGTCAAAGCTTGGCTTTGACGTGCGCAAGGCCGAAAATGGGCAGGAAGCGCTGGAAACAATAAAAAAAGTCCGGCCCGACCTGGTAATACTGGACAACATAATGCCCAAGCTTTCAGGCTGGGAAGTAACAAAGATTTTAAAAACATCCCCGGAATACGCAGAATTCTCCGATACGCCCATAATAATGTTTTCAGCACTCGATGATGTAAAGGACAAGGTCGAAGGTCTGGAACTAGGTGCGGATGACTATATTACAAAACCCTTCAACTTCGCTGAAGTGTTGGCCAGAATCCGGGCCATACTTCGTTCCCGCGAATTGGCCGGGCAGATGGAGAACCGGGAAAAACGCATCGTGCTGGGCGACAAAACCATTGAAGACCTGGCCTCGGTTATACACAGAATGAAAAAGTCGTTCGAAGACATTACGAATGCAACCACTATCGAAGCGGCCAGGACATTGGCGACGGATGCTTCTGCTGCGATGGCAGCTCTTGATCACCGTTTTGAATCATTGACGCTTGAATCCAACAGTCTTCGCAAAGAAGCACATGAACTTGCCCTGGGACACCGAACAACAAGGTAAAATACATTCCTGCACCCGTCCCGTCTGTGCATAAGGAGCCTCCATGATTACCGAAGAAAAAAAACGGGTTCTTGAGTTATTCGCTGAAGGCCGGAAGCTCTATAAACTTATGAAATTCTCCGAAGCTTCAGAACGTTTTACTGCTGCCTTGGCCATAGATCCATCTGATGGTCCAGCAAAAGTGTATCTGGATAGATGCAACACCTACGCGATAGACCCTCCAGATGAAGACTGGGATGGCGTTTTCGTAATGAAGCACAAATAGGAAAAATAGACTATGCCCCGACAATCTACAGTCAATAATGGCGCAGAGATAACGACCATACTCGGAGCTTCTACGAGCTTTTCAGGTACACTCAAGTTCGACTCGAGCCTCATGATCAGAGGCCGTTTCGATGGGGACATAGATGCAAAAGGCGCTTTGTACATTGATGAAGGCGCAACGGTGCATGTCGGCCGCATAAAGGCTATGAGCATCATCGTAGCTGGCTCAGTCCACGGTGACCTTGAAGCCGTCGATAAGGTTGAATTTCGTTCAAGTGCCCAGGTCAGGGGCAATGTCAGGACAGCTAAACTCAGGATTGCAGATGGTGTGCTGTTCGAGGGACGATGCGAGATGGTAGGTGAGAGCAGTGCATTTGATCCTTTTGCGATACCGGTGGTTTCTTCCTCGTGAACCTTGAATCAACCGCTGCTGATCTGGCATCATTCCTTGAAAAATCAAAATTTTCATTAGCCTGCGCGGAATCCTGTACTGGGGGCCTTGCTGCCGCCACAATCACAAGCATACCTGGCGCGTCGGGATACTTTTTAGGAGGTATAGTCGCCTACTCCAATGCTGCAAAGACAAACCTGTTGCAGGTTGAGAATGCTACCATTGCAATAACCGGAGCCGTATCTGAAGAAACTGCGCTGGCGATGGCACGAGGAGCGGCAGCGGTATTCAAAGCAGATTGTGCATTCTCGATAACCGGCGTAGCCGGTCCGGATGGTGGGAGTTCTGAAAAACCCGTGGGAACCGTATGGTTCGGATTCTTTGCACGTGGATCAATCCATGCAGAGTGCATGCTTTTTCCAGGCGACAGGGCCGCGATCAGGGCTGCGGCAGTACATTTTGCACTGACAGTGATGGCAAAGGTTGCCCGGGAAAAGTTCGAGCTTGACAATCCGCGCGAGGCGGGAGTATCGTTTAAGTAAGGAAAATTACCGCGCATTCCAGCGCGCCGACATCGCGACTATGTGTCGCCTGCCGCGTAGCTTCCTGCCGGAAACGGAAAAGCATATACAGTATCAGGGACGCCGCTAATTAGCCTCCCAAGCCTTAACGACCGCTCGTTGAACCGGCTTTCATAGCCTCGACGTCCGGCCGGTCCACACCGCACATTGGAGAAACTGATGGCAATACAACGCAAGAGCCAGGCGGACGCCATGTCCGAAGCGCCCGACGCGAAACCACAAGCCGAACTGGGCCTCGATGATGCCCTGACAGCGAACAGCACCGCTTCTCAGAGCGACGATCCTGGCAAATCATCACCCCGAAAAAGAATCGTACGGAGGCCCATAACGCGGACCGAGGAACCACTCGCACAAGCGCCCGTGGCAGCTCCGGCTCCTGCCCCTGTCCAGCCACAGAACTTGTACCCATCATCGAATGGAGGCCATAACGGGTCAGGCTTTGCTCCTGCCCAGAAACGCGACCATGAAGACGATTCCCGGTATGAAGGTAGAAGCAGCGTCGTACCTGGTTTTGTCAGAAAGCAAGAAAGCTTTGAAAAATCCCGCGATGATTCGCCAAAGGCAGAACCTGCAGAATCCCGGTCAAGACTCTCAATAAACGAATTGACCAGCATGGCTTTCAAGGAACTACGTGAACTCGGTGGTGGTACGGGGCTCAATCACGAGGAGATGATGATCCTGAAGAAGCAGGAACTCATCTTCCAGATCCTCAAGTCACATACTGAACGTGGTGGAATAATCTATGCCTATGGCTCGCTTGAAATCCTGCCTGACGGTTATGGTTTCCTCAGATCACCGCAAAACAGCTACTTGCCTGGCTCGGATGACATCTACATAAGCCCCTCGCAGATCAGGCTTTTCAACCTGAAAACCGGTGATACCGTATACGGCCAGATACGAAGTCCCAAGGAAGGCGAACGATTCTTCGCCATGCTGCGCGTCGAACAGGTCAACTTCGACGAGCCTGCAGTCGCGCAGAACCGCATACCGTTTGAAAACCTTACGCCGCTCTATCCCAACGAGCGCCTCAACCTTGAGACAACGACAGCCGAAACTTCAACACGCATCATCAACCTTTTCTGCCCCATAGGCAAAGGCCAGCGAGCGCTCATCGTCTCTCCGCCCAAGACCGGCAAGACCATACTGCTCCAGAAGATCGCCAATGCCATTACGGCAAACCATCCCGAGGTGTACCTCATCGTATTGCTGATAGACGAGCGTCCTGAAGAAGTCACCGACATGGAACGCACCGTCAAGGCAGAGGTAATTTCGTCTACCTTTGACGAACAGGCAACGCGTCATGTGCAAGTTTCAGAGATGGTGCTGGACAAGGCTAAACGCCTCGTGGAGCATGGCAAGGATGTCGTCATTTTGCTTGACTCCATCACCCGCCTTGCACGCGCGTATAACCAGACCGTACCGACGAGCGGCAAGATCCTGTCGGGCGGCGTCGACTCCAATGCGTTGCACAAACCCAAGCGCTTTTTTGGCGCGGCGCGTAACATAGAGGGCGGCGGCTCGCTGACCATCATAGCCACAGCCCTCGTGGACACCGGTTCCAGAATGGACGAGGTTATTTTCGAAGAGTTCAAGGGCACCGGCAACATGGAAATCAACCTTGACAGACGCATGTCCGACCGCAGGCTTTTCCCCGCGATCAACGTCAAGAAATCCAGTACCCGCAAGGAAGAATTGCTGTTACCCGCTGACGAACTGCAGAAGATATGGATACTGCGCAAGGCTTTAAGCCCCATGGATGACCTCGAGGCGACGGAGCTGCTGATTGACAAGATGACCAAAACCAAGAATAATGAGGCCTTCCTACGATCCATGAATACGCCCATGGGCGATTCCTGAATCGATAAGGCAAGAAATTTGTAACCGTCATACAGCCGGTATTCTGGCATGGATGACCCACGCGAGGAGATCACGATGAAGAGCGGGATACATCCCAAGTATGAGCTCACGACGATCACGTGCGCGTGCGGTAATGTCATTGAGACCCGTTCGACGGTAAAGAACATTCAGGTGGAAATTTGTTCCGCCTGCCACCCTTTCTTTACCGGCAAGCAGAAACTCGTCGACACCGCAGGACGCATCGATCGCTTCCGCAGGAAGTACGGCATCAAGGAATGATGCGTATAGGAATCAGGCTTTTCGCCTGATTCTACACACTGCAGCCCCGGAAGGGATTGCGAAGAAAGCCGGCGCTCCCCTCGGGGTTCACCGGCTTTTTCAATGCCGCTCGATCAGGCTAGTCCAGCTGCACCAGCGTATCCGCCAGCGCTGTCATCCTGAGGATGGCTCGCCCCCGGTGCGATACACGGTTCTTCTCATCCGATGACAATTCTGCTATGCTGCGCCCGAGTCCGGGCAGATACACTACAGGATCGTATCCAAAACCACCTGCCCCTCGCGGCGCTTCAAGCAGTACACCTTCACAGGTCTCCTGGACCACAAAAATCCGGTTGCCTGACAGTACCAGGCTCATGGCGCACACAAATCGGCACGCACGGTCCGTTCTGCCCTCCATTTCCTTGAGGAGCAGTGCATTGCGGTCTTCCGAGGATAGGGTCATGGTTCCATCTGCTGAACCGTAGCGGGCTGACAGGACACCAGGCCGGCCACCGAGAGCATCCACGCACAGGCCGGAATCGTCAGCCAGCACAGGGATGCCAAGAAGCTTCCATAGGGCCAGAGCCTTGCCCGTTGAATTGCCTATGAAACTGTCTTCGTTTTCAGGGAAATCAAATTCGATTCCCGCATCCTGCGGTGAACGGATGTCGAAGCGGGGCATGGCCGACCGGATTTCTTCCAGCTTATGGGCATTGTTGCTGGCTACGTATAGTATCATCGTTCCTCCAACTTCATATTACACATCTTTTTGATCTCTATACAGCGCTTTATACCGTCTCATGATCCTCCCTACACCGCAATCAACGGTACCTTTGGGAACCCCAAGCAGCTCTGCGACGGCTTTATTTGGTATTAGCGGATTCGATCGGGCTATCAGGCTTACCGCCCTTCTATATAAACCCCTATCCTTCTCGATTGAAGCCGCCAGCACCCGTCTCAGGTCCGGATCAACCTCGCGCAGAAGCCTGCGACTTGCGGCACCCATCCGAAGCCACGCTGCATCACGGCCACGACGCCTGGCCTCAGTCCGCTGCCTGATGCCAAGTCCGCTGGTGCGGGCACGAGTCAGAATCCGTAGCAATTCGTCTGCCTCCAGGCCAATTGCAGCGGCAATGCGTTCGGCCTCTCCATCCTGTATTACATTCGCACATTTTACACAAATAAAAAGCATACGGCGTCTGAATGCGGTAGCAGAGATCCCGTTGTCGCCCGGGCGTGGAAAACCTGAAATGACCCTGTGATGCCTGGCAGAATTCAACGGCAGGCGGCGGAATGTACATTTTGAGCCGAGAGCGGCATGTGCATCCTCGTTTATTGTGTCTTCCCGGTCATAGCGGAATGCATTTTTCCTGCGTATGGAGCGTGCCATATAGCGCAAGGAAGAAACCAGAAAAGACTGGAACCCAGAGCCCATATCCTCATACCGGTCAACAAGACCACCAATCCTCGTCCAATACCGCTCGAAGACCTCCCCGACATCATCTTCTGTTTTAAACCCGTAAAGACCAGGCCTTTCATAGACGTCCCTGGCTATCTGTTCCAGAATCACACCACCAAGCCCTGCCTCGCCCTGCTTTTTGCGATCCACCAATGTATTCAGTTCATCATCAAGCATAGCCCCCTCCTTTTCCGGCATGATACTCTGGTGCAGAAAGTCTCAGAATTACGGTATTACCGGATCCTCCGGATCTATACAAATGCATAAACCGTACCCATAAGCAAGAATTTGCGTGTTTTTTGGTTTGATGCGTCGAGGAGGTTTTATAAAAAAAATATTTCTTTTTCTCGGCTAGGGTTACGTCTGCAAAATATATACATAAAAAAGCACCAGATTTTTTAAATTCTGGTGCCCGATTCTGAAACGTTACATGTTGTTACATTTTCAGCACATGATCATGAGGACAGGACTGGTTTGAAGGCAGCTATGACTTGCTTGACGATGTCATCAGCCTGGCCTGGCAGATGAAGACCTGCAGCCAGCCGGTGCCCGCCACCGCCGAACGTGGCTGCAATTGCCGCCACATCTACGGATTCTCTGGATCTAAAGCCTACGGTGCAATGACCGGGACTCTCCTGCCTGACGACGACAGCTACTTCCATACCTGCTACAGTCAGAAAAAGCTGGTACAGCATATCTGAATCCCGGCTGACGAGTCCAAAACGCTCCTGATCAGCAAAATTCATGCTGGTTATGATGAGTTTTCCATCAAACCAGGTTTCCGCGCGTGACAGCAACTCTCCCATCAGCTTGCGCGATGCAAACGGCTTGCCACCGTTCATCATGTCAAACGCCTGCTTTGGTGATGCGCCTGCTGCAGCAAGCCGGCCAGCAGATGCAAAGACGTCACCGGAACGCTCGTCGAGGTGTCTAAAAAAGCCTGTATCGGTACAAAGACCAAACAACAAAAACTCAGCCTCTTCCTTGGTGGGAGCTCCCGACACAGCCTCGATGAGTCCCTGAACCAGGTATGTCACGGCTGGAGCTGTTGAATCGACGAAACGCACAGCTCCCGTAACTTCACCGGAAGCATGATGGTCTATGAATGCCAAGGGCAACCCCGGTGGAAGACTGTCTGCAACGGGGCCAACCCTGGAAACAGTCGAGCAATCCACGACGATTACAGCGGTGGATCCAGAGGCGGCGGATGCCGGATCGTAATTGGTACTGAACTGTGGCGCATAGCCGGTTATCTCGGTTCGGCTGAACGGGCCGGATGACAGAAGGACAGTTTTTTTGCCACGCCGGGACAGGAATGACCCGAGGGCCAACTGGCTACCTATGCAGTCACCGTCGGGTTCCTTGTGGCCTATTACAATATAAGTATCGTAACGTTCGATGAAGGAGAGAATGCCGCATTCTGTTAAAAGGGTCTTCATGGTCACAGGCTATCCGATCAGGTGAGTTCCGCCCGCAAAAGCGAACGATCCGGGGAGCTAGTCAAAGCTGCCGGGATCGTTCGATTATAGCGGATTGAAGCCTGTACCGGCTAGAAGGCCGTTAGAATTCCAGCTTGAGGGTTTCAACCTTGAACTTGTCACCTGCATCACCTTCTATTACACCCCAGGTGGAGTCCCTCAGATTGCGTAGGACATAGAGTTTGAGGTGGCTGAAACTACCGTCGGCGTTGTAATACGCGAACATATAGGGGTACTGCGGGCCTCTGCCATAAACGAGCATCGCTTTTCCGCCGGATGAGAACCAACTGGTAGGTATATAGGCCTCCGCGAACGAGGCGGCACCTTTGCGGTACACCACTTTATAGCCCTGTGTATGGATGTATACCCTCGTCACGTCAAGCCGCACGGGGTACTGATCCGCCTCCATCCGTATCGAACCAGACGTGTCGAGTCCATTGCTTGAAGCCGCACTTGCTGGCGTTCCGGTGGTTCCCTGAGCATAAGCGGCCTGAGCTGTAGCTATCATGATAACCGCGACTATGGCCATCAACATTCTTTTCATGCGTTCCTCCGTGTATGCGTTCCGGGAATCCGTGCCCGGGATTCGGGCGGCAGCCTATCCGTTGATGCCGTTCGATGGGATCATTATAGGCTGGCTCTCGAGTATCTGCAATGCACTTTTTCCGGAGCAGACGCTGCCGTACGGCAAGGCTTGAGGAAAACCGCCGCCTGGTGCGATACTGCGGGCATGGAAACGCGATTATTGCCAAGCGCCCGCCTGCTCTACGATACCCTCGTCCCGATCTGGCCTGATGCGGGGTCAGCCCTCCGGTATGGTTCCTGCTTCGAATTGCTTGTCGC
>JAIFMD010000199.1 GCA_020048755.1 Spirochaetota bacterium
TCGCTTTAGAGAAGCATTCCCCTGTAGCTCAGTTGGCAGAGCAAGTGGCTGTTAACCACTGGGTCCGTGGTTCAAATCCGCGCGGGGGAGCAAAAGAAAAGGTCGTCCTACCGGACGACCTTTTCTTTTGCTATAGACCCCCGCGCGGATTTGAACCGTAGGCTTCGGTCCGAGCTGGCGAGGACGAGGCGCATGGATGCGCCGAGAGAAGCCGGAGGCGGGCTGTGTGGTAGTTCCCTTCGTCGTAACTCCCGTTCCGCGGTTACGTAACTTCTGTTACATGTCCAGGCCCCAGGCTTTCTCGGGGGTGTAGATGGAACGAAGTTTCCAGCCCTTTTTTACCGCATTCGACAGGCTGCCGACGTGGCTGTAGTCGATGGGCACATAAGTACCGGGCCGAAGGGGTGAACCATCTTCGGTCGTCCAGGCCTTAATATCGAAGTACGTGAAACCGTCTGGAAACGAGCCTTCCTCGTAGGATAGGCACACGACGTGGCCTATTTCGTATTCGGAACCGGCGAGCAACCCGATGTACGGTTCCCAGCCCCAGTACCGGAGGAGTCCTGCGGTATAGAGTGCGAAGTCCTCGCAGTCGCCGCCACCCGCGGTCATGAACTCGTCGGGACGCAACGCCGGCTCGTTGGCCTCGTAGCGGAAATTCCTGTAGGTCCGCTCCTGGAAGACTTTGAGCTCGTCGAAGGACAGGCGGCCGGAGCCGTTGAGGTCAGCATCCAGGTAACGACCGGCCAGATCCGGATCGAAGAAGCCCATGGCCTTGACGAAGCGCGGCAACCTGATGGCCGAGACGGCCTCCGCCTTGTTGCCGGTGACGATGCCCAGTTCAGGCACCTCGAAGCGTTCCTTGCCGCCGGAGCGCACCGTCCGCAACAGGTAGCCGCCGAAGGTAACTTCTTCCAGTGCAGGCTTTGGAGGCGGGGAGGGCTTGGGCGCGGGTTGCACCGCTGCCGGAGGCGTGGAGGTGAAGGCCGTACCGCTGGGGACGCGCGTGTAACCCGTCGATTCCTGGAAATACGCGAAGAGCCCTGCTCCCGCACCGAGGACCAGGACGAGCACTGCAGCCCCTCCTCCTCGATGCGCGCGTGGAGCAGGGGAGGTACGTACCGTCGTCGGGCAGAACTCCGCGTACGCGGCTGCCTGCGAGGCTGGCTTGGAAAATAGCTTGGAGGCAGGCTCGGAGGCATAGTTGGTCACCAGTCTCGCGGTTACCGGTGCAGAGGCCGGGTACGCCCGAGGTAGCCCTGCGGCCGGTTCAGAGCTGATAATGCGGTCTGCCCTGAAGGTGCGCTCCTCACCACGGAGATTACAGAAAGCCCTGATGTAGAATCTGTCGCCGTACGCCCGGCTCGTCCCGAGGACGTCGATGGTCCGCTCGGAGGTCTCGCCAGACTCGGACGAGTAGGTGATACGGTAGCGCTTGCCGGGTTCCCAGTTCATAAGGTGGGCCTCCATGCACTACCTCTATCAGGAACCGTGCCTAAGTTGGGTAAGTTGGAACGGTTTCTGCAATGTATGTGTGGAGGCACTTATCAGCAGTAAAAGACTAGGCCACATTATGGATCTGGACATATTGACAGGAACGGCCTGGACGTGTTCCTGGAAGCCCTCAGGCTGTACAAGGATGCAGGCAGCACCAAGCCCGGGCTCATTCTGGACTACGCCCGCATCTGCAAGGTCGAGAAGGGAATCACACCGTATCTGGAGGCGATTCTATGAGCAGGGAAGCATCGCGGAATATTCCGGCCTCTATCCGGCAGCGCCTCCTTGATGCTTCAAGTATCGATGATGCTCAGCGTCTGGCATGCAGTCGAGTCCCACTCGACTATGGACATTGATGTGCTCGGCTCAATGTAAGCCTTGGCATCGTTCAAGTGTAACTATATAGAGCAAAGTCCCAATAGTAATGGTACAATTGTAGGCAGTTATCAAGAATTGAAACAAGAAGGCATTCATGGGCAAACTGGAGTCGTTGGTCATTGGCGCGACTGTTCGGGGGATCCTGCCTGGGCAGGCGGTGACCGTTGTCAGCGCGCAGTGGTATGGTTCCGAGACAATTGAACTCACGTACAAGAATCCTGCTGGAAAAGTTGCTCAAGTGTTGCTCTACCGGGACAACGAGGCTGAACTCGAGATAGTCGAAGAAGGCCGGCCCTGGAGCTTTGATGGAGATGGAGCGCTCTTCCGCCTGGTTTCCGAGGCCCTGCGTATCAGGTTGGTACACCTGTTCTCCTTTCGGTCTAGATTGATACCACCTCCATGCATGATTGGAAGATATAAATCTTGACTGAGAGCGTGATTCGCGACGAGGCTGAGAGAATAGAAAACTACAAAAAAAGGAAATTGGCATAATGGAATACTACATAGGCCTAACTGATTACGATTGGTTTTCATTTCTCAGGGAAAAGGAGCCAGACGACGTCAATTTCTGGAAGCCTAGCGGGCAGCCTTTTTCAGCGATTCAACCAGGTGCTCCTTTTTTATTCAAGCTGAAATCTCCTATCAATAAAATTGGCGGGGTAGGATTTTTTTCAACATACAAGCCGCTCCCTTTAAGCATAGCTTGGGATGCATTTGCGGAAAGAAATGGATGTGGGTCATTTGGAGAATTCAAGACCAAAATCGAACTCTACAGGAAAAAGAACAAGATGCCCCAGGAAGGTTTGCCTATTGTAGGATGCCTGATACTTACTGACCCTATATTTTTTTCTGAGGATGAACTTTTTGATCAACCCGAGGATTGGAGTGGGCCAATTGTAACTGGAAAGAAGTACTCGACTGAATCAAGCATTGGAGCATACATTTGGGATCAGGTTCAGGCTCGTCTTGAAGTGAGAAAATTTTATGCGCGTGAATCACTGGTGTCGGCAAACAATGCTTTTGTGAATGAGGATGAACGTTATAAGGAGACCCTTTCTCGAGTGCGCATCGGACAAGGCGCATTCCGGATCATGGTGACTTCTGCATATCAAAATGCATGTGCAATTACTGGAGACCACACACTGCCAGTTTTGGAAGCAGCGCATATAAAGCCATTTGCACTCTCTGGTCGACATCTGGTTTCTAACGGTCTTTTGCTTCGATCCGATCTGCACAAACTCTTTGACTCAGGTTATCTAACCATAACTACTGACTACCATGTCGAGGTTAGTCCACGAATTCGGGAGGAATACCATAACGGCAAAGAGTACTATTCAATGCATGGGCGAAAACTTATTGTCATGCCTCAACCGCAATGCGACAGGCCAAATATTGAACTATTACGTTGGCATAATGAAAACACATTCATGGCAGGCTAAGAGTGCCATACACAAGAAGAAATTCGTCTGAGGGAGAACCATTCGACGAGCTAGCCAGGAAGCTTGGTGGTGAGGCGAAACCAGCGCGAGAACTGGAATGCTGGCGTTTGGGGATACGGAGTGAGCATGGGCACAGAATCGGCAGAAGATACTTCCTGTGGTGAACTGGTCATCTACACAATCCCCGACGGCCTTGCCCAGGCGGAAGTCAGGCTGGCGGATGAAACAGTCTGGCTAAAGTAGAATCAGATGGTCGATCTGTTCCAGCCCAGAAAACAGAATATCAGTCTTCACATTGGCAATTGCTTTTCAGCAGGTCAAATTTCACCGGAGACAACTGTCAAGGAATCATTGACAGTTCAAAAAGAAGAGAACCGGACCGTACGG
The DNA here is from genome assembly GCA_020048755.1 of Spirochaetota bacterium. Classification (GTDB taxonomy): domain Bacteria; phylum Spirochaetota; class Spirochaetia; order Treponematales; family UBA12059; genus SZUA-370. The sequence continues at coordinate 3,702 of JAIFMD010000199.1, forward strand.
CGAAAAATAGAATTCTAAAATCTTGATGTCATCATTTCGGTCGGCTACCGTGTCTAATCACTGAAAGGCACCTGGTTCCGCATCTAGGCCAACCTCATTCTCAAGGAATACCTCGTCAAGGGCTGCAGCCTTGACCAAAAACGCTTGCGGGAACAAGGGCAGCAACTTTTCGATCTGAAACAATCCATCCTCTTGGTTGAACGCTCCTTGATTGAAACTCAGGACAAGATCGATGACGCGAAGGCTACGATGTGGGAGGAGAACGGACCTTAAACACTTTCTTTTTTTTTGCAGAGGATTAAGATAATAAGTGCCATGCATCAACCACAAGAAAAGGAAATAGGCTCAAGCTCCTTCAAAGTTAATGAATCCATGGGCTGCCAGGCGACTGTCCTGGACTCCGAAGGTCAAAACGTGCTCCTGCTTTATTAAAAAAGCTTTTGGTAGATCACCGAAAAGGAGAAAACGTACGAAATCTGCAAAACAAAATCGTGTCAAAATAGAGCATGATGCTACCCGTGCTGACGATGCGCACGGAGGTACAACACCATTTTCCATCAAAAAGCTCGTCAGCCGCTTGGTAAAAATAAGCCGCGACTACCAGGCGGTTCAGGGTGAGGCCGCAATCGAGTCAATGCGGCGAATCCTGTTCACGTTCTGGTTTTTTGTACCCATGGAAATTGCCCTGGCGCTATGGTATGTGGGACTTCAAGGGGCATCGGCTCCAGTCCAGACCCAGGTCTGGGCTCGTTCCTTGATGCATGTCCATATACTGACGGCAAGCGTAAGCCTGGCTTTGACGCTCGTGGTGAGCATCGTCCTGCGCAGACAGAATACTTCCATTTGGATCACCACCGTCCTGCAATCCTTGATGTGCTTCTGCTATCTGTTTTATGGCATCGCTCTGGCGTATTTCGACATCAAGGTCGGCGGAGTCTCCGCGTTCATTCTAGTCTGTTTCGCGGTGGCGGGGCTTTCCCTCATGAGGCCGTTCGTCTCCATTGTGCTTTTCGGTTCGACAGCCTTGGGGGTTCTCGCTATGCTGAGCATGAGCGGCGTCGACGGGGCCCAGTTGTCCATAATGAAACTGAATTCTTTGACCGCAATCGTGCTGGCTGTAGTCCTGGCTACAATTATTTTTCATCAGTACGCAAAGGGGCTCTTGTTGCTCCGCGAACTCGAGAATATGGCGGAGCAGGATCCGCTTACGAGTCTCCCAAATCGCCGCAAGCTGAAAAGCAGGTTGAATAGTGCGCTGAGGATGACTGCCCGGACCGACAAGTACGGAGCCCTTATGTTTCTGGACCTGGACAATTTCAAGAACATCAACGATACCCGGGGCCATCACATGGGCGACCAACTCTTGAAGGAAGTCGGGCACCGCTTGCTGACCTGTGTTCGGGACGCGGATCTCGTGGCACGGCTAGGCGGAGATGAGTTCGTCGTGATGCTGGAAAACCTCGGAGACGACACGCATACAGCTGCACGGCACGTGGATATAGTAGGTCAAAAGATACTGCTGAGGCTCAATGAGTCATATATCCTGACAGGCATAGAGCAGCGGTGCACGCCGAGCATAGGGGTAACCTTGTTTTCCGGGGAGGATCAGTCTGTAGATGAACTCATGAAGCAGGCGGATTTTGCGATGTATCAATCTAAAGACGCAGGGCGGAACACTATCCGTTTTTATGATGCTAACATGCAGGCCCACCTTGTGGAAAGCGCGGCTATGGAATCTGCTTTGCGCGAAGGAATCGCCCGCGGCCAATTGGTACTGCATTACCAGCCCCAGGTGACGGCCTCCGGTCGAATTTGCGGGGCAGAAGCGCTGGTACGCTGGCATCACCCTTCATTCGGCATGATTTCCCCAAACAGGTTCATCCCCTTGGCAGAAGAAGTCGGGTTGATACTTCCCTTGGGGAACTGGGTTCTGGAGACAGCGTGCCGCCAATTGGCTTCATGGGCACTGCAAGGACACCTGGCGAATCTATCCATTGCGGTGAACGTCAGCTCGATCCAGTTCCACCAAGCGGGTTTCGTCGATACGGTTGTCGATATTCTCCGTACTACCGGTGCTGATCCACGGTTGCTCAAACTTGAATTGACTGAAAGCCTCCTGGTCTCCAAGCTCGACGAAGTGAGCGCCAAGATGCGGGTACTTAGCGATATGGGTATCCGGATATCGCTGGATGACTTTGGTACAGGTTATTCTTCCTTGAGTTATCTCAAGAAAATGCCGCTTGATCAGCTGAAAATCGACCAGTCCTTCATCCAGGACATAGTCGATGACGCCAATGGGTCGGCTTTGGCCTCAATAATCATCCAGCTTTCAAAAACCCTGGGGCTGGATGTCATCGCCGAAGGCGTCGAGAACGAGTTCCAGCGGGATGTCCTTACCCGGTTGGGATGCGAACATTTTCAGGGTTACCTCTACAGCCGCCCTCTGGTAATCGATTCCTTCGAGGTACTTCTGGATGAAATGATTGGAAACGTCATTTCCGTTGGCAGCTGAATTTATCCGGGGACAGGGATTTTCCCTTGGTTTGTAAATCGAACCTCGCGACCACGCTCATGGGGCCGCATGCGGCGATCGCGAAGTACCTGTGTGAATGCACTCAACGTGAACGTGCTTCCTCGATCCGCGGGCATGTAGGTGTCGGGGCGGAGCGGCGAACCGTTCTTGGTCGTCCATGCTTCAATATCCAATAATGTGTAGCCACCCGGAGCCGATAGAAGGCTCTGATGTAGAGCTTCCCGCCGTACGCCTGGCTCGTTCCGATGACGTCGATGGTCCGCTCGGAAGTCTCGCCGGACTCTGGCGAGTAGGTGATGCGGTAGCGCTTGCCGGGTTCCCAGTTCATCTGATGGGCCTCCATATACTACCTATTGCAGGGCGGTATATAAATGCTAGCTAAAAAGGTAGCACTCCATTCTTTGTGGCTTCTTTATGCAAGCGACGTTTTTTATACCTTCCCCGCCAATACTCCTTGCGGCAACATTGCCCGGTTTGAACCTTGCTTGCGGGGCCGTCCGTTTCCTGGATGCGATGCGGGAACGGAAACCTTCGTCCCCGGTGGCGAAGGAACCGCACGTTCACGAGTCTGTGATAAAATGCTTGAGTCAGGGATTATTGAACAGGAGAAACAATAATGAATGAAAAAACCAGATTGTCGACTCCCCTTGAAAACAGCTACTGGGTCGTGCCAGGCAAGCTGCTCGCCGGCGAGTTTCCCCGGACCAGTGAACGCACCGGTTCGATGCTCAGGCTCCAGGCCATGGTAGCCGCAGGGATCATGCTGTTCATCGACCTGACCACGCCCGGCGATTTCCTCGAACCGTATGAAGGCTTGCTCAAGGAGGTTTCCCGCGGATGGGCACGGAGGATGCCCTTCGGGATTCCCGATGTGTCGGTACCCTCGAGCCGAGAACTGATGGCTGACATCCTCGATGCCATAGACCGCGAACTGACCGCAGGGCGCGGTGTCTATGTCCATTGCTGGGGCGGCCCGGCGTGCATCAGCCCCGGCCCGAGTGCTTCTGGCCTGTCGATGTACTTGAACGGCTGGGCAGCTGCTGGGGATTTCCAGGCCCCATGGGCGAGCATAGAAAGTTGTTTCCACAGGAAACTACCATGCTGGCAACGTTGTAGCGAGGAGCATGCTCATGAACGCGATCAACCTTGGAGAAGGGTTTGCACTCTTCATGTTCGATCCGCAACCGGGTCCCGACGTGGATGCGGCCGGATTCACTACCATCCGAAAATCCGTGACTGCGGATGGCATGAGGAGAACTGGAACCAGGTCCTGGGTGGCAGACCGGTCTTTCTGTTCGAGCATTTCATTCCTTCACGCGCGGGCTTTGATCCTCTCTCCAGACCGGGTCGCGCAGTAGTAGCAGTACAACGATCGCGCCAAGTCCTATGGCAGGCAATCCAGCTCCAAAAGAGAGAAGGTTGTCGGTCGGCGCGAGCACGGCCATGAAGAAAAAACTCAGGGTCTGATTGTTCAGCGCATGCAGGTACGCAGCTGTCCAGACGCCTTTGGATTTGAATACTGCATGGGCAAAGAAGAAGGCGAAGATGATTCCCAGCGCCACCATCGCGAGCGACCCGAGTACTGGATGACCGGGAAAGTTGTAGCCCATCCAGATGATCGGTAAATGCCATATTCCCCAGATGATGCCCAGGAGGAATACGCCTCGGACACGACCGAGCCGGATAAGCTCGGGTTGCAGGTAACCTCGCCAGCCGTATTCTTCGCCAAAAGCGATGATCAACCCGAGGAACGGACCAATGATCACTGAGTTGAGCGCCATGATGGGTAGCAATGCAGCGCGTGGCAGGTTGGCGGCAGCCATCTGCGGGAAGGCTTTTGTAAGGTCAACAACCTGCCCCATTTTGAAAACGTAATTGAGGAAGGTCTGGAAGCCATAATAGGTGATGATCCCAAGCCCGTAGAACAACCAGACACGCGGTTTGCCGCCCCCCAGTCCAGCGCCGGCCAGAGAGTCTTTGCCGCCAGCCAGGCGGAGTACGACCAGCAGGATCAGTCCCAGCACGTTGGGGATGAGCAAGAGTGAGCTGAGCAAGATGGCCAGGTCTGGCCTGATCAAAGAGACGATGGAACCAAGCAGATACAAGAACGTCAGAACGAGGTAATAGTAGACGAACCATCGTGAAGTCCGGTGGTTGGTCCGGTGGTAGATGGGGCTTTCCTTGAAGAAGAAAGCACCCAGGAACATGGCGGAGAAGGCTGGCAGTATCATCTGGAATTGCAGCAGCAAAGTCGTGGCCGGATTGGCCAATCCGCCATTCAGATACAGGACCACATCAACCAGCCAGCTCAGTCCAAAAGCCAGGCCGAGGAACCAGGCGACGTTCGGCCAGTTGGTTTTCCGGGGCATTTCATTCGTTGTCTGTGTGTCAATCTGCATAGGTTCTCCTTTTTCCTGTGTCTTCGTCTTGACTTAGATTATCATAACGTATAATATTATCAATGTCAATAATGATAATGGTGGAGGCAGGCCAAGATGGATATACAAGGCATTGGAGGTCTGCTCCATCCAATCAGGATGCAGATTTTGAAGGTGCTCGCGAAGGACAAGGAACTAACCACCCGCGGGCTCGCCGCCAGGATGCCCGATGTACCCCAGGCGAGTCTCTATCGCCATCTCAGGGTAATGCTCAAGGACGGAATCCTGGAGGTCTCGCAGGAAAAGCAGGTGCGGGGTACGATAGAGCGCAGCTACAGGCTCAGAATCAACCCTTTTGACGAGATCGCCGCCCGCATGAAGCGTCTCGACAAGAAGGAACTGCTCGACCTTTTTACGAGTTTCATGCTTGCGGAACTCACCGACTTCGCCGAGTACCTCGGCGACGATGACCATCCGGTGGAACAGGAGCGGCTTGGATTTGCCAGCAACAGCCTTTACCTGAACGATGCTGAACTCAAGGAATTCGTTACTGCGATGACAAGCGTCATAAAGGACCATAGCCATACCGAGGCCGGTCCAGGGCGTCGTCTTCACAAGTTTTCCTTTACCGTGATCCCCGCGCGGAGCGGGCTTTAACTCGCCGGGCTGGCTCTGATCAGCCTGAATTAGCTATTCCCGGGTGTCCTCTACGCCGGATACATCGATGCCGGAGTCGTACACACTGAAGCGGTTGCGGCCCCGGGCCTTGGAGCGGTACATGGCTGCGTCGGCGTGCTGAGACAGTTCGCTGCTGTCGGAGCCGTGTTCTGGGAACAGGGCTATGCCGATGCTCGCGGAGATGCTGGCTTCGCGACCAGAGAGCATGAAGGGTGCTTCCAGTGCGGCGCGCAGCTTTTCGGCCGCGAGTTCCGCCGCGGGGGCATTTTCTATGCCGCGCAGGAATATGACGAATTCGTCTCCGCCTATCCTGCCTGTGCTGTCCGATTCCCGTATGCAGGAATTCATTCTGGACGCGGATTCGCGCAGGAGTTGGTCTCCGGCTTCATGCCCCAGCGTGTCGTTGACTTCCTTGAACCTGTCGAGGTCGATGAACAGGAGGGCCAGGCCGGCGTGTTCCCTACGGCATAGCGCGAGTGCCTGGTCGAGCCGGTCAAAGAAAAGGGCCCGGTTCGGGAGTCCCGTCAGGTTGTCGTGCTGGGCGAGGTGGCGGTAGCGCTGCTCGCTTTCCTCAAGCTCCTGCTCGGCGTTTTTGAGTTCTGTTATGTCGAGTGTTACGCCAAGCAGGCCAATTTTCTTAGTACCCGGGCGACGATAGGGCACCTTGGTCGTCTGGAACCAGCCGGGACTCTTGTCGAAGCGGATCCCAGGATGCTTGGCGACGAAGAGTGGTTGCTTCGAATCAATTACTGCCCGGTCCTGGGCCTCATATTCACGCGTGTGCGCGGAATCTCCCTGTAGCTCTACGTCAGTCTTGCCCAGCATTTTCTTTGGCTCCAGGCCATAGAAAGCTGCTGTAGAATTGTTGACCAGAATATACCGTCCCCTGGAATCCTTTGCAAACACGTACGCAGGCATCGTGTCGATTATCAGGCGGAGGTGTGTGTTGTACCGTCGCAGATAGCGATACCATACCGCTGATACAATGCCTGAAAGGACGACGACAAACGCGAGTCCCCGGAGCAGGCGGTAATCGATTCCTGTCTGGGCGATGATGGGAATATGGTCGTTGATGGCGCGCTGCACGTCCAGCGGTGTTATGGCGCGTACGCCACGGTTCAGTATGTCCCGTACGAGCGGGTAGTCCCTGGAAACGCCCATCCTGAAGTTGTTGTTGTAATCGGTGAGTTGGCCGGCTATTTTAAGGTTGAAGTATCCTTCCTTGCGTATCGTATAGGCAGCCATCACGAGCGAGCGCAGCGTCAGGTCCGCACTGCGCCCGGATACGGCGTCCATGGCTGACCGCTCGCTGTCTGTCAGGAGGATGGTGAGTTGCGGATAGTCCCTTCTGATCCTTTCTTCGATGCTGGTGCCCCGGGGCAGGGCCACCGTGGCGTTTCCGAGCCTGGACAGATCAGAGACATACTCGTGTTCCTCCCGGGTGATGATGACGGTGGGATCTTCGAAGTAGGGGTCGGTGAAGACGAGCCACTTTTCCCGCTCGGGCGTGCGGTTGAGGAAGGCCAGCACCAGGCAATCGCCTCGTGCGGAGGCAGCGAGGCTGGCGTCCCAGTCGCTCGTAGGAAGCAGGCGGAGGTCTACACCGGAACGCTTGGCAATAAGGCGGACGAGGTCTGCTGCAATGCCAACGTAGTTGCCTTCGGTATCCAGCCGCTCGTATGGCTCCCAGTCAGGGTCACAGCAGAAATAAATCGGACCGAGCAAGGTGAGGTACGTACGTTCGGCTTCAGTCAGCGGAATTGGCTCTGATCCTGAGGCAGCGCCGGCAGCTTCAGCTGATGCACGAGCTTCGACGGTGGGGGCCGGGCTTCGGTCCGGTGCAAGGAATACAAATGCGAGTACGATTGTGGCCGTAATACAGATGATGCTTGCGATGACGGCGACAAGTACGTAGCGCGCTCTTTTCCTTTTTCCAGCTTCATCGTCGACGTTGCTCGTCATCTACGGCCTCCGCGAATCACTCGGCGCATGAACACCCTGATCGGAGTGTTGCCTGAGCAATCCCGCGCTGTCAATCGAGCCGGAAACCACGAGCCAGTTCGCTGTCTTATCCTGCTGCCAGCCTGAGTCACCGGTCAGATCTGGAAGCCACGCCGCAGAGTACAATGAAGATTGATTTCAGTGCACCCTTATTTCAAGGATATGGCTTCGACCACAGCTGCCGCTGGCAAGGACGGTTTGCGGTCCAGTATTTTTTCAGCAAACCTGACATACCAGGCGGCCCCTTGTACCTGGATTACAAAGCCCCAGGTTACGATGAGCGCCGCTTCGCCGCCTTTTGGTCCCGATATTCCCATGAGTAGCGCCAGAGCTATGGACAGGTTCCTGAGCACGCTGCCAAAGACCAGTGCTTTGGCTTCAGGCAACTTGAAGAAACGGCGCCCAAGTACACTGCTCAGCACGAAGTTGAGGGCATAGAGCGTAAAGGTAGGCCAGAAGCTCGACCACAGCATCTCCGGGCTGGCCAGTATTCCCCGTGCCTTCAGCGCTATCGCTACGGCTACAAGGGCAAGGACACCCAGCGTCGAGATGCCTGGCAACAGGGGCTTGACCTCGCTCCCGAAGCGGGTTTCTCCCATTGAACGCACGAGGAGTGACCGCAGAGCGAAACCGAGCAGCAGCGGCAGGGCAACTATCACGGCTATCTGAGTAACGACGACCGAAGCGGGAAGGGCTATAGCTTCACCGAGCAGCACATGCACATAGATGGGTACTGAAACAGCCCCGCCGATCAAGCCGATGATAGTCATCCGTATTGCTTCTGGTACATTGCCCCTGGACATGCCGGTCCATGATACCGTCATGCCGCTAGTCGGCAGGAGCCCTGCGAGCAGCAGTCCCAGCCTGAGCCAGGGTGAATCGGGAAACGCGATGAGGCCAAGGCCATACGCAAGAAACGGGACTACCAGGAAATTCAGGACGAGGGTCGCTGCGTGCAGGCGTATATCAAACGTGCCGAACAGCTTGCGGATGTCCATCCCGACCATCATCGGAAGCACCAGCAAGAAGGTCAGCGGCAGCACCGCTGCCTTGAGCCCGGACGCATCTCCGAGTAGCCCGGCTCCAAAGCCCGCGAGCATTGCAAGCGGAAGCAGCACGACAAGCCGGTCCTGCAGGAAGGCTGATATCGAGATGAGGCGTTTCACGGCTGAACGCTGATTATCATGGGGAAGAGAGGAAGAGAAAACGGGGGTAGGCATAGTGGCTCCTTGATTCAATCAAATATATGAAAAACTATATATATGTCAAGCCAGGCTGTTTTCCCGGAACTTTCGCCTTCATCAAGGGCACAGTACGTGGTATCGTCAGGAGAAAGCGCAACCGCATATACCACTTCCAATGGTACTGTTTCGGCTAGAGTACAAGGTACCAGGAACTATGGATTTGATTGACAGGTCTGGAAGATGGTGTATCATGCTACAGCAAACAAAGAAAAAGACAGAAAAAACATAAAAAAGCCAAATAACCGACCGGGACCAGACCTTGTATCGGCTTTACGTGGAAGCATTCGATAGCCGTTGGCTACGGTGCCATCCACTATGTACACCTTGCGGATGAAGAGGAGAAGGCGATGCAAAGGAAAAGAGTCCTGCTGATCAGTGCTTTGGTTCTTGTTGTAGCTTTGGCTGGATGCAGCAAGGCCAAGCCAGCGGTGTCTGAAGCGCCGGCTAAGCCCCAGGAAATCAAGAAGGTTGCCGTCATTTGTGATCCGGTCGGAGTCAATCCGTTCCTGACCCAGGTCGTCAACAAGATGGCCGAGATGAAGAAGGCCAACACCTATGCCATGGATTACAGCGTCATCGAGTGCGCCGACGATTCATCATGGGCAGAGAATATCCGTGCTTCGGTGGAAGAAGGCTACAGCCTTATCCTCGTCGTTGGCTGGCAGGGCGCCGATCCGCTCAATGCCGTTGCCACCCAGTTCCCCGACAAGGCCCAGTACGCGATCATAGATACGGTCTGCGACAATCCCAAGGTCAAGTCATACATCTTCAAGCCGCAGGAAGCTGCCTATCTCATAGGCGTCATCGCAGCGTCTGTAAGCAAGGATGCCGGCAAGCCCAATGGTCCCTTCGGCGGCGTTCATGCCAACCCGGGCCAGGGCAGCTTCGAGTGGCGCTATGGCTACATCCAGGGTGTAAAATCCGTCAATCCGTCGGTGACGATGGCCAACTTCCTGTTCAACTACACCAAGTCGTACACCGATGCTCCGATCGCCAAGGAACTGGCCCTCCAGCAGGCTGCCCAGGGCTGCGTGTTCATCAACGCCGCGTCCGCCGTTGCCGACTATGGCACGTTTGAAGCCGCCGCCGAGAAGAAATTCTATACCTCTGGCCAGGATTCCGACATGACGAGCCCGTCCAACCCGTACATCCTCACCACGCAGGTCAAGTACACCGGCATCGTAGCCGAACTCATCGTCGATGAATTCTTCAAGACCGGCATCCAGCCTGGCGTTGTTTCCCTGGGCCTCAAGGAAGGCGTCGTAGGCGCTACCTACATCACCGATGATGGCGTAAATCCAAGGAACACCGCGGTGCTTACCGACAGGATCGTGCAACTGGCCCGTGACGCGGCCAACAAGATCAAGTCCGGCGAGCTCATCATAGAAGTGCCGATCGAGAAGGACTTCAAGCTCTGATCATAGACGACGTATCGCCTCCGGGGTACTGACGCTCCGGAGGCGATTCTTTTCCTGCACGTGACCGCCATGTCTGCATGACGGGGCGGGCCACGGCTTTGACCCGGGGAGAGCTTCGAGGATGCCGAACGTTGACCATGGTCCGATGCTTACGATGGATCACATAGTCAAATGCTACGACGAGCTTGTGGCCAATGACGATGTGAGCATTGCGCTGCATGAGGGCGAAATCCTGGCTGTCATCGGCGAGAACGGTGCCGGCAAGACGACGCTGATGAAGATCCTGTACGGTATGGAGCAGCCCACGGGTGGCACCATCCACCTCAAGGGCAGGCAGTTGCACCTCAAGAGCGCCGCCCACGCCATAGCCTGCGGCATCGGCATGGTGCAGCAGCATTTCATGCTCTTTGATCCCTTTACCGTCACCGAGAATGTCGTCTACGGCAAGGAACCCGTGAAGGGTCTCTACTTTGACCTTGAGAAAGCCAACCGCATGATCGAGGAGCTTTCAAGGCGTTACGAGCTGCCTCTGGATCCGACCGCGCGGATCAAGGGCATGCCCGTAGGCCTCAGGCAGCGCGTCGAGATACTCAAGGTGCTGTACCAGAATACCGACATCATCATCTTCGACGAGCCTACGGCCGTGCTGACTCCCCAGGAAGTGCATGAACTGCTGGGTACCATGAAGCGGCTCGCGGCCGCCGGCAAGAGCATCATCATCATTACGCACAAGCTCAACGAGGTTATGGAGGTGGCCGACCGGGCCGTCGTCATGCGCCAGGGAAAACACGTAGCCGATGTGGATATCAAGGACACGAGCATCGAGGAACTCAGCTACATGATGGTGGGGCGCAACCTGGTCAAGAAGGATGTTCCCGCCATCCCGCCAGGAGAAGACATCCTGCGGATCGAAGACCTGTGCGTGCAGGGCGCCGGGACCGTTGCAAAAATAGATCACCTCTCGCTCCATGTCAGCGCAGGAGAGATAGTCGGCATAGCCGGCGTTTCCGGCAACGGCCAGTCTGAACTGGAGCGCTGCATCCTGGGACTGCAGCGGATAGACAGCGGCACGATAGCCGTCAAGGGCGTGAACATCGCCAACCGCAGGGTCGCCGAAGTCCGCGAGGCTGGCGTCTCGATGATCCCGGAGGACCGCTACCTGTGGGGTTCCGCCTCGGCTGCCTCGATAACCGAGACCGCCATCATGACCCATTACCGGCGCACGCCGCTGTCCGCCAGGGGCATGCTCAATATGAAGAACATCAGGAAATTCACCGGTGACCTCGTACGGGCCTTCTCGGTGAAGACCGACGACATACGATTGAAGACCAGTTCGCTTTCAGGTGGAAACGCCCAGAAGCTGATAGCGGCGCGGGAGATTGCCCACCGGACTCCGCTGCTTATCGCCTGCGAACCGACGCGTGGCGTCGATATCGGCGCTATGGAGTACATCCACGACCGCCTCGTTGAGAAGCGCACGAGCGGCGACGCCGTGCTGCTGATTTCAAGCGAACTGTCGGAGATCATGGAACTGTCCGACCGCATCTACGTGATGTACGGCGGAAAGATCAACGGAGAGTTCAAGCGCGGCTGCGTCAAGGAAGAAGAGCTGGGGTTGCTGATGGTAGGAGGGGCAAACCATGGTTGACCGGAAGATCAGGCAGCTTCTGGCACCCCTGGTACAGCCCCTGCTGGCCCTCGGGTTCGCGCTGGGGGTCGGCGCGCTGGCCATCATCGTTACGGGAGAGAATCCTTTCACCGTATACGCCGCAATGTTCAAAGGCGCCTTCGGTAATAAATATTACCTGCTGACCACCCTGACGCGGGCCACGCCAATAATCATCTGCGGGCTTGGTGCTGCCATAGCCTGGAGTTCCAACTACATGGGCATAGGCGGAGAAGGCCAGATGATCGTGGGCGGTTTTACCACGGCCATAGTCGCCATCTATGCGCCGGGGCCGCTCTGGTTCAGGTTCGTCCTGGCTGTGGTCATGGCCATGATTGCGGGAGGCCTGTTGTCATTGCTCTCCGCGTGGCTTCTGGACAAGTTCAGGATGTCGCTCGCCATATCCACACTCATGTTCAACTACACGGCGCAGTACGTGACGATGCACTATGTGGCCAACGTCTTCCAGGACACGACGGGAGATGCCAAGCTCACGCAGACGCTCAAGCTGGACGAGGGGTTGCGGTTCGCCCGCCTCTTCGAGGGGTACAGCCTCCACATCGGTTTCCTCATAGCGATCATGCTGGTGTTCGCCATCTGGTTCCTCCTCAACCGCACCGCGTTCG
>JAIFMD010000001.1 GCA_020048755.1 Spirochaetota bacterium
ATATCGCCCCGCATCCTGGCCCTGCTCATGGCACTTGGTGCAGCAACAGCTCAGGCCCAGACCCTTGTCGGAGCCTCAGACGGCCTCTACCGCATGGAAGGCGCGACAAAATCAACGCGTCTCCTGCCCGGGACCGAGGTCCGCAAGATAGTCCCGGCCGGCGACGGCTACTTCTTCCTTACCAGCCGCGGCGTCCTGTTCAGCCGGGACCTCGTAAGCTTCGAGGAACGCAACGCGGGCATCCCGATCAAGACGATCAAGACGTTTACCGACAGCGTAAAAGGCTTTACCAAGGAAGTGCAGGAGATCAAGGACCTGGAGGTCGACCCGTACGACCCCGCTACCCTCGTTACCTGCACCAAGGACCAGGTGTTCATTACCCGCAACTCGGGGGCAAGCTGGCAGGCCATGCCGTCGCCGGCACCGCAACCCGGCATGAAGGCAGTTGCCGTCACAAGCAGACCGGAATTGCTGGTCTTCGCCTCGCATTCCATAAAGGGTCCCTTCGTAAAGACTGCGACCGGTCCCTGGCGGGAGATAGGAGGCGACCTGGGCAAGAACGAGCCCACCGGCAGCGCCGACGAAGTCTCGGATATCGTTGTAGAGGCCCGCTCCGACGGCCCCGCCGTGTGGGCCGCCAATTCCTTCCTGCCAAGGCTTTATCGTTACGATTTCAGCGCTAGCACCTTCCGCGTCATTTATAAAGAACCGACTGATTTTGCTTCGTTCGACTCGCTGTCCCCGCGCGCGGACAGCCTTCTGTATGTAACCGACAACATGGTGATGCGTCTGGACACGAACCGCGGCACGACTACAAAAGCCACAGCCGAGACAAGCGCGGTGCTTGCTGCGGCCTCGCTCATCCAGTCCCAGATCGAAGCCATCTACATACCAGCCAATACCGGATCACCCGCGCTCAACCTCTGCGAGCTGTGGCTGGCATCGTTCCGCAGCGACAAGCCGCATCGGGCAGCCGCGGACGGCCGCCACGGCATCTACCTGCAGACCGGCTTCATGGTCCACCCCGACTCCCGCGCCACCTATGATGCGATGTTGACCCAGCGCGGCCTCGATACGGTCGTCGTCGACCTGAAAGACGACAACGGCAGGCTCCGCTTCGAACCCCGGGATCCGCTGGTCAAGGCCATAGGCAGGATCAGCAACCCACTGGATGTAGAAGGCTACGTCAGGGAAATGAAGGCCAAGGGCCGCTACCTGATAGCCCGCATCGTCGTATTCAAGGACCAGCGCTTGTTTGAATACTCCGGCGGCGCATATGCTGTCTGGGACGGCACGACGAACGCGCCTTGGCGCGGCTACGAATGGGAGAAGAAGGAAATACCGATCCCCGCTCCGGCAGGAGCGCCGCCATCCACCGCGGCACCCGCCACCACCACGGTAACGGAGCGCAAGTACTATGGCGAGTACTGGGTCGACCCGTATTCCGAGAAAGTCTGGGAGTACAACGTCGCGATAGCCAAAGAAATCATCGCCCGCGGCTTTGACGAGGTGCAGTTCGACTATATACGCTTTCCGACAGACGGCACCAACCTCGGCGAGGCTCGCTACCGCTGGAAGGATGCCGGCATGGACATGGAGAGCGCCCTCATGTCCTTCCTGTCATACGCTCGTGCCAGCATCGACGCGCCCATCAGCATAGACATCTATGGCGCCAACGGCTGGTACCGCTCGGGCGTGCGCACCGGGCAGGATGTGGAGCTGCTGGCGCGCTACGTTGACGCCATCTGCCCGATGTTCTACCCATCCCACTTCGAGCAGACCTTCATGGCCTTTGAACCAGCCGTGCAGCGGCCCTACCGCATATACAAGCTGGGCACACTCAGGAATTCCTACATCGCACGGAAACGGGTGGTGGTGCGCCCCTACGTGCAGGCGTTCTTCCTGAATGTCCGGTACGACCGGGCCTGGTACTCTCCGGCCTATGTTGCACTCCAGGTGGATGGCGTCCGCGACGCGTCAAACGAAGGGTTGCTGTTCTGGAACAATTCCGGCCGCTATGATGACCTGCCCGTGCTCCGGACTGGTCTGGACCGCCGGCTCGTACGCGACGGTGCAGTTCCGTCTACGCAGGCTGTAGTGCCGACCCCGGCTGGAATCCTCGACTGACGCTGGCTCGTTGATGCGACGCTGCTGATACAATAACAAAGGCCCGGCTGGATCAAGTCCAGACCGGGCCTTTGTTCTGATGCGATGCTGTCCTAGTAGCCGAGGTCCTCGCCTACGACGATGACCGTAAAGTCTGTTCCACCCGGACGCTTGCGCATGATGTTGTAGACGCGGCATATCCTGCCGTCTCCGTCACAGTCCATGCAGATGCCGGCCTTGACGCAGGGGTTTGGCTTGTCCAGACGCTTGTTGTTCATCGGTGCGGCATAGGTCTCGAGGCGCGCAAAGGCCTCGTCCATGTCGCGCACTATCTTGTTGATGCCAACGACGACGATGGTCTTGGTCGGGCCAAAGCTCAGCGCGGCGACGCGGTTGCCTGTACCGTCGACATTGAGTATCTCGCCCTCGAGCGTCACGGCATTGGAGCCGGAAATGAAGACATCGCTGGTAAGCTGGCGCTTGAGTATCTTCGTCTTGGCCTCGGGTGCGAGCCCCGGGGCATTGTGGTCCAGGAGTTCGCAGCCAGCCGCCTGGGCTGCCACCTGGATGCCCAGGTTCTTCACCGTCATAGAGCCGCCAAAGCCGATGCTCGAGCCCTTCTTGAGGTACCTGGCTACGATTTCAGCCGCTTCCGCGCTGGTTTTCACGAACACTGCATCAAAACCGTTATGCTTGAGCGCCTTGACGGCGGATTCGCCGACAGTCTCGCTTCTCCACGATGCGACAGCATCCATACATAGCCTCCTCGAAGAATACGTACCGGCAGAGGGGCTCGAACCCTCACGCCCTTGCGGGCAGCAGATTTTGAGTCTGCCGTGTATGCCATTTCACCATGCCGGCAACAACACTATCTTCTTTTGTACTATGGCCCCGGACGGCTCGTCAAGGCAAAAGCATGACAACGATGCTACACTATTTCCCGCTTGCCCCTGCAAGCGCTCCCGGTTACACTGCAGTGATGAACGGCAAGGACGTCTGGATTCCGGACGATCAGATACAGAACGCTACAGAACTCCTGGAAGAAGCACCGGGCTCCGAGCTGCTTGAACATATCCCCATGGATCAACGCTACGAAGCGTTGTTCAAGGGTCTGGTCCAGCACGGATCGGATGTTGTCATGATACTCGAAGCAGACGGCCAGGTCCGGTTCTGTGGTCCCAGCGCCCGTTCCCTCCTCGGTTACGCGCCAGAAGACATAGAGGGCAGGGATTTCTTCTCCTTGCTGGGCAACGGCAGCTCGGCCGAACAGCAGGCCATGTTCTCTTCAAACCTGGCAGCCGAGTACCCCACCTTCTCAGCCAGCTTCTCTATCCGCCGTGCCGATGATATCGAACTACCCGTGGAAGCTGCCGCCTCCAACTACCTGCACAACCCAGACATCGAAGGCATCCTGATGACCTTGCGTGATGTTACCAAGCAGAAAAAAGCCGAAGAGCGGGCACTTTTCTACGAGTATTTCGACCCGCTCACCAAATTGCCCAACCGGGAATCGTTCACCCGTGACGTGGACCGCAATATTACCATAGCCACCAACCGCGGCCGGGTCTTCGGCATCATGGCACTTGGCCTGGACCGCTTCAAGCTGGTCAACGACATGTACGGAACCAAGACCGGTGACGAGGTGCTCAAATGCTCCGCCGACGCGCTACGGAATTCCTTCAGGAATGACGACATCGTTTCCCGATACCGGGGAGACAAGTTCTTCGTCCTGTTTCCTGACATCAAGTCGCAGGATCACATCAAGGAAATCATAGCCAAGGCCCGGGCGGCATTCATCGATCCATTCAGGATAGGCCTGGGGCAGGAACTCAGGCTATCAGCATCCATGGGCGTGGCTTTTTTTCCGAATGACGGCAGGGAAGCCGCCGAACTGGTGCGCAACGCCGAAACCGCCCTGTACATGGCCAAGGAATCTGGCAGGGACGGCTACCGCCTGTTCGACGCCAGGCTCAACGGCGAACTGCTTGAAAGGCAACGTATCGAGAGCGACCTTGGCCAGGCAATAGGCGAACAGCGCTTCGAACCGTTCTTCCAGCCCAAGGTGGACCGACAAGGGTTCATCGTAGGCGCGGAGGCTCTCGTCAGGTGGCGCCTTGCCTCCGGCGAGATCAAGGGCCCTGCGGCCTTCATCGATGTGGCTGAACGCTCCGGCAACATAGACCGGATAGGCTCCCAGGTAATACTCAAGACCTGCCAGCTCGCAGCGGCCTGGAGCGAACAGGGCCTTCCCGAGATACCCATTTCAATCAACCTCTCGCCCCGCCAGTTCGGTCAGGAAACCCTCGTCGAGGACATCGAGGCCATCATCCTGTCCACCGGCGTAGACCCGCGCAGGCTGGAATTCGAGATCACCGAGAGCGGCATCATGACCAACGAGCGTGAGAGCATACACAAACTGCTCGAGCTCAAGAAACTCGGCGCGGCCATCTCCATCGACGACTTTGGCACAGGCTATTCGTCGTTCTCCAAGCTCAAGGACTATCCGGTGGACACCGTAAAGATGGACAAATCCTTCATAGACCCGCTGCCGTCCGACAGAAAAGCGGCCATCATAGCCTCAGCCATCGTTGACCTTGCGCATACACTGAGCTTTACCGTCGTGGCTGAAGGCGTGGAAAACCATGCCCAGCTCGACTTCCTCGACTCAATCTTCTGTGACCAGTTCCAGGGCTACCTTTTCTCAAGGCCGGTACCGGAACCGGATTTCAGGCGCCTCCTCTTGCAGGGCGCGACGCTATTACCCCGACAGGCCTGACAGGCCCGGCTCAAGGAGTACTTGTATGGACAGCATATTAAGCTGGGGAATCGACGTGATACACGTCATACAGACCATCTCGAGCCCTGGTCTGACCGTGGTCATGAAGATACTGACCCTTGCCGGGTCGGAATACTTCTACCTGCTCTTCCTGCCCATCCTGTTCTGGTGCATCGACGAACGCTTCGGCGTCAGGTTCGGCCTCGTGTTCCTGCTCTCAAGCTTTGTAAACAGCTGGACCAAGGTCCTGTTCGCGCAGCCCAGGCCCTTCAACCTCGACCCGAGCGTTGGACTGTCGCATGAATCAAGCTACGGGCTGCCTTCGGGCCACGCCCAGGGCACATCCACCTTCTGGGGCCTCCTGGCACCAAAAATCAAGAGACCCTGGGGTCTGCTGCTGGCCATCCTCGTACCGGCCCTCGTCAGCTTTACCAGGCTTTATCTGGGCGTGCACTTTCCCACGGACATCATCGCGGGCCTGGCGCTGGGCTGGGGCTTCGCGCTGGCCGGAATATTCCTCGGCGACAAAGCCGCAACACTGCTGGCAGCATGGCATATCAGGGTCAAGATAATCATCGCCGCGACGCTCGCGATTGTAATGAACGCGCTCAACATGCAGGACACGAGCCTCTCGGGCCTCTTCTTTGGCTTTGCCGCCGGCGCGGCGTTCCTTTTTGACCGCTTTCGCTTTGACGCATCATCCGGCACCGTGCGGCAGAAAGCCGCGCGCTACGGCCTCGGCCTCACCGGCGTGCTGATTCTTTATCTCGGAGTCAAACTGATAGCCCCCGTAGAAGGGGAATCGCTGTATGCGCTCTTCCGTTTCATACGCTACGGCCTCGTGGGTGCCTGGGTTTCCCTTGGCGCACCGTGGCTTTTCCTCAGACTAAACCTGGCCAGCACCCGGCCCTCGGAGACCTAAGACATGAGAACAGACAACGCCTTCAGGAACGATGCCCGCGCCAAGGTAACCGGGCGGGCGACCTATGCCGATGACGTATCGTTCGCGGGAATGCTGCATGCGGTGCCCGTGTACTCGGAGTACATCTCGGCAAAGGATCTGCACATCGACGCTACGGCAGCGCTGGCCAGTCCCGGTTGCGTCCGCGTCATAACAGCAGCTGACGTGCCCGGTTCCGCTGTTTTTGGCCAGATAGAAAAAGACTATCCGATGCTCGTCGCGGACCGCATCCGGTCCTGGGGCGACGTCTGCGCAATCGTGGTAGCCGATACGCGTGAAGCCGCCAAAGCCGCGGCAGCGCTCGTAAGCATCACCGCGACGGCAATGAAGCCCGTGCTGACCATCGACGAGGCGCTGGAGCCAGGCGCTCCGGTCGTTTCGTCGTGGGGCGATTCAAACATCGTTACACACCACCGCCTGCGACACGGCGACCCCGAGCCTCTGTTCGCCGGCTGCGAACTGATACTCGAGGAAGACTTTACCACCCAGGCCATAGAACACGCGTACATGGAGCCCGAGGCTGCCGTGTGCGTACCCCGCTCCGACGGCGTCGTGGAAATCTATGGCAGCATGCAGCACCCGTTCAGCACGCGCCGCTTCACGGCCGCGCTCCTGGGCGAGCCGCTGTCCAACGTCGAGGTGTACACCATAGCGGTTGGAGGCGGCTTCGGCGGCAAGGACGACAACGCCGCGGCAGTCTGCGCCCGCACCGCACTCGCGGCCAGGCTGACCGGCCGGCCGGTAAAGATGCGCTACGACCGCGAGTGGTCCATGCGCGAGACCTACAAGCGTCACCCCTACCGCCTGCACTACAAGGTGGGCGTTTCCAGTGAGGGCAAGGTGCTGGCCGTCAAGACTACCATGCAAGCCGATTCCGGAGCCTACCTCTCGGTGACGCCCTGGGTAACCTGGCGCTCCACCGCCCAGTGCTTTGGTCCGTATTCCATAGACAATATCCACGCGGATGTATATGGCATCGCCACGAACAACATCTTTACCGGGGCCATGCGTGGCTTCGGCGCACCGCAGGTGAACTTCGCCGTAGAACAGCTGATGGACATGATTGGGCACAAGCTCAAGATCCACCCACTCGGCCTGCGCCGCATCAACATGGTCAAACAGGACTCGGTCACCGTAACCGGCCAGAAGATGACGGGCCACACGGTCAGCCTCGAAGACGTGATGAACCAGGTTGTCCATGAAATCGGCTACCGCAAGAAGTACGAGAACTGCTCCTTTGGCAAATCGGAGACCGACGAGCTCTACGGCATAGGCCTGGCCATAAGCTACCGCGGCGCAAGCCTCGGAGCCGAGGGCATGGACTTCTGCTCCTGCATCATCAACGGCCAGTACGACGGCTCAATACTGCTGGAGACCGGCATACACGAGAACGGCCAGGGCTCGGAATCGACCATGGTGCTGGTCCTCGCTGAAGAACTGGGCGTGGATCTCAAGCGTATCCGGTACCGCCGCTCGTCCACCAGCGCCATACCCGATTCCGGCACCACCGTGGCTACCCGCGGCACCATCATGGGCGGCTCGTCCGTCGTCATAGCCGCAAAGCAGTACAAGGAACTCCTGCAGAAACACCTGGCCGAGCGCCTCCGCTGCAAGCCCGAAGAAGTCACCTTCCACGACGACAAGATATGGGGCCTCAACTTCGCCTACAGCCTCACCTGGGAAGAAGCGATGCGGGAATTGTTCCTGCAACGCATCACCCCGTACGCCTTCGGCACCTTCCAGGCACCACCGGTCAGCTGGGATGACACCAACGGCCAGGGCGACGCGTACTTCACCTTCGTGTATTCCTGCCAGGCCGTGGAGCTGTCCGTCAACAAAAAAACCGGCAAGGTAACGATGCTCAACATCGTCGCAGGACACGACATAGGCAAGGCCATAAACAAGGCCATGCTCCTCGGTCAGATGTATGGCGGCGTCGTGCAGGGCATGGGCATGGCACTGATGGAAGACTTCGTCAGGCAGGACGGCAAGAGTACAACCCTCAACTTCGACAAGTACCTGATACCCAGGATCACCGATGTGCCGGAAATGACCGGCATCATAGTGGAAAACCACGACCCCAACTCGCTGACCGGCGCCAAGGGCATCGGCGAACCCGCGCTGGAACTCATAGCGCCCGCCATCGCCAACGCTGTCTACAACGCCACCGGCGTCCGCTACAAGGACATGCCGATACGCATCCGCCCGGAGGACCTGGCATGAACACGATCAACATCAACGGCACCGATTTCGACGTAAAGGACGAGGAGCTGGAGCTGACGCTCCTTGACTACCTGCGCGAGCGGCGCTTCCTTACCGGCACCAAGAACGGCTGCGAGAAAGGCCTCTGCGGCTCGTGCACGGTCGCCATAGACGACAAGGCCCTGCGTGCCTGCAAGACGCCCGTAAAAAAGGCTGTCGGCACCAAAGTGGTCACGATAGAGGGCATGGAGGGCAAGGGTGGCACGCTGCATCCGCTGCAGAAGGCCTTCATGGACGCAGGCGCAATCCAGTGCGGCTTCTGTACCCCCGGCATGGTGATGAGTTCCTACGCACTCCTGGTGCGGGACCCTGCTCCCAGCCGCGACGCCATACGCAAGGCGCTGCGGGGCAACCTCTGCCGCTGCACCGGCTACCAGCAGATCGTAGACGCGGTGGAACTCGCCGCCAAGGTGATCCGCGAGCAGGCCGTATCGGCAAGGCCGGGGTGTGAGGAATAGGAATATGAATAGAGGAATATGGACAGGATGTACAGGATAAGAAAAGGAGATGAACAGGATAAGAGACTCTAAAAGCCCTGGGCTTGTATTCTCTTATCCTCTCATCTCATCTCCTTCATCTTGTAAATCTCTTCGACTTCATCATGTATATCCTGTAAAATTCTTGAAATAAAGCACATACTCACGGCAACTGCGCGAGCGTGAACGCCTGGTTGCCGAGCTTGAACACGGCGGAGGCGCCCGAGCTCAGGTAGACCCGTTTTTCTTCGTCTATGAACACAGCCTCTACATGCTCCAAGGACTCGGCCAGTGCCATGCCCTCTTTAAGGCCCAGCGAGAACAGCGTCGTGGACAGGCCGTCCGCGTCTATTGAAGACGAGCTGATGATGGTCACCGAGACGAGTCCGTTGTTCACGGAGTACCCGGTTTTGGTATCGAAAATGTGGTGATAGTGCGTGCCGTCTTCTGCTATGAAGTAGCGCTCGTAGACGCCGCTCGTGACCACGGTAGCTCCGCCGGTCAGCGTGGCAATGCCGATGTGCTCGCCGCGCTCGTCAAAGGGGTTCTGGATGCCGATACGCCAGGGTGAGCCGTCGGGCTTCTTTCCCACCACCTTGACGTTGCCACCCAGGTCGATCACCGCCCCCTTTACCCGCTTTTCCAGCAGCACGCGCGCTACCTCGTCCGCGGCGTACCCCTTGGCGATCGCGCCAAGGTCCAGCAGCATGCCCGCGCGCGGCAGAAAGACCGTACCGGCCGCATCGTCGACCCGGACTGACCGGTAATCCACGAGCGGCAAAGCCGCCTGTATCTCCTCCGGGGCAGGCACCCGCTCGCCGTCCAGGCCGATGTTCCACAGTTTGACAATGGGGCCAATGGTAGGATCGAAGGCGCTGCTAGAGCGGGACGCGTACCAGAGCGCTTTACCCGTCACATAGCGCACATCGGCGGGGGCTGCCACCGGCGCCTTGCCGGCAGCCTCGTTGATGGCGGCGACTACGGTACCGGCCGCATTGGCGCTCATCGAGGCTTCAATCTCCCGCAACCGCGCAAAGGCGGCGTCCAGGGCCTTCTCCGACCCGCCATCGAGTATGCGTATGGAGCAGACCGTGCCCAGGACCAGGTCAGCACGGTCCATGGGTTTGCCGGAGCAGGACATGGCCAGCGCCGTAATGGCAACAACAACGAGAGCAAGGCGCATGCGCGTAGTACAGAAAGCGGCGTTCATCCGCGGACCTCCGGAATCAGTGGTAGTTGCGTTTTTCGCGGCCGATGGTCGTCTGTTCGCCATGGCCAGGCCAGACGCGTACGGCGTCATGGAGCGTGCAGAGCCGCTCGCGTATGGAATGGAGTATCGTCGACTCGTCGGCATCGAAATTGTCGGTGCGGCCCCGGCCGTCGCGGAACAGGGTGTCGCCGGCCAGCAGCGATGAGCCGCCCTCGGCCAGGAAGCACGACGAGCCGCGGGTGTGGCCGGGGGTGTGGATTGCGGTGATGTCGGTACCCGGCAGCACGAAGCCGTGTTCGTAGTATTCGTCCGCTTCAGGAATGGCGACCCAGTGCTTGCTGAAGAAGGCCATGGCCTGGATGCTCGCGAAGATGCGCTCGTTGGTGGCCTTGGCCTGGTCACCAAAATAGTCACGGTCGCCTGCTGGCGCAAAGGTGCGCACCGGGATACCGCGGGCTGTGAGCCCGGCCAGCAGGCCAGGCAGGGCCGCAACATGGTCAAGATGTCCGTGTGTCAAGGCTACGAGCACACCGGGTGCGGCGGAACGACCGACGGCCGCGATAGTTTCGGCGATCAATCGCCCGGGCTCGGCACCGGGATCCACGACGACGACGGGAGTACCGGACTTCTCGATAATATAGACGTTTTCCCCTATGGGACCTACACTCAGGCAATGGATCATGCTCGAGCATACTAACGGCCGGGCACAACGATGACAAGCGGAGCGCCCATACATGTTCATACCGGTGTACCTGGCCGCGCTGGCCGCGATTGTATTCTACGCGCTCCTGCCTGTCGCCGGAGCCTTCGTGACACGCCAACAATGGCGGCAATTCAGGAAATCAGTAGCCGCGGCGGCCATGCTGCCGGAATTCAGCCAGCACCTGGCAGCCGGCAACCTTGTCTCGCAGGCCAGCCACTGCCGCATCCATGGCGACGTCGACGCGCTCGGTGGCCAGCACGAACTGTGGATTTCGTGCCACAATGCCTCCGTCGTCGTCGATCTGCGCGATGCCTGGGTGTACGTGCTGACAGGCCGGGCTGGTGAGGACACCATAGAGAAGCGCCGCTGGAGCGGGCTGCCTTCAATTGGCCCCGGAGCCAGAGTCTTCATCGCAGGCACGGTAGAACTCTCGGGCGGGCGGCTCATGGCTGGACCCACGGGCAAGGAAGCGCCGCTGGTCATCCTGCATGACGGAGACGACGACGGTGTCGTCAGGCGTTCCATCTGGGCAGGACGGCATGAAAACGAGTACTGGAACCCGGCTACCCAGATTTCAATGGCCCTGGGCGTGGTTACGATGAGCGGCATCGTACCGATGGCACTCCGCAGCAGGATTCCATCCCTGATAGGTGCGTTGACGCTGACGATGGCATTTTCTCCCATCCTGGCTCTCTTGCCGCCCGGAGTAGTTGGCTTCTTCGTGTATAGAAAATTCTGGAGAAAGGCACGCTACTGCAGGGCCAGGCGGGACGCTGACAATCTTGCCGGCGCACAGGGCCCGGGCGACTACTCCTGGCAGCACAGGGCCAATACTGCAACAACGGCCAGCATCCTCGCGTTGGCGAGTGCGCTGGCCGTCAATGGCTGGCTGGTGGTTGTCCTGCTCAGACGTCTTCTGTAGGCTCGTCTTCTGGAATGTGGTCGTCGTCGCTGCCGCTGCCAAAGGCTTCCAGCTCTATGCCATCGTCGTCATCGTCATCGGACGATCCGTATGAATCGGGTGACTCATCGGCGATCCTGGCATCCTGTCCTTCTTCCTGGACAGGCGCACTCTCGCCACGCTTCCGGGCACGGTTGGCTGCGAGGATGCGGCCCTTGAAGTCATAGCCATTGAGTCCTGCCAGGACGGCTTCCTCTATGGCCGGATCGATCACGATGAAGCTGTAATTGTCCATGGTCCTGATGTCGCCCACGGCTTCATCGGTGACTCCTGGAATGTCCAGCAATACCTTGATGGCTACCCGGGCATAGAAGCGCTGCCGCCGGCCTGCGCTGACGAACAGTGTAACGCCTTCGCCACGGTACCGGTTCTCCCGAACCTCACGGGGTTCGCGTACCTCTGTGGTTTCCGCAACCGGGCGGGGTTCGCGGACCTCACGGATCACGGCTTCCTTCCTGGGCTTTTCGGCTTTCTTCTGGGCTGAACCCGGCTGGGCCTCGTTCCGGGGACGGCCGTCGCGGGGGTTGCGGTTCCCGCTGGAATCTCTGCCAGTTTCGGCAGAACGGCCGCGCTTGTCAGAAGGCCTGGCAGCACCAGCGCCCTTGAGCACCAGGGCGGCGGCGACGTAGGCGCGGAGCGTGAGGGGAACCCGCTTGCGGAAAATGGCGCGGCATTCCTGGAGCAGTGCAACATTGCCTGAAGCGCGAACCTCGGCAAGCGCCTCGTCGAAAGCGGCCTCGATGGCGGCGCGACGGGCTTCTGGGAGTATGGAATGAGATGGCACGTGGGACTCCTTGCTGCAACCATAATCGAAACGAGAGGCTTTCCTCAACCCCGCCGGCAGGAAACCGGTACTGCCGGGATGCATACTTGCGGCGTACAGGCCGGCTCCGGTACAGTGGATGGAATGTATCGCACGCTGGCTCTGGCCTTCGCCTTCATCCTCCTCGTATCGGGCGAAACCATGGCCCAGACAACTACCGCATTGGTACTGCCAGACGATCCGGCTGTCCTGCTCGGACTCAATCCAGCCCAGGCCATAGAGCGTTTCGGTGCTCCGACGAGCGTATTTGCCATCCGCGGGACCGAAGCCTGGCAGGATGACGTGGTGTTCGACTACGGTGGCGGCTTTTCGCTCTTCCTGTTCAAGGACAGGGTGTGGCAGATCCGTGTAGCCAAGCCCTATGCCAGCCCCGTCCTCGGTTTCGTCGTCGGTACGTCCAAAGAACGCGCTGCCTCGGCGCTCGGGTCTCCGGTACTGGAACTGGCGGGAGCCGTGGAATGGAACCTGCCCGGCGAAGCCTGGCCTGTCAGGCTCCGGGGCATCGTGGACGAAGCCGGCCTCATTCCCGAACTCTACGTCTACAGAGCCGATTTTTAAGGGAGGGCACATGCCGCAAATCTGCCTGTGCCTTACAGGATCGACGATAGCCCAGAACCTGGCCGCCGTGGAGAAATACCGTGACAAGGTGGACATGGTCGAACTACGGGCCGATTACCTCGACCCCGGCGAGCTGTTCCACGTGCGGGCCTTTCCTGAAAAGGCCGGCCTGCCGAGCATCCTGACGGTCCGACGCCTCTCGGACGGCGGCAGATTCGATCTGGGTGAAGGCGTCCGCCTCGTCATATTCGCGAAGGGCCTGGCCTTTGCCGATTCGGAGCAGCGCAAGAATTTCTCCTATGTCGATGTCGAGTATGACTTTCACATTCCATCAATACAGGAAGCCGCGCGTACCTTTGGCACAAAAATCATCAGATCCAAGCACTGCATGAACGGCATGCCCGACGATATAGAGAGGGTGTGGCGTGACCTCTCGGCCCGTCCGTACGAAATACCCAAGCTGGCCGTAGCCGCCAGGGGGCTGCGCGACATAGATTCGGTGTTCAGGCTGTTCCAGGGCGGAGACGGACGCTCCGAGCGGGTCGTCGTCAGCATGGGCGAATACGGCTTCTGCACGAGGGTACTGGCCGAGCGGCTCGGCAGCATGCTTGTCTACGCCAGCGCGTCCGGCTCGGGTCTCGATCCCGCGGCCCCAGGCCAGCTGGAACCTTCAAAACTCATAGACACCTACCGCGCACGGGAATTCAGCTCCGACTGGAACCTCTACGGCATACTTGGCGGCCCGGCAGTCATACACTCACTGTCTCCGCGCATCCACAACGCGGGATTTTCCAGACTCGGCCTCAGGTCGCTCTACCTGCCCTTCCCCGCCGACGAAGTGGAACCGTTCCTGTCGCTGGCAAACCGCCTGGACATCAGGGGCTTTTCCATCACGGTACCGTACAAGGAAAAAATACTGCCCTACCTCTCCAGGCGCTCCGCTGAAGTCGAGGCGATAGGTGCCTGCAACACCGCAATCCGCGATGGTTCAGGCTGGATCGGATACAACACCGACGCCTACGGGTTCTCGGCGGATGTTCGCAGGTTCCTGGGCGTCGAGTCGCTCAAGGACATCAAGGCAACCATAGTAGGCGCTGGCGGCGCGGCCAAGGCTGTAGCGTATGCGCTCAAGTCACTCGGAGCCCAGGCCTGCATCATCAACCGCAACATGTCCAAAGCCAAGCACCTTGCCGAGGCCTATGGCTTCGAGTGGTCCGGCATGACGGAACGCGCCGCCGACCTGATGGAGCGCTACAACGACCTGATAGTCCAGACCACCTCGGTGGGGCTGGAAGGCGGCATGTCCGGCGATCCCATCGAGTGGTATGAATTCTCGGGCCGCGAGGCTCTGTACGAAACAATTTACAACCCTCCGGAGACCGAGGTGATGCGCCGCGCACGTGCAGCCGGCTGCCGCGTCTCCAACGGCCTCGGCATGCTCCAGGCCCAGGCTGAAGCCCAGTTCTCGCTGTTTTCGGGTATGGACTACCCACATCACTGAACCGCGCCTGAAAAACGCACAAGGAGGGCACATCATGCCCGATATCCACAAATCAGCCTTCGTGGCAGTCGTAGGGCGGCCGTCCGCGGGCAAATCCACCCTCGTCAACACCATCTGCGGCCAGAAGGTGGCCATCGTCTCGCCCGTGCCCCAGACCACCCGCAACGCCGTCCGCGGCATCAAGACGGGAGAAGGCTACCAGCTCGTGTTCGTCGATACGCCCGGCCTGCACGACTCCGAGAAGGTGATGAACCGCCGCCTGCGCGACATCGCCGTGCACGCGCTGCGTGACGCGGACCTCGTGCTGTACGTCATAGACACCACGCGCGCACCCGGCCCGGAAGAAGAGTCAATCGTGACCAAGGTGCTGCCGTTCTCGGGCAAGACGTATATCGCGGTAAACAAGATAGACGCACGGGAATCAGATATCGCGCGGGCGCGACTATTCCTCGCCGAGCGCATGCCGGGCGCCAAAGCCTTCGACCTCTCGGCGGAAAAGGGTACCGGAGTCGATGCCATGGTTGCGGCGCTCGTCGAGGCGTGCCCCCCGGGACCTGCGTATTACCCAGCTGAATATTACACCGATCAAGAGCCCGTATTCCGCATCGCCGAGACGATCCGGGAGAAGGTTTTCCTGCATACCAGGAACGAAGTACCGCACGCAGTCTACGTGGAATACACGGCCCACCACATGCTGGACGACGGCACCCTCGTGTACGAGGGAGACCTGGTTGTGGAGCGGGACACCCAGAAGGGCATCCTCATAGGTGCGGGCGGCTCGATGATCAGGCTGATACGTGAAGAGGCCGAACACGACCTCACCGACATCCTGGGCTACCCGGTCAGGCTGTCCATAAAGGTGCGCGTCCAGAATGACTGGAAGAAAGACGACAGGATACTCAAGAAGCTGATCCAGTAGGGAACCCGGGTTGCCTGTTACGCCAAGGCGTTGGACTTGGCGTACGAGGCGAGCGCCTCGTCGAACCCGCGCTCCATGCACATGTTCAGCACCGTTTCGGCCCTCGGGAACACCGAGCAGGCCAGCTTTTCACGTTCGTCACCGGTAAAATCGGAAAGTACGTACCCGGCGATGTCGTCATGGCCTGGCCGGCCGAGGCCGAAGCGCAGCCGCATGAAATCAGGCGTGCCGAAGCGTTCCTTCATCGAGCGCAGGCCGTTGTGCCCGCCCAGCCCGCCGCCCTTCTTGAACCCGAAGTAGCCGAATCCCAGCTCCAGCTCGTCGTGCACGACGAGAATCTCGGCTGCCTCGACCTTGTAGAAGCGCGCGATTTCGGCAACGCTGTCACCCGACAGGTTCATGTAGGTTTCAGGCACTATGAACCAGACCCGCCCGGCGGCCGTCTCCAGCTGGGCCCAGCGACCCTTGAAGCCGCGCTTCCAGCCCAGCGCCGGATACACCGACAGTGACTCCAGAAACAGCCACGCCACGTTGTGGCGGTTGCCCGAATACTCCCTACCATGATTGCCAAGAAACGCGTACAGCTTGATCATACGGCCGACAGCATACCGATCCGTGCCTGATTTGACCATCCACCGTCAGCGAGGATACACTGTGGCCCATGAACGACATGATCTACGTAATAGGGCACAAGAATCCTGATACCGACTCGGTGGTCTCCGCCACCGCCTACGCGCACCTGAAACGCGTTCTGGGAGCAGAAAACTGCAATGCGGCACGAGCCGGCAAGATGAGCCCCCAGGCCGAGTACGTTTTCGAGCGCTTCGGGGTACCGTTTCCAGCCTTCATTCCCGACCTCGTACCCAAGGTCGAGTACTACATGGGCGAGGCCCCAACGGTCGTAGACCGCGGAACCCCCCTGTGGGACGCCCTGTCCACCATGAACCAGTCAGCCCAGAAGGC
>JAIFMD010000194.1 GCA_020048755.1 Spirochaetota bacterium
CAGAAGGGTTCCATCACAGGCGTCTACACGATACTCGTCGATGGCGACGATATGGACGAGCCCGTGTCTGATACCGTACGCGGTATCCTCGATGGCCATGTGGTGCTCACGAGGAAACTCGCGGAGCGGTACCATTATCCGGCTGTCGATGTGCTCAAGTCGATCTCCAGGCTCTCCCAGGCCGTCACAGGGCCGATTACGCAGAAAGCGATGGGCGCAGTCCGCAAGCTTATGGCTACCTACGAGGAAGCCGAGGACATGATAAACATCGGCGCCTACGTCAAGGGCACGAATCCCGGCATCGATGAAGCGATTGCCAAACGTCAGTCCATTGAAGCCTTCCTCATGCAGCTTGTCGATGAAAAAGCGCCTATAGCAGATACCATCAAGAGGCTCGGGGACATAGCCGGATTGACGATACCACCGTCTGAGCTCACAGCTTTTGCCGAACCCGATCACAGGCCTCATCTGGTCACAGAAAACCCTGATGCCGAGCCTGTCGGAGATACTCCATGAAGCGCTTCGCGTTCAGGCTGGAACGGGTACTCGAACTGCGTTCGTACGCTGTGACGATAGCCGAGGCTAAACTTGGAGAGAAATCGGCGGTATGTGACCGCCTCAACCTTTCCCTCGAGGCAAACGCCCGTGCTACGCTCGATGGGGCCAGGGAACGCTTCAGAAAGGGCGGCAACGCAGCTGACCACAGGGCGGGCGAGTTGTACTCACTGCGCCTGACGCAGGAACGTGAGCGGCTCATGAAGGCTCTTGCCTGTGCCGAGACTGAGCGTGAAGCCGCCAGGATCGAGTATGTCAAGGTCCGCCAGGCCAAGGAACTCGTGTCAAAGCTGCGCGAGCGCGAGGCATCGGCTTACTACAAGGCCGTCTCCCGTGAAGAAACGAAGACAATGGACGACCTGGCCAACGGTGCGCACGCGCGTGTCGTTGCCAGCATTCTCAGTAGCGAATCGCAGGTAGAGGGGCACCATGGCATCGTTCGGTAAGCGGCGTGTGTTCGGCAGGATCGTCGTCATGCTCATCATGATACTGGCGCTCGCCATAGGCGGACTGTTCTGGTTCGACTATCTGGGCATCATGGATGCCAAGGCATTTTTTGCACCGGCCCTGAGGCTTGCGGGGCTGCGGACCCGGACTGGAAACGCCTTGCCCGCCGATTCACCGACCCTGCTTGATGATGAACGCTTTGCCAAGCAACTGGAAGCAGTTGAAGCTATGCGTCAGGAACTCGCTGAACGTGAGAAAATAGCCGCTGAGCGCCAGTCCGCCATAGAGGCAATGGCCCAGGAAATAGAAGATCGTGCCAAGACTCTCGATGAACGTGAGAATTCGTTCAAACAAATGGCAGAACGGTACGAGAATAGAAGGGCGAACGTTGAACAGAACGCCAGGTATCTAAGCGGCATGCCGCCCGCCGATGCGGTGAAGATCCTGGTGGCGTCCGACGATCAGACGGTTATCGATGTGTTGCGGGCGGTTGAAGAGATCGCGGCACAGACCGGTGAGGCGTCTGTCGTAGCGTACTGGCTGTCGCTGCTGCCCGCGGATCGTTCCGCTACGCTGCAACGCAAGATGAACGAGAAACCTGCGTCACTGGACTAGCGCTTGACCGGCTCTTCTGGCGGTCCGGCGAAGCCGGACGCGAAAGGAGCCTGCATAGATGCTGGCGCTACCACGTATAGCCGCCGTACAGAACGGCACCGGCGCTTCCAACCGCGCTGCCCGATCAGTGAAGCCGCTTTCCGCTGTAAACGAATCCTTCGTAAAGCTGCTTTCTGGCCTCCGTTCCGCGAAAGCGGAACCGGCACCAAACGCAAACGCAGAAAAAACAACGCTCAAAGCCGTCTTGAACAAGGACTCCCGGATTGAAACCCGGAAGACTGCCGAGAGGCAACCGGCAAACAAAGAGAACGCGGCTGAAACGGGCGTCCAGGCCAACCGTACTGGCACCAATCAGGAATCAGGCCGCCTTGCCGCGTCTTCGGCAGCCCCTGCTGCCAGGGCTGCCACTACTCCAGTAGCGGTGCGTGATGAGAAACCAGCAGCCAGGCCCGAGAAGGCACGCAACGGCACAGCTGCCGCCGATGGCCTCGATGCTTCGGTGCTAGCCGCCACTGCCCGTGCCGCCACCCTGAGTGCCGCTGACAAGGGCGTTACGCTCCGCCCGCAAACGGGAAATGCAGGCTCCGTGAATCGAGGTGGACGTGATGGTTCCAGCATCGAGATGGTCGGCGCGCGCACCGAGACCGACAGGAACGGAACCAAAGTAACCGTCATGGACCTGCGCATGAAAGCGGCCAAAGAAGCTACCGCAAGACAAGGCCAGGCAAAGCCCCGTCCCGAAGGCGAATCCGCAGCGGAAGCAACGAAGAGCGAGTCTTCCAGGTCTGATGCGGACTCGACGTTCGCCGGACGGCTAGTTGCCAGGACCGGTGGTGAAACTGACAAGACCGTTGCGCTGGCCAAAGATAATCCCGCTGCCTCACCGCAATCCTTTGCTGACGCCCTCGCGTCCCGGCTTCAGACTGGAGCCACGGATATTGTACGTTCGGCGCAGATTGTGCTCCAGCATGGTGATTCAGGCATCATCCGCCTTCGTCTGGACCCGGATTCGCTTGGAGGCGTCAAGATAGAACTGAAAATGACCGAAAAGCAAATAAGCGGCAAGATCATCGTGGAGTCCGATATTGCTGGCGAGGCCTTCCGTTCGTCTCTGGACGCGCTGAAGGATGCCTTTGCGGAGAGCGGATTTGAAACGACGGCGCTTGAGGTCGAGGTACGGAACGATATGGCATCGGGAACTGAAAATGGCAATGGAGACGGAAGCCGGGGCGACAATGACGGCCCCTACTGGAGCCGTTCGCTCAGGGAACTGGATGCAGCCGTTCCTGTCATAGCCGCAGCAGGGCGCGATGGCCTGCTTGATGTATTTGTGTAAGGTAAGGAGCGATCCATGGATATAGACCTAAGGATGAGCCAGACAGACGCGACGAGGACAAGGCTCCAGGTCGACGCGCTCAACAAGGAACTCGGTGGCGGCAAGCAAGTCAAGGCGGATCTCGACAAGGATGACTTCCTCAAGATCCTCATCACCCAGCTCCAGCACCAGGATCCAACGAACCCGATGCAGGACAAGGAATTCATAGCCCAGATGGCACAGTTCTCGTCGCTGGAACAGATGACCAACATGGCGTCAAGCTTTGGCAAACTGTCCAGCGTACTCAACTCCAGCGAGGCTCAGTCCCTGCTCGGCAGGAATGTCGAAGTGCTGGACGGAGAGCGGGCTATCTACGGCAAGGTGTCGCAGGTCGTCCGCGGAGAGTTCCCCCTGGTCATGGTCGATGGTTCATTCTACGACCTTGAACAGGTCAGTAAAGTTGAAGAGTAAGGAGGCGCTGATATGATGCGCTCATTGTATTCAGGCGTCGCCGGCCTCCAGAACCACCAGGTCCGCATGGACGTGCTCGGCAACAACATAGCCAACGTCAACACCACCGGCTTCAAGAAGGGTCGCGCCAACTTCCAGGACTTGCTGTACCAACAGATGTCCGGTGCCGCAAAGCCGACAGAAGAAGTCGGTGGCGTCAACCCCAAGGAAATCGGCCTTGGCATGTCGATCGCGTCCATAGATACGATCCATACCCAGGGCTCGCTCCAGACTACCGGTGTGATGACAGACCTCGCCATCCAGGGCAACGGTTTCTTCGTGCTGGCCAAGGGTGACCAGACCATGTATACCCGCGCCGGCGCCTTTGGCCTCGATGCCGATGGCCGCCTCGTCAATCCCGGCAACGGCCTGCGTGTCCAGGGCTGGAATGCCGAACTGGTCAATGGAGTTGAAGTACTCAATACGTCGGGTGCACTCAACGACCTGACGATTCCTGTCGGTTCCAAAGATCCCGCCCGGGCTACCGAGCAGGTCTTCCTGGCCTGTAACCTCGACAAGCGCCTGCCCGAGATTCCAGAAGGTGCCGCCGCCGAGACGGTCAGGCAGGGTACCTGGCGTGTCGAGGAGAAGGTCTACGATTCTTTCGGTACCGAACACACGCTCCGTGTGGAGTTTGCCCGCGTGATAGGTCAGCCCAACCAGTGGCAGGCTACCGTCATCGTAGATCCGGAAGCCGTTGCCGCGACCAACGCCGCTGTCGGGCTTACCCCCGAAGGACAGCAGGGCAATACGTTTATCGTAGAGTTCGACAACCTCGGCACCCTCCGCAGGGTCGTCGACGGACAGGGCAATCCATCCGGCGAGGAAGGCCTGCTCACCGTGAACGTAGCCTTCGACGTGGCTAATACCACACCCGGCGAGGGTGGTGCGCAGACCAGGCAGAACTTCGCGCTCAATCTGGGAACCGCCGGCAGCGTGCGCAGTACCGTTACCCAGTTTGCGGAAGCGTCAAGCACCAAGGTGTTCGCGCAGGACGGCTATGGCATGGGCTATCTCGAGAACTTCAAGATTGACCAGTCAGGCATGATAACCGCTGTCTACTCCAACGGTTCCACCAGGACCCTTGGCCAGGTAGCGCTTGCCAGCTTTACGAACCCCAATGGGCTCGAGAAGACTGGCGAGACGAACTTCGTGGCGTCCAACAACTCCGGCATGGCCAACATCGGCCCCTCCGGCATCGCCGGCAAGGGCAAGCTCATAGCCGGCGCCCTCGAGATGTCCAACGTCGACCTGGCTGAGCAGTTTACCGACATGATCGTGACGCAGCGCGGCTTCCAGGCCAACTCCAAGACGATCCAGACTTCTGACCAGATGCTCCAGGAACTCCTGCAGCTCAAGAGGTAAGGTAAGGACATGAATGTGCGGAGGCGGCTATGATAGAACTGACCAGGTTGTCGGGGACTGTGTTCTGGCTCAATCCGCATCAGGTCGAGTATATTGAGCGGATTCCAGATACATCGATCGCGATGCTGTCTGGCAAGCGAATCACCGTACTTGAAAGCGTGCAGGTCGTGATTGATAGGATCGTTGAATACCGGCGTCTTATAGGCGCATTCAAGAATGAGGAGTAGGTGATGGATTTTGCTTCGTATATCGGTTTTTTCGGCGGTTGGTTTGCAATCATAGCGTCGATTTACATAGCCGGAAGTACGCTTGGCACTTACATTGATATTCCTTCGGTATTCATGACCGTATTTGGTTCTTATATGGGCTTGATGCTCAATTACAGCGTCAAGGATACACTTGGGATTTTCAAGGTCATAGGAAAAATTTTCGTAGTTCCGGATTTTGCGGAGATGAAAGTTGCAGAGTCCTTGCTTTCACTTTCCGAACGGGCCAGGCGGGAAGGAATTCTGTCGCTTGAAGAAGAAATCGAAGGTATCGATAGCGCTTTCATGAAACGTGGCTTGCGTATGGTCGTCGATTCAACCGATCCAGAAGTCATCCGGAATATTTTGGAGAACGAACTTACCCAGATGAACGATAGGCACGGTGTAAAGCTCAAGATGATCGACCAGTGGGGCAAGCTAGCCCCCGGTTTCGGCATGTTGGGAACGGTTCAGGGACTTATAGCGATGCTCAAGAACCTGGAAGATAAAAGTGCCATTGGCCCCAATATGGCCGTAGCCCTTATCACCACGTTTTACGGTGCCATCATGGCCAACTTTTTGTTTATCCCCATAGGTGGAAAACTAGCCACTCAGGATGCCGATGAAACGAAAGTAATGGAAATGGTTATAGAAGGTGTACTTTCGATACAGCAGGGCGATAATCCACATATCCTCCAGATGAAGCTCGCAGCATACCTGTCGCCCGTCAACCAGAAGAAGCTTGAAGAGCTTCATCCCGCGGCCTAGGGAGCGGAAACATGGCAAGAAAGAAGAAAGTCCAGAACCTGGGTGGCATAGGCGAATGGATCGTCACATACGGCGACATGGTCACCCTGCTCCTCTGCTTCTTCATAGCCTTATTCGATACGAGCGAGATAGAACCAGCCCAGATGAACCAGATGATATCGAGCCTTGCCAACATCGGCATGGGCTCCTCGACCGGCGGTAATACGCTTTCCGTAGGTCGTCTGGCTGAACTCGGTAATTCCGTGATGTCCCTGCCTTCGATGGAAAAGGGCAAGATGCTCGCTACAGCCAAGAAGAAGGCTGTTTCTCTGTTTCAGCCCGAGATAAAGTCAAACAAGGTCCGCATCAGTTCCGATGAGCGCGGCATCATCATTTCGCTGGCATCCGATGCGTTCTTCAAACCGGCAAGTGCCGATATAAATATAGAAGAAACCAGAACTATGCTCATACGGCTTTCCGAGCTCCTCAAGTCACAGGAGCTGGCTGGCCGCAAGTTCAGGATAGAAGGCCACACCGATTCCGCTTCTACCGATCCGGCTGGCCCGTGGCAGTCAAACTGGGAACTGTCGACTGCGCGAGCCTTGGGTGTGCTACATTACCTGAGCGATTTTGGTGTGCCTGAACAGCGTTTCCAGGTGTCTGGACTTGCTGCCACGGTCCCCATCGCTGACGATTCAACTGAAGAGGGGCGCGCCTATAACCGACGCGTCGACATCATCATACTCGATGATGCCCATCTGTAAATGGCCGGAGGAATGCACCCATGAGCGATGATTTTGATAAAGGCGACGCGGATTTTGCTGGAACACAGGAAATTGTCGACAAGCCAAAGGGAAAAGGCGGCGGCAAGGCAATCCTGGGCCTGCTCAAGTGGATAGCCATCGGGCTTGGGGCCGTGATTTTCATAATCGTAATCGTCGTGGTGACGGTGAGCCTCCTCAACCGTCAGGCCAAACCGATGACGACTGTTCCAACCTCTGAGGAATACCAGAGGGCTACTCCCATCTGGTCAACCTTCACGGCAATTGACCAGATAACGACGAGCACGATAGACAAGGAGCCCTGGTCGGTGATGATCAAGCTCAATCTGGCGTATGATCCTGCTGACAAGGAAATTCAGACCGAACTGACATCGCGGAAATATCAAATTCAGGATGCGCTCCGTAACTTTTTTAGCATGAAGAGTATTCAGGTGCTTATGCCCGATGAGGAACGGGTGCTCAAGGAAGAGCTACGGGAGATGCTCAACCGGATACTAACCAAGCCTGGAATCAAGGATATCTACTTCCAGACCTTCTCGAGGAACCAGTTGTAATGTCACGACGTGACTAATGTCACGACGTTGCTAAATGCGGTTTTCTATGCAATTATGTAAGGCGGAATGAACAGATGACTGAAGTCCTGTCGCAGGACGAGATAGACCAGCTACTCACCGCCATCAACGCCGGCGATACGTCCCTCGAGACGGTGCAGTCGGCAACTGACTCGCGCAAGATAAAAATCTACGATTTCAGGCGCCCTGACAAGTTTTCAAAGGAGCAGATGCGCACGGTGCAGAACATGCACGAGACATTTGCCCGTCTTACCACTACGAGCCTGTCCGCCTCGCTCCGCATCCTGGTAAACGTGCACGTCGCATCGGTGGATCAGCTGACCTACGAAGAATTCATCAGGTCCATCCCGACGACCACCACGCTTGCCGTCGTAAGCATGGATCCGTTGAAGGGTCAGATAATACTTGAAATAGATCCGGCCGTTACCTTTACCATCATAGACCGCCTCTTCGGCGGAGCCGGTGAAGGTTCCAAGCTCACCCGCGAATTGACCGACATCGAGCATTCCGTCATGGAAGGCATCATCGTCAAGATCCTCGGCAACCTCCGCGAAGCCTGGACCCAGGTCATCGACCTTCGTCCCCGGCTATCCCAGATCGAGGTCAATCCGCAGTTTGCCCAGATCGTACCGCCGACAGAAATGGTGGTGCTCGTGACGCTCGAGACCAAGATCGGCGATGTCGAGGGCATGATGAACCTCTGCATACCGTACCTGACCATCGAACCGATCATTTCAAAGCTATCAGCGCAGTACTGGTACTCGTCAGTGCGTCGCGGCGCTACTACCGAGAACCTCAATATCCTTAAAGAAAAACTATCGACAATCGACGTACCGGTCATAGCAGAAATCGGGCGAATACAGGTCACCGTGCGTGACGTGCTGAACCTGAACCTCGGCGACATCATCCGGCTTTACAACGTCAAAGTAGACGATCCCATGGTACTCAACGTCGGCAACAAGAAGAAATTCCTGTGCCGCCCTGGCGTCATCGGCAAGAAGATGGCTGTTCAGATAAGCAAGCGGCTCGAAGAGCTCGGCCAGCAGGAATACGAAGAACTGGCTGCGGAAGGTGAGGATTCTTATGAGTGACGGCGCTCTCTCCCAGGACGAGATAGATTCCCTGCTGGCGGGACTCGATCCTAGCGCGGGCGGCTCGCCGTCCCCTAAGTCTTCAGGCGGAGGCCTGTCGGCCGCCGACCTGCAGTCTTTCAATTCCATACTGGCAGAGCTGAGCGATACCCACGCGCAGACCGTGTCGATGATGACCGGACAGGACGCCACGTTCTCCGCTCCGAAGACCGACTCGACGACCCGGGATGGCATGTTGCCTTCGTTGCCCGACGAGATACTGGCTGTAAAGATCGACATGGTTGGTGGAATACCGGGCGACCATCTTTTCCTGGTACCCAAAGACACAGCCCTGAAGATAGCCTCGCTTGCCAATCAGGACGAATCGCTGTCAGAACTTGATGAGATGGCCGTTTCAGTCGTTTCCGAGTGCATTTCCAGCCTGACTGGCTCGGCCATCAATGCGTTTACTGAAAAATCCGGCAACCGCTCCATCCAGTCAGATGTTGCTGCCGGCGCTTTCGGACCGAAAGCCATTGCACGTTTTCCTGCGGGTGAATTCGTAAGGGTAGCCTACGACCTGTCCATAGCCGGAGCCCGCTTCAAGCTCTGGGAAATCTACTCCCAGACTTTTGCCAAGGATATTGTACTCGCTTCCGGTATGCAGGCCCAGCCCCAGCCCCAGCAATCCAGGGGTGGCGGCCAGATGTCTATGGGGGGCCAGATGCCCCAGGGTGGAGGATCCATGGGCGGGATGCCATCGATGGGCTATCAGCAGCAGCAACAACCGATGTACCAGCAGCCAATGATGGGCATGCAGCAGCAGCAGGGGATGTACCCGGCCATGGCCCAGCCCAATGTCCAGCCCGTGCAGTTTGCCAATCTTGGGCTCGGACACTCCGCCCAGGAATCGGGCAACATAGGCTTGATCATGGACGTCTACATGGAGCTGACGGTAGAGCTCGGGCGTACCAAGAAACTGATCAAGGACATACTCGGCATAGGCGAAGGTACAATCATCGAGCTTGACAAGCTTGCCGGCGAACCCGTCGACATCCTCGTCAACCACAAACTTATCGCCAAGGGAGAAGTCGTGGTCATCGACGAAAACTTCGGGGTGCGCGTTACTGAAATTGTCTCTCCGATGGAGCGCATGGCTGACCTGAGCTGATCCAGGATTCTGCAGTCGTACTGCTCCTCACCTTAATATTCGATTCATGACTCGTTGTCTTTCCGGCCTCTTCAAGGTACAATGCGGACCGGGGGTGACATGAGCCGGTTTAGACGTTTTTGTTGCATTGCCATACTTTGTACCGCCTCCGCCACAGTCACAGGCGCGCAGGCCTCTGTACCCCCAACTTCAGTTCCCGCTGCTGCAGTCGACGAGACTACCCTCGTCCTGCCCGATGCTGTAGTTCCCGGTGGAACTTCGGCGAGTACGTCAATCATGCCGTATTTCCTGCGCATGGTGTTCGTGCTTGGACTCGTACTTGCTGCAATATACGGTCTGTATGCACTGCTCAGACGGTCGGCCAGAGCGGCGCCATCAACCGACACCTACCTCCGCGTCCTTGCATCCACAAACATTGCTACGGGCAGAAGCCTTCATGTCGTTTCTGTTGGCGATGCTGCCTGGCTCGTCGGGGCAACCGACTCATCCATCGGTTTGATTTCCGAGATCAAGGACAAGGAAGTGATTGACGCCCTGGCGCTCAGGGCGGCAGAGGCTCCCCAGACCCCGCGCAAGGATTTCAACATCATGCTCGGCGAACTCCTTGGCCGCAAACCAGGCCGGGTTCACACGATTTCAGACCCCAGTGAATTTTTTAGCCGCCAGAAGGATCGCCTGAAAAAATTCTAGAGTTTCCGCAACGCGGGCAACCGCTCCGTCGTCCTGGAGGATTTCGTGCGAAGAGCATTGCATATAGCTATAATGATTACTGTGTTTGCAACAGGAGCATGGGCTCAGGAAACACCTGCTACAGCGGTGTTTCCTTCCAGCCCTGCTGATACCGCGCGCAGCGTTCCGATTCCAAGTGCACAGCCAGCCCAGAGGGCGTTCCCGTCGGGTGCTGCCACTGCGACAACCGCCATCCCCCGGAATCTGCCGGTTGTACCGTTTATAGACTTGGCGGTCCGCTCACCCGAGACTGGACAGGAAGTCGCCTTCAGCCTCCAGTTGCTTTTGTTGCTGACTGTGTTGTCGCTGGCACCGAGCATGATAATCCTCGTTACCAGCTTCCTGCGCATATCCATCGTGCTGGACTTCGTCAAACGTGCCCTTTCCCTCCAGCAGGTGCCGCCAAGCCAGGTGCTGATGGGCATCGCGCTATTCCTTACCATGTTCATCATGTGGCCAACTTTTGATGAAGTGTATACACAATCGATTAAACCGCTTGCCGATGGTCAGATCGGAGTCGAGGAAGCCTATAGGGCTGCTGAAAAGCCTTTCAGGATATTCATGTATTCACAGATGAGGAGTGACCCCGAGAACATCAGGCTGTTCATGAGCATGCGTGGACTCCCCAAACCGCAGTCGCTGGCCGACGTACCGACCTACGTACTGATACCCTCGTTCATCCTTTCTGAGCTTACGATAGCCTTCAAGATAGGTATCCTGCTGTATATTCCGTTCATCATCATCGATATGGTCGTAGCCTCGACCCTCATGTCCATGGGTATGATCATGTTGCCTCCTGTAATGATCTCCACCCCCTTCAAGCTGATCCTGTTTGTGCTGGTGGACGGCTGGAACCTCATGGTCAGGCAGCTTGTCGAGTCGTTCATGAGGAATGGCGCATGAATGTAGCAGATGCTGCCGCCCTCATGACCGGTGCAGTTCTTGAAATCCTCATCCTGGCCGCCCCGATACTGATAACGGCACTGGTCGTGGGTCTGGTCATCAGTATCCTGCAGGCTACAACCAGCATCCAGGAACAGACGCTGACCTTCGTACCCAAGATCGCCTCCATCATGCTCATCTTGGCCTTGCTTGGAGGCTGGATGTTCACACATCTTGCCGAGTACACGCGGCGTCTTTTTGAGTTGATCCCCTCGATGGCTGGCTGACGGGTATGGGCACGTGCTGAACGAGATTCTGGCCAACGCCGATCTGTTCTTCATCATCGCCGTGCGGATACTCGCCATGATAGAGACAGCGCCATTGTTGTCGGGTGATGGCATACCCCAGGTGGCCAAGGTCGGCCTTGCAGGCTTTGCCGCATCCGCTGTCTTTCCATGGGTCAAGGAAGCGGGCTACCTCATGCCGGCCACCGGTGGCGCTTTCGTCGGGATAGTCATAGGTGAAGCCATGATTGGCATAATCATCGGTTTCTTCCTTACCATGGTGTTCAACGCATTCACCACCGCGGGGCAATTTTTTTCGTTGCAGATGGGCTTTGGCGCTTCAGAAACGTATGATCCACTGGCCCAGATAGAAATACCCGTCGTCGGCCAGTTCCTCAACCTCATAGCTATGTTCGTGTTTGTTTCAACGAGTGGTTTCCAGCGGCTCTTCCTCATCGGCGTCAGGGGTAGCTTCCAGGCATTGCGCGCAACCGACCTCTTGACCAGGCGTGCTGATTTTCTTGGATATGTTGCCGGATCGCTCGGATCGCTGTTCCAGAACGCCCTCATACTATCGTTCCCCGTATTTGGCACGCTCATACTCGTATCAGTAACGACGGGACTCCTCTCCAAGGCCGCTCCTCAGATCAACCTGCTCAGTGAAGGTTTCCCCATTTCCATACTGGTAGCCTTTTTCCTCCTGGCAACGGCCATGCCCTATATGATTGAGGCATTTTCCGGGCTCATCGATATAGGATTTGAAACTGTCGCGGGCATCGTGCAGGGCACTGCCGGCAACACTGGAGCCGGACCATGAGTGATTCATCCGGGATACTCGATCTTTCCCGCATACACCTGCAGTGGTTTGCTCCTGAAGATGAGGGCAAGACTGAAGATCCCACCGAGTACAGGCTCAAGAAGGAGCGTGAAGAGGGGCGGGTTCCCAAGAGTCCCGACCTCGTAGCCGCAATAGGCCTGCTCATGACCTCGGTAGCCCTGTCTATTTTTGGACCCTGGATCTTCACGACGCTCCGTGATATGACGCGCTGGTTTTTCATGGTTTCAATAGAAATCGATCCTGTCACAGAAGGCGCGCGGCTCGGTGGGGCCTTCATGTATTATTTCCCTCGGCTTGTGCTCCCCATAGCCATCATCGCAATGGTAGCCGGTGTCTTTGGCAACGTCATGCAGAGTGGGTTTCTCTTTACCACCAAGCCGCTCAAACCGGACTTCAAAAAGGTTGTCCCGAAATTCGGGCAGTATTTCAAGCGGACCCTGTTCTCGGGTGAAGCACTTTTCAACCTTGCAAAATCATTGTTCAAGATTGTCCTCATCGGTGTGGTGGCATACCTGAACATCACTGCCGAAATGCCACGATTGACGAGGCTGTTTTCTTCTACGATATGGAATTCCGTTGTATTTATAGCCGGTATCATAATGCGCATCATCATCGAGGCTGC
This sequence comes from Spirochaetota bacterium, assembly GCA_020048755.1. GTDB lineage: Bacteria > Spirochaetota > Spirochaetia > Treponematales > UBA12059 > SZUA-370. The sequence continues at coordinate 12,750 of JAIFMD010000194.1, forward strand.
CATACTGATGCTCGCGCTGGCCGTACCCGATTATATTTTCCAGCGCATCCAGTTCAAGAAGCGCCTCAAGATGACAAAGCAGGAAGTCAAGGAAGAGCGCAAGATGTTCGAGGGCGACCCCCAGATCAAGGGCCGTCTCAAGGAACGCATGAGGGAAATAATGTCAAGGAACATGACGGTCAATGTTCCAAAAGCGGATGTCATCGTCACCAACCCGACGCATTATGCCATAGCCATAGAATTCGACCCGCTGAGCATGGCCGTTCCTACGGTCACCGCAAAAGGAGCCGACGAAATGGCCTTCAGGATCAGGACACTGGCCAGGGAGAGCGGGGTACCGATCATCGAGAACCGGCCGCTTGCGAGGGCGCTCTATGCCGAGGCCGATGTCGGAGATGCGATACCGGAGGCGTACTACGATGCCATTTCAAAGATCCTGGCCCATGTTGCAAAAATCGACCAGCGCGTAGCAGCCAAGTACGCCTCGATGGGAACATGAACCATTTCATGCCGGGCTGCCACGTTGTTGAATCCTTCAATATAGGGTAGCATGCTGAACCAGTATGTCGGATAACAGGCGCGTCCTCAGGGAAACTTTTACAACCAACCTCTCCGATTACACCGTTGCGATAGCAGCCATCTCCATCGTGATGATGATAATCATCCCGCTGCCGACGGTGCTTCTTGACGTGCTCATGGCCGTGAACCTTGCACTGGCGATACTGATACTCCTCCTCGTCCTTTCAGCCAAGCGTGCCGTGGATTTTTCCATTTTCCCGACCATGCTGCTCGTGACGACCATATTCGGCCTTGCGCTCAATATAAGTTCCACCCGGCTCATCCTTACCAAGGGAGCAGATTTCGATGGACGCATCATCAAGGCGTTCAGCACCTTTGTTGTCGGTTCGGGGGGCACGGAGGGCCTGGTCGTCGGTTTCATTATCTTCATAATCATCATTGCAGTGCAGGTGATAGTCATAACCAAAGGTGCAACCCGAATAGCGGAAGTTGCCGCCAGGTTTGCCCTGGATGGCATGCCTGTAAAACAGATGGCCGTCGAGTCGGAATACAACTCCGGCGCGATCGGTGAAGAGGAAGCCAAGCGGCGCAAGGACGACATCCAGCGGGAGGTCGATTTTTTTGGCCAGATGGATGGTGCCAGCAAATTCGTGTCCGGCAACGTGACGGTAGGCATCTTCATAAGTGTCATCAACCTGATAGGTGGCTTCATTGTTGGCATGGTGCTGCACAGTGAACCGTTTGCCCTGGCCCTCACGACGTATACAAGCCTCACAATCGGGGATGGTCTGGTCTCGCAACTTCCCGCACTCCTCATTTCCGTAGCTACTGGCATCATTGTGACCCGGGCCAACAGCCAGGGTACCTTTGGGTCGGATGTTTCAAAGCAGTTTACCCAGAATGCCCGCATCTACTGGATCGGCGCAGCGACGATGATGGCGCTGTCCCTCCTTCCAGGCTTTCCCTGGTACGTACTTATTCCCCTTGCAGGCGCTATGGCCTACCTGGCCTGGAACCTGTCCAAGAAGGATGTGCTGGAGTCCGACAAAGCCAAAATACGGATGGCCGAGGGCTCTGCCAAGAAAACCGAACCATCGCAGGATCTTTCTCCTGTCGTTCCGCTGGATCCGATCAGTCTGGAGCTCGGCTACGGTCTCATTCCGCTCGTAGACAAGGACAAGGGTGCGGAACTTCTGGAACGCGTTACGCGTATCCGCAAAGAGAGTGCCATAGACATGGGCCTTGTTGTTCCGCGTATACGCATCATAGACAACATGCGGCTTGAACCTTCCGAATACTGCTTCAAGATACGCGGAGTGGAGATAGGACGGGGTCTAATCCGGCTTGGATACTACATGGCCATAAATCCCGGTGGAGTTTCAGAAGAGATACAGGGAGAACGTGCCAAGGATCCGGCCTTTGGCTTGCCCGCGGTATGGATTTCAGAGGAAGTCCGGGACAAGGCCGAGCGCGCTGGCTATACGGTCGTCGATGCACCCAGCATCATAGCCACCCACCTGACCGAGATAATCAAGCGCTATGCCGCAGACATACTGGGCCGCCAGGAAATCCAGGGCATGCTGGACGCACTCAAGAAAGACTATCCCGCCGTTGTTGAAGATGCGCAGAAACATCTTTCACTTGGCGAGATCCAGAAGGTATTGCAGGGCTTGCTGCGCGAACAGGTATCTATCCGGAACCTCGTCTCCATTCTGGAGACGCTCGCAGATTATTCCGGCATTACCAAGGACGCGGGCTTCCTCGTGGAGAAAGCGAGGCAGTCGCTCGGACGCCAGATCTGCCTTCAATATGCAGACCAGGACAAGGCGATACGGGTATTGACCATAGAGCCTGCGCTGGAGCAGAAGATCATAGACGCCAGAGTAGACACCCCCACAGGGGCCTTGTCCGCTCTGGAACCCGCAGTGCAGCGGCAATGGATCAAGGCACTGACTCTTGCAGTCTCCGCTGTGCAGAAGCAGGGGCATTTCCCGGTGATACTCTGTTCAGAAGCCGCACGTGCCCTCGTAAAATCGAGCACCGAGCGGGAAATACCTGACCTCGTCGTGCTCTCCGTGCCGGAGATCGTGGCAGACGTCCAGGTTGAAGCCATCGGCGAAATCAGGATAGAAGGATAAAGCATGCAATACCTGGTGGAACAAGGATCGAGCCATAGGGAGGTCCTGGAGAAGGTACGGGCCCGATATGGCGAGAGTGCCCAGGTCCTGAGCCACCGGACCGTGCGTTCTGGTGGATTCATGGGTCTTTTCGCTCGTGAGGGAGTGGAGATAACTTTCTACCTGAAGGATGACGCTGTCCGCGAAGGCGAGAAGAAGAAAGCCGACATCGAGGAAGAAAAGCGCAAGCTCCTTGATCGTGTAAGCCAGGAACGCGCCATCCAGGAAGTGCTGACAGAAGTTCGATCACTTAAAACCACCATAGCTGAATCCGCTGCCAGACCGGCTCCGGCAGATGGGGAGCACCCGACGCTCGCTGCCCTCGATGTAATACTGGCAGACAATGACTTTTCACAATGGTACCGCACTGAATTGCTTGCCCGCGCAAGGTCTGAGTTCAGTCTTGATGCTCTCGATGACTATGAGGCCGTGGAAGAGTCCATCCTGGAGTGGATAGGCGACACCGTGAGGGTTCCGGTGGCTCCCAGACCGGTCAAGCCGCGGGTGCTCGTACTGGTTGGTCCGACTGGAGTCGGCAAGACTACGACGATAGCCAAGCTTGCGGCCCTCCACAGCCTGGGCATTGGTGGATTGCCAGCTGGCACGGTACGCATGCTGACCATAGACAGCTACAGGATCGGCGCTGTCGAGCAGATCGAAAAATATGCCGGCATCATGCGCGTGCCGGTCTCAGTCGTGGAGACGGCACAGGATCTCAGGCAGACCATAGCCATGTACCGGGAAACCGACCTGATTCTGGT
>JAIFMD010000219.1 GCA_020048755.1 Spirochaetota bacterium
CAGGAACTCTTCGAGATGGCGCGCAAGCTTGAAAACAAGAACCGGCACACCAGTTTCCACGCCGCCGGCATCGTCATAGGCAAGACAGTGCTTACCGACTACGTGCCCCTGTTCAAGGATGCCAAGACCGGTATCGTAGCCACCCAGTACCCCATGGACCTGCTCGAAGAATGCGGCCTGGTCAAGATGGACTTCCTGGGCCTCAAGACACTGACCATAATCAAGAATACCCTGGCCCTGCTCCACAAGCGCGGCATAGACATCATAGAAGAAGAAATACCCGATACCGACGAGAAAACCTTTGCCATGCTGGGCGAGGGCCGGAGCACGAGCGTGTTCCAGTTTGAGTCTGACGGCATGCAGGGCATCCTCAGGCAGGCCAAGCCCTCCAGCGTGGAGGACCTCATAGCCCTCAACGCGCTGTACCGTCCTGGCCCCATGGACAACATACCCAAGTATGTCGATTCAAAGTGGGGCCGCACGCCGATAACCTACCCGGTTGCGTCGCTGGAAAAGTACCTCAAGGAAACCTACGGCGTCATCGTGTACCAGGAACAGGTCATGCAGGTAGCCCAGGAGATAGCCGGCTATTCACTCGGGAGAGCCGACCTGCTGCGGCGCGCCATGAGCAAGAAAAAGGTAGAGGTGCTGGCACAGGAGGAGAAACCTTTCGTAGAAGGTGCCCTGTCCCGTGGCTATACGGCCCAGAAGGCCAAGGAAATTTTCGACATCCTGGTGCCTTTCGCTGGCTACGGCTTCAACAAGAGCCACGCCGCGGCATACTCCGTGGTCGCATACCGCACCGCCTGGCTCAAGGCCAACTATCCGGCCGAGTACATGGCCGCCAACCTCACCAACGAGATAAACGATACCGAGAAGCTTACCCAGTACATATCTGAAGCCCGCACCATGGGCATCGCGCTGGCCGCTCCGGATATCAACCGCTCCGAGGCCACCTTCTCGGTGTCCGAGGGCAAGATTGTCTACGGCCTGATAGGCGTCAAGGGTGTAGGTGACGGCGTCGTCGCGGCCATAGTCGCCGAGCGGACCAAGGCCGGCCCGTTCAAGGATTTCCTTGAATTCCTGGAGCGGGTAGGTGTCGTAGCCATGAACAAGCGCGTCATCGAGACCCTCATCCAGGCAGGCTGCTTCGACGCCATGGGTCATGGACGCGCCGAGTTGGCGCTCAACCTGGAGCGTGCCTACGACTATGCCCAGAAGAAGGTGGAGGCCGGCGCGTACGGCCAGACGAGCCTCTTTGAGGCCTCGAGCGAGGAGGAATTCCCGCCGTTCCGCTTTGAACCCTGCATGGAACTGCCCCGGGCAGAGATACTGCGCACCGAGAAAGCGCTCCTGGGTTTCTACTTCTCCGGCCACCCGCTTGACGAGTTCAAGGACCTGTATGACAAATGCTGCGATGTGGACATGGCCCACCTCGAGCGGTCAAACTCGGAGAAGAAGTACACCCTCGTAGGCCAGCTTGTGGAGTGGCGTGAAATCCTTACCCGCAAGGGCAAGAAGATGGCGTTCGGCAAGGTTGAGGGCTACGGCGGGACAATAGACATCGTCGTTTTTGCCGCGACCCTGGAATCCAATCCGGGACGCTTCGAGACCGACGCCATCGTGTTCCTCAGGGGCACGGTAGACCTGGATCGAGAGACGCCGAGCTTCAAGGTGGAGGGGTTGCTCCAGCCGGCGGAACTCAAGGAGAAGAGCTATCGCACCATGCACATCAACCTCAATCCCGTACGCCGCGAAGAAGACCTGGAAGGATTGCGGGACATACTGTTCGAGTCTTCTGGCCAGTGCGGAGTCGTGCTCCATGTACGCGATGCGGAGACTGTGGTGACAGTCAAGGCGCACGCCCAGATCAGCTGTGCTCCCCGGCCGGAGGTAATGGAACGCATTCGCGGTACGCCCATCGTCTCGGAGGTCTGGCTCGATTGAACAACACCACAACTCAGTACAGCGCCTACCTCAAGACCATCCCCGTCAATCCCGGCATAGCCACCAAGGTGCTCCAGATGGTGCAGCGGCAGGAGTACAGCTTCAAGCAGCTCGAGGCCATCATCGGCGCAGACCCGGGGTTGACGGCCAAGATCCTCAAGATTGCCAATTCGGCCATGTACGCCAGGCAGAACAGGGTAACGAAGCTCCAGTCCGCGATGACCCTGCTGGGCATCAACACCATCAAGAATGTCGTCATCCTCGTCAGCGGTACCAGCATATTCAAGAGCCACACCGGTTCGCAATTCTACAAACTGTTCTGGCGGCACTCGCTGGGAGCCGCGTTCGTGGCACGGGATCTGGCCGTGCGTGTCGGGCTCCAGGAATTTGCCGAGGAAGCCTTCATCGCGGGACTTTTGCACAATGTGGGTCAGGTGGCGTTCTACCTGCACGATCCTGCCGGTTACGAGGCCCTTGTCACCGAGGTTGTCAAAAATGGCGGCCGTTTCAGTGTGCTCGAGCAGGCTGCCTATGGTACCACCCACAAGGATGTCGGCGGAGAGGTTTTGCGCCTGTGGAGCTTTCCGGACATGTACAGCGACTGTGCCAGGGAGCACGGCGACGCCAACGTCATGTCCAGCTGGAAGAAGCTCATCCTGACCGTCTCTGTCAGTGCCTTCATAGCCTCCAACTGGTTCTACTTCAGCGCCGAGCCCAAGCCGTTTCCGCTGCTCGATCCCCTGCTCGTCAACCTTGGTCTCGATGCTCCCGGCATCGATGCCTATCAGGCTGAATACCGGGAGCGCATTGAAAAGGACAGCTTCTACAAGGAATGCCAGAACCTGATCATGGTATGAGGTAGTCTACCATGGCCAGTTTTGCTCCGAGGCTGGCACGGAACGACCAGTAGGACGGCGAGGTGCCGGTCGCGTTGACCCAGCCGCCGTCCACCGACATGAACATGTTCACTCCCCGTTTTGCAACGCCCAGCATCAGCTGGCCGTCTACAGACAGCCTGCCTTCACCCGCAGCCGCATAGTATCCGGGCCAGACCCTGGCCGACAGTGTCGAGTTCCAGCCGGCCTCGTCACCAAGCCTCAGTGAGAGTGCTGGGCCGCCCTTGATCGACAGCACCCTTGAAGGCGCATAGTAGTCGGACACACCGGTAATCGTGGAGTCCTGCCAGGCTACGGTGCCACCCAGGTCAAGCAGGCTCAAAGGTGCCGCCGCGAGCATGCTGCCGACATGGAACTCCGCGGATGCGCTGGTAACAAAATTGGTAGCAGTAGACAGGTATGGCGAGAATATTCCTGCCACATCGACCAGGGCGGAACCGCTCAGGGTACGGGCCAGCATCCTGGCTGGCGACGAGAAATAGACGCTTGCGCCGGCTTGGCCGGCATGCTCGTAATAGACGGTGCGGCCTGCGTAGAAGGTATCTTCAATCTGATTAAAACGGTAGCCGGCACTGGCAGACAGCCCACCCTGGTTCCAGGCGAGGCCCGCAGCCAGCCGGGGCGCTGCCGCGGCATAGTCGCTTATCGTTGCCAGTGAAAAATCAGCTACAGACGGGGGCAGCAGGTTCTGGAGCCTGTTCTGGAGGGTCCCGCCTGCGGTGCCGTAGACTGTAACACCGAGGTTCCTCGCAACCAGCGGCAACGTGAGTTCAAAGGTGTGCAGGTTGATTGATTCAGGAAACGAGCCGCCTGTAGGTGCATGGAGCTTCCGTTGCGTTGCTTCGTAGGCCGCCTGTACCTCCACGACGCTCGTAAGCGGAGCCTTGAACTCGATCCTGGTGCTTCCGGTGGTTTCGAGGGTATCTACCGTCGTGGCAACGATAGTGTCCAGAGACGCACTGTGGGTCTCCGCCTGGCGGTTGTACGACGAGGCGGCGTTCTCATAGCGCGGGTTCAGTCCGTACACCTCCCGGTACTTGGTCATAGCACCACGCCAGTCTCCGCCCGTCTCCAGCGCCCGGGCCAGGGTAAACATCGAAGCTATGTCGCTCGGATTGACCAGAAGCACACGGGCCAGCGCATTGACCGCCTCGTTCGGGCGTTCCAGGCTCAGGTATATGTCTGCCTGCTCCCGCCGGTCCTGCATCGCCTCGGTGTCGAACTGGTACATGCGTATGCGCAGCCGTGTGCGGGCTCGGTTGTACAGGGCAGCCAGGGCCGACTGGATGCCGGCGGCGCGTTCCTGGCCGAGTGCCCGTGTTGCTGAAAGTTCTTGTAAGGCGTCCTGCGCCTGGCCGGCCGTGCCTTCGTCGAAGAGTGCCATTGTTTCCATCTCTAAAGCGGATGGTTCACTGGACGCGACGCTGGGCGGTATGCTGGATGTGAATCTGGAAATAAAGTCAGAGACGAGACTCGCCTGGGCCTTCAGGTCAGCACCGTGGGCAAAATAGGCTTCCGGGCTGGATACTATTGCCTCCACGCTGCCGCTTTCCCATAGCGCCAGCTGGCTCCTGAGGGCTTGGGAAGCCGCGGTCAATTCGTAGCTGCCCGGAGGCAGGGCCCTGCGGCCTTCCATGCTTGAAATCCTTGCCAGCGCGTGCCACGCCAGCGTACTGGATTGAACCTTGAGGCGGAGCCCGGCCAGTTCTTCCGCGCTGTTCCAGGTCCAGGGTTTCAGCTTCTGTGCCAGCGCCAGGTCCTCGTCAGCTGAAAGTGACTCGGCTATGGCCAGTTCAGTCAGATCGAGCGCTTTTGAGAGCATTTCAGCTGAACTGTCCATGAACTGGTAGGTTTTTGCCAATTCTTCAGCCAGCATGTGCTGTGCCGTGGCAAGTTCGGCAGCCGCGGTTTCCTTGCGCCTGGCATCCTTGCCTTTGAGGGCCTGGTCGTTTCGTCCCTGGGCTTTTGTGTGGGCGTCCAGCGCTTTCTTCAAGCCCAGGGAGAGGGCGTCGGCCTCCGGAATGACCCGCGATACGGCAGGACGGTACACCTGCAGGAAATCCATCAGCCGCCAGGTCCCCGCCAGGTCACCGTCCAGCTCTACAAGTATGCTGTACAGCCTGTTGACGATGATGTTGGAGCTCTCCCCGAGCGCTTCTGCCAGCATGCCGTTCCAGTAGTATGCCCGTACGAGTTCCTGTCTAAGGCCAAGATCGTCAGGCGTGCTGGCCAGGCGCTGGCGGTAGGCCTCCAGCGCGGTGTCCTTGAGGGATGATTCAAGCTCCAGCACTGCCAGTTTGCCTGCGAGGCGTTCCGACTCGACGAAGGTGGTCGCAATCCTGGCCAGCACCTCCCTGGCCTCCGCCTGCATGTTTGTTTTTTCGTAGGCCTGGACGAGGCTGAAGTAGAGTTCCAGCTGATCTGGAAACAGTTCTATGCCATTCCGGTACGTGATTATGGCCTTGTCCGGATAGCCGCTTACCGTGTAGATGGTACCGAGCGAGGCTACTGTTCGGGGATCAACTCTGGCGCTGTCCCACACCGACGAAAGGAGCCGCTCGCCGTCCCTTACCCGGCCTGACCACAGTAACGTCAGGGCAAGATTCACCTTCAGGTTGACATCATCCGGGTACAGTCCAAGAGCATCCCGGTAGAGTTGTTCGGATTCCCGGTATTTCATGAGCCAGGCCGCGATCTTGGCCGCCTCCGCCCAGACCACGCGGTCAGCTTCGGGGGAATTCAGGTATTCTCGGTAGAGCCGTAAGCCTTCGTCTATCTCGCCGCTCCAGATGAGGCTCTTTGCGGTCTGCAGGGTAAACCGCAGGTCGTCGCCTGCTATGACCCTGCCGCGGGACAAGGTTTTTACTGCCGCGCTGTTGTCACCTATCAGGTTGTATACCTGGGCCAGGAGCAGGTAGCGGCTGGGATCCTTGGGCGCTGACTGAATCGAGTATTCATACTGAGGGATGGAGAGGTAGGGCTGGTCTATCCTGCGGTCTGCAAGGTCCCTGGGGAACAATGGTGGCAGGGCAGCACGGTCTATCATGCCTTGCTGCACGGGTGAGTCGCTCTTGACGAGGAAGAACGCATCCAGCGAGAAGTAGTAGCGGGCATCGTACCTGCGCTTCTCTCCTACTTCAAAGCGGATCGTATGAACACCGGCCGACAGTGTCACCGGCGCTTTTGCCACAAACCAGTAGTTGACCGTAGAATATTTTTCGTTGACGGCTACGTCTTCGCGGTACAGGGGCAGTGCAGTCCCGCCGTCAATCTGGTATGTCACTGGAGATACGAACGAGGCAGTATCCTCGGCTTTCGGGCCGGGTGGGGTACCGCCCATCCACAGGGACCACTGGCCGGCTTCTTCAAGGACAAACGTGTATTCCGCGTAGAACGGCGCAGACGTAGTCTGACCTTCACGGTTCAGCTGCATGATGCGGTATGCCGACGAGCCATAGTCAAGCGTAGAACTGCTCGCAAAGTTGGTGCTTACCGCATCCTCCGCTTCCAGCCACACCAGTCCGCCAGGGCTCTCGGAGTATACAGGCTCAAGCCGTGGTTTTGCGGAACCTGCCTGGGCAGACAGGTAGGAGAAGGCGAGCATGGCATAAACAAGGCTGAGCATCGGCTTTATCATTGAACCCCCAGGGTATCGTTCTTCATTCGTTCCAGAACTCTTCCGATGATGAAGATATGCGTATACTCCATGATCGGCAAATCTCCCACAGGCTTTTCATGGAATTGCTTATATTGGCGGCATTACCCGCTTCCACCGGGTTGCTGTTCCCTTCACTGTTCGATACTGCCGTGCTGAAGATGGTTCCGTACGCGCTCGTGTTTCCTGTTGTCACTGCGCTCCGTGGCCTTGGCTGGGCCTCGATTACCGGCCTCATCGCGGGCAGTGCAGGCATCATGGTACAGTTGACGGTAGCGCGGGTTGCGCCTGCCTCGTTGCTTGTTTTTCCAGACGTTGAAACCATCGTCGTCTGGCTTGGTACTGCCGCCCTTTCACTCGCCATATCCTTCCTGCGCAACCACAGCATCAATTCCAGGTCAACGTTGTTGCAGCGGTTGCGGACCTCGGTACATGAAGTGGGGCAACTGCAGCGCAAGAACCAGGTGCTGGAGCAGGTAAACCGGGTTCTCGAGGGCAGGGTATCCTCCCAGAAAGATTCCATCACCTTCCTGCATGACCAGGTGCGGAAGCTGGCTTCATTAAACCTGGACCAGGCGCTTGATACGATACTGGAGACCATTGCCATGTTTACCGAGCTTGGTTCCGGTTCCATATGGAAGTACGACGATGACAAGCACGGCCTGGTTCCCGCGGCTGTCTTCGGCTGGTCTGCCGGTCTGCCGGTTGCGGGCTCACAGGCTGCCGCCGCACCTGCGCCGGCCTCAATCTGGGATGCTACCCTCGATCCTGATACGACGGTAGAAGGCTACGTACTGCGCAACCGCAAGATGTTTTCTGTCCGCATGCTCCTGGAAGGCTCGGAGTTCGACCGCTTCGTTACTGACAGGAACATCATAACCCTGCCCGTGGTCATCGGTGCAAAAGTCTGGGGCGTACTGAATATAGAAGACCTGCCGTTTGAGCGCTACTCACAATACACCGAGACCATCCTTGCCATAATCCTGAGCCTGTCGGAGCCGTACCTCAGGCGGATCGTGGAGTACGAAACGCTGAACGACCAGGGCGAGATAGATCCCGATACCGGGTATCCGCTTTATTCAATACTGTACAGAACCCTGGAAAGCGACCTGGAGCGCATCTCGTTCGAGCCAGGTTTCGTATCGTTGATAGTGCTTGAAATAATCAACTATACAGAACTTTCAGCACTCTGGAGCAAGGATGACCTGAGGCACATGTTCGTAGCCATGAAGAACGACATCGACAAACTCAAACGTATGAAGGTCAAGGTGTTCCATTTCAAGGAAGAGAACCAGCTCGTCCTGCTTGCCTACGACCTCGACCAGGATGGTACCTCGTTTTTCTGCCTGGACATACTTTCAATGTTTTCAGAGTACCGCTTTACGATAGGAGATACGACCATTCCCATAGAGCTCGTCATAGGATTCAGTTCTTCTGCCCAGTCAGGCTCCAGCGCCGACAGCATGGTCGCGGCGGCAGAACACCTGCTTTCAGTCCAGCGGATATAGGAATATCGATGATCGATTTCAAGACCTTGCTGCATTCCGAAACGGGCTTCATACCGCGCACCGAGGCCCAGGCCCTGCAGGGGTTCTCCGAGGGCATACTGAATCCGGAGTACTACATCTACAGGGCGGTGAACATCCATCCCATCCTTGAAGAACCCTGGGATGTGCACGAGATGGACCGGCTCCTGGCCCAGCCCGACCTGGATATCGAGACAGCCGTCATTCTGATGGCCGCATTCGAACGCATGATACAGGATCCAGACAAGGAACTGGCATTGTTCGCGGCGGAAAGCATCAATGCTCTCGAGCGTAAATTCATTACACGCATCCAGGGCTACAGGACAACCCTGGAAACAATGCCCGAGCCTGGCCTGATGCGGAATGTAATAAAAGAATACAGATCGCTCGCGCGTCTGCACACGTCAAGACCTGTGCTCAGGTCGTTCTATCTGGAAGAAGCGCGGTTGTTCTTTGAGGAGCACAAAAAAAGCCTGGTCGATCCTGATGTTGACATTACGGCGTTCATAGAAATCCTCCTTGACCTCAAGCTGGTGGACAGGGCCAGCCGCATCATAAGGAATGCCCTGAAGCATTATCCTGACAACAGGAACCTCCGTTACCTCGCGGCCAGGAGTGCCTACCTGGAGCATCGATTTTCAGATGTTATAAAGCATATGGAATTGCTGGTGGAGGGCTCCAGCGACGACACGTACGCAGCCCTGCAGCTGTTCTGGACGAGTGGAGCCTGCCGTGGCTGACCGTATGAGGATCTGCATGATACTTGAAGGCACCTACCCCTACATCACCGGAGGCGTTGGCGCGTGGGTCCATGACATCATCGGTGGACTTCCAGACCTTGACTTTGCCCTGCTGACCCTGTCTCCTAAGGCCGACCAGCCCCTGCGGTACCAGTTGCCGGCCAACGTCGTTGAGCACAAGGACGTCGTGCTCGGCTCCAGGGAACTGTCACGCGCACGCAAACCGGGCAAGCACTTGATGTCTGCCATCCTTGAACTCCACGAGCGCATGTTCAGCAAGCGTACCTCGTCGATCATGAGCATGCTCGATGCCGTAAGCTCAGCGGATGAACTAGGAAACCGCCTGCTCGAGGATGACCGCGCCTGGAACCTGCTGGCCGGCATGAACATGAAGCGCAACCCGGCGTACGCATTTTCTGATTACTTCTGGGCCTGGCAGTCAGCACACCGCCTGATGTTCGACGCCATCCGCGAGGAGGCTCCGGAGGCCGACGTGTACCACGCCATTTCCACTGGCTTCGCGGGGCTGGCAGCCCTCGGCGCAAAGTCCAGGTATAAAAAGCCGTTCCTTCTGACGGAACACGGCCTCTACCACAAAGAGCGTGAGATGGAGATACGCAAGGCAAATTTTGTAAAAGGCTACCAGCGCGACATGTGGATTAACATCTACAATACCATCAGCACCATGTGCTATGGCAACGCCGACCGCATCACCGCCCTGTTTGAAGAGAACCGCCAGAAGCAGCTGGAACTCGGAGCCGCCCAGGAGCATTGCATTGTAATTCCCAACGGCATCGACATAGAACGCTACTCGTCTGTGGCCAGAACGGTTCGACCGGGCTTCCACGTGGGGCTGGTCGGCAGGATCGTGCCGATCAAGGACATAAAGACGTACATACTGGTTGCACGCATCGTGCTTGAACGCATTCCCGATGCGGTATTCTATGCTATCGGCCCTACAGACGAAGACCCTGAATACTATGACGAATGCGCCGCACTGGTGGCGAGTCTGCGGCTTGGCGACCGTTTTATATTTACCGGCCGGCAGAACGTGCTTGAGTACTACTCATTTCTGGATGTCATGCTGCTGACGAGCGTGCGCGAGGCCCAGCCGCTCGTAATCATAGAAGGCTGGGTGGCCGGTGTGCCTTGCATCTGTACCAAGGTAGGCAACGCACCAGAGATGCTCGACTACGACGAGCGCTTCCTTGCCTCATCCAAGGATCCGGTCAAGCTGGCTGAGTGCGTATTTTTTGTCCACGACCACCCCGCGGAGATGCAGGAAATAAACATACGCAACGAGCACAAGGCCGTTGCGCTGTACAACAAGAAAGACATGCTCCGGCGCTATGGCCAATTGTACGAGTCAATGCGGGATGGTGCCTGATGGCCGGTATCGGTTTTCAGCTCAGGAAGATACTTGGCAAGGGGGAAATCGGCAGTTCCGTAGGTGCTGTCGTATCGGGCATCTTTGTAGTCGCGGGACCCTGGCTCGTTTCAATCGCATCGATGGTCATCATGCAGTCAGCGTTCGCTCGTTCGGGCTTTACAGGCAATGCCCAGTTCCAGGTCAGCATTGTGTACTGCTTTGCTTTATCACTGAGCCTCTTTTCAGGCTTGCACCATCATTTTACCCGCATGGCCGCAGACCTTGCCTGGGCTGACAGACAGGGCGAAGCCACCGTATGGATGCTTCGCTTTATAATTCTAGTTATTGTTTTATCAGTATCCCTGGCAGTACCTGGTTCCCTGTATGCAATCCCGACGGGTTATGATGGCGCTATCCTGTTGCGGGTAGCATTCGTCTCGCTTTTCGCCATTGTCAACGTGCTGTGGATAGTCATGCTGTTCATTTCATCGCTGCGCGACTACAGGATAGTTGCCGTGGTGTTCATTGCCGGCATGGCAATCTCGGTATTCGCAACCATAGCGCTCTCAGCCACGTACGGATCAGGCGGCGCAGTACTTGGGTACGCTTCTGGCTTGCTGGCCATAGACATCGCCTTCATTTTCGTAGGCATTGCAAAATTCCCACCAGTGAAACCAGCGGACGGTTACAAATCCTTCATAGTGTATGCAAAAAAATATTGGGCATTGATACTCTCCGGATTCTTTTTCTACTGCGGCCAGTGGCTCCACAAGTTCTATTTCTGGGTGGTGAGGGGAAGCGCTGTTGAAGGTCTCCGATTCAGGATCTATGGAGACTACGACGCCGCCGTATACATCACGGGCCTGTCGATCATACCGGGGCTGGTGTATTTCATAATCATGACAGAAACCCACCTGTACACGGACCTCCGCCATTTTTTGTTCACGCTGAACCATTCCAGCTGGAAGCGTATACAGAAGGCCAAACAGCGCATGATATCTGGAATCCGCCATGAATTCTGGAATCAGAGCGTATTCCAGGCTGTGTTTTCCCTGGGCCTCGCAGCCATTTTATTGGCACTGGACGGTTTAGGTTTTCATCGCCCTGAACTCTGGTTTGCGCTTGCTGCCTCATATTTCCAGTTCACGCTTCTGTCCATACTCGTCTACCTGTATTATTTTGAACTGTACACAGCAGCCCTGCTTACAGCCTTCCTGTATTTCATGTTGAACGGAATTATTGCCGCAATCGTGTACTCCTTTATCCCCGGCCTGCCCGCGGGCCTCGGGCATCTTGTTGCCGGCGCCACCGCCAGCCTGCTCGGGTACGCCCTGATGATCCGTTCAGTCAATAAACTGGATCGCATCGTGTTCATGAGGGCACTGGGATAATAAAAAACCGCCGGGGTTGCCGGCGGTTTTCTCCAACATCATGAACTGCTGTTTTATGGCAATTCCATCAGATAATCTTCGCGACTATAATCCGTACCATCTACCGTTATGCTGTCTCTCGAAATCTCTGCCGCAACGCTTTTTGAGCCAGAAGTAAACGTTCCGATTAAATAACCCTGGACATAGGTGCCAGTGAACGAACCATTGGCTGTCTGGAATGTCAGCTCATATGATCCGTTGCTACGATTTAAAGTAAAGGCCGAGTCACCATTAAGCAAACTGCGCTGTCCGGTTGTTGGTACACTGTCACCAATGGTCATGCTATAACCACTAGCCGATGGTTCATAGCTCAGGGTTGCGGATGTGCCATCAGTTGAACTTCCTGTATAGGTCTCATAGCTACCCTGGAAGCTGTATGAGTCTATGCCCGTTTCAGTAAGTTTAATCCTGGTTTCCAGTTCTGGAGACACAATATTGAAATTGTCAGGGGCAACCCAGGATTCTTTATAGACTGAATTGTAGGTCAGCAAGTTGCTTGTCTCTAGTACAGATATTTCCTGGGCACTGGTAAACCATTTTGAGGTACTATCACCCGTGGTCACCAGTGTTCTGGTAGTTTTTGCACCTGTAGAGAGGTCTGTTTTGCTCCTGGTCACTCCCCAATCTTTTATGCTCCTCGAGTTTCTCTTTCCTTTGACAAAATATTGTATTCCACTAGCTTCCGAGCCTATTTCTGTATAGTATTCGACAATATCCATTCTGACACCACCAGTGTCCGCTGTATAGTTGCTGGTAGTTTTGCTGCCATAATTACCCGATTCTGTTGAAAACTCTGGTGGGTTGGCTGCATAGAAGTAAGGACTTATGTCTGTGCTAAAAACAGGTACATCAATTGCTGTGTAAGCCATACCCGTACTGAGTACATTCGTTGTGCGATTAGCGATAGTCCCATCACTTAAAATTGTCTTCAGGCTAATATAACTATTCGCAACTCCACTGGCATTGTAGTAACCCCAATTCGTGGGTGTTGCAAGGCTGTCGAATACAAGGTATTCCTCAATTACTTCTGTGGTAGTCATGTCCAGACGTGGAAAAATGTGGAGCCAAATATGGTAGGTGTCTACTGCATCATATTTGATCTCCATGTACGCTTGCGTGCCAGCAGCATTATAAAAATCATCGAAGTAAGTATTTGTGGCACGAGGGTAACGGATTATGTCCCCAACGTTTTTGCCGGTTGCTATTCGTTCAGCTTCATAAAGTTGAGCTGGTTTGATATTCAGCCCCACTCCAGAATCACTAGGATCCAAAGCCTTGCTTGCCTCGTTAGGATCTACTGGCAGTGCCATCGCGGCTTCCATTGCGCTCAATACTGCAACCGCGGGGCTCAGTTCGCGTGCTACCTGAATCGTATCAAGGCCTCCGAGCGTACACGAGGCCGCGAACAAAACAGTCGACAGAACGGTCAGCAGGGTAGTTCGTTTCATCAGATCCTCCTGGACGATCATGTCGTCCAATATATGACAAAATCCGTTAAAAACACTTCAAATCAAAACATTTATTAGAATATATGAATATAGTTACCAACTGTCAAGTGACAATATGGGATAAAGAACAAAAATGTGGTACATAAACCGCGAATATGGTAATTCTGGCTAGAATCTTGTTGGCCCAGGGTATTCAATGTCAGGGTATACTTCTTGATAAACCAAGAACGTTTCTACGGAGAGCATATGAGGTTCGAACCAATACGCGCATTTCCTTCTCGGTCCGCCATCGTTGGTTCCATTCTAATACTCTCTATATTTGTCTTTATTATTGCAGGTTCATTGATAGCGATGGCGAGAATTGATGATGTATACCAATCTACAGAACGGTCCATACAGTCTGCGATCAGATCGATTTTGCAGAGCAAACATGACGAAGTACTTGAAAATGTCAATTTGCATAATTTGTTAATGACGTTGGATAGAATGGAACGAATAGCAGTTGGCGTAGACCTGAAAGCATCTACCACCAGTATGACCAATTTGCGAAAAGAGTATGAATCGGGAAACCTGGAAGGCGACAAAATTGTCGAATTATTTCTTGGATCCTTTGATGAATTGCAGAAGCGGATCGAGGAAAAACGCCAGTCTATTGCAACCTCGTTCCAGGCGCTCATAGTTGCGCTGGCTATCAGCCTGATTGTTTCAGTCATCATAGCAACGAGTCTGAGCATGAGGCTGAATGCCAGCACTATCTCGGCTGAATGGTCAAGAATCAGCCTCAATCGTTCCATTGCGGCTGAAGAACAACTCCGCAAGCGCATTGCAAACGACCTGCATGATGATGTGGCACAGGAAATTGCCGCTGCCAGGATGCTGTGCGAGCGTATTGTCAGCGGTCTTGCGGTCGGTACCGTTGCGGCAGCATCAGCGCTGTCTGAAGAAGCCGCCGGATTGCTTTCAACTGCAGGCCGAAGGATACGGAGTCTCGCTTTCGATCTGAGACCTCCCGAACTGGAACAAAACGGTATTGAAGGCGCTCTGGAGGCCTTGTGCGCCAGAAGCCGTGATGCTTCTGGCAACCGTGCTTCATTCAATACGATCGGAACAATATCCAGAATGGAAGACGAAACAGCAATCCAGGTCTACCGGGTTGTGCAGGAGGCTCTCGTGAATGCACGAAAGCACGCGGGACAGCAGCGTGTCGATGTTGTGATGAGCCAGACCTGCCTGGAAAAGGTACACGGCCTTATGATCACCGTCCAGAATGCTCCGGAATCTTCAAACCCAGGCATTATGCCGTTTCATGGTGGAACAGGAGTAATGGATAGCTCCATTTCAAGTGGACTCGGGCTGACGATCATGCGCGAACGGGCAATTCTTGCAGGTGGAACACTTTCGGTAGAGGCTGAAGGCCATGGCTTTCAAGTCAGGCTTTTTTTGCCTGAGAGCAGAGTGGGAGGGATACGATCTTGAAAAGGTTGTTGATCGTAGACGATCATCCTGTCTTTAGAAAAGGCCTGCGGCAGGCATTCGATGAGCTGCATGAGTATGACGAAATCATAGAAGCGGGATCAGGCGCGGAAGCCTTGGCACAACTCGCCAAGAGCATTTTTACCCTGGCGGTAGTCGATATCAACCTGCCAGACCTCAGTGGTCTTGATATCGTTGAATCAAGGGCTGGTTTACCAGGGGCTCCGCCGTTTTTCATTTTGACTATGAGTGCCAATGCCTCGCTGGCTCGTAAGGCGTTCAGGATTGGTGCCTCTGGATTTGCCTCTAAAAACATAGGGCTCGGTACACTGTCACTGGCTTTGCGGCTTGTTGCGGCAGGTGAGATATATGTGGAGGCTGAAATACTGCGCGATATACTGACTGTCGATGTGCTGAAGATGAGCGTCCGGCAGGATTTTGTACAGCAGGTGGAAGCCCTTACCGGACGGGAGCGTGCCGTGCTCGACGCCCTGCTTGAAGGCCTGGGCGCCAAGGAAGTGGCTGCACGCCTTGGGGTCAGCCTGCGGACGGCTGAGAATTACCAGAGTACAGTCTACACAAAGCTTGGGGCCAGAACGTCTGTTGACCTTGTCAGGGTAGCGCTGGGGGCTGGATTGTCGCTTCCGGGACTCTAGCCGGCTACCACCGAATCCGCATCCCTGGATTTTGATGAGGCCAACGATGCCGCGAGTGCCATGGCGGGAGCAACAGCCAGAGCCTTGTCTACCAGGTTGATGGGCACCCGCGCCAGAAAGGCCGCGGTGAAAACCGATTCTGTAAAAAGTGAAAAGCCCGCCACGATGTTGTCCAGATTCATCCTGGTGCCGCCCCCGTAGACGAAGGCCGCTATGAGCGCCCCCAGAAGTGAATTGGCCAGTGTCACCGAACCGATGCAGAGACTCCAGGACAGTGTACTGCGATAGCGACCTGACCGGACGAAAGCGCTGACTATGATCGCTGTAGCTACACCGCATACTGCAAACAGGATGTGCAACCCCGAAAATCCGTCGAACACCTCGTTCCAGCCGTTCGTGAGCACTGCGACGACAATGCCATGCCACGGACCAAAGACCGCAGCCGCGATCGCCGTAAAGATTGAATCAAGGAACAACGGCAGCACATCGCGGGCTGCCAGGCTGAGGAGCGCATTGGCGAGGGGGAATATGGTGAGTGACAAGGCCATAGCCAGACCTGGCCTTTGCCGTATTGCGACCAGAATTTTACCAGCTGAAAATTTGGCTATCTGCATTTCACTATAATTCTATTCCATTACATCAAGTTTGTGAAGCCTCGTCTGTGCGGATACGAAACTGGGCCATGCAATATCGCAGAATATTTTCGCTTTTTGATGATTGAGACAATCAGGTTTTAAGCTGACTATGATTTCAAGGTCAGGAGACAAAAACCATGAAACAACTTCGCCTCACCATCACCATGCTCATCACCCTGTGCCTGCTTCTCGCTTGCGATCCCGGGCTTCCACTCACCGTGATCTATGACGGTAATGGAGCAGACTCGGGTACTGC
>JAIFMD010000209.1 GCA_020048755.1 Spirochaetota bacterium
CTGGCCCAGACAGCCGGCGCGACGTTACTGGCCTGCCCGGCACCGTCGGGCGAGGACCGCAGCGTAGCCGTCGCAGAGCTGGTGGAAGCGCTCTGCGAGCTCGGCGAGGCGCGCGGGGAAGAGATGCTGTATCCGCTGGCCTATGGCCGGCCATCGAGCCTTTTTGAATACCTGGGGCCTGAAGACAACATCGTGCTCCTTGAGCGCGAACGCCTGTCCGGCCAGACCGAGGCCGTCAAGCGGGAGTACGCCGGTCTCTACCGCAAGGCCATGCTCGACGGCCCCGCGCCGCCCCCCGAGCTCATACTGGTGGATTTCGAGACGGTGGCCGCATCGCTGCCGAGGACGCTCGCTACCTGGAGCCTCAAGGATACCGAGTCGGGTAATCGCCTCGCCTTTGGTTCCGAAGCGCCCCGCTCGTTCTTCGGCAACGTCAACTACTTCCGCGACGAGCTGGATTCCCTCCTCAAGGCCAAGTACGAGGTGCATGTCTTTGCCGAGAACGTCGTGCAGGCCGAGCGCATAGGCTCGCTTATAGCGCGCGAGGAAGTATCCGTACACGCGGAAGGCCTGTCCGCGGGCTTCACCGTGCCGTCTGCAAAAATTGCCTTCGTCCATGAAGGCGAAATATTCGGCCGGCGCAAGCACGCTCCCAAGTCGCTCAAGAGCGCTCGGTCGAAGGTCATAGATACTTTCGTCGAACTCAATCCCGGCGACTTCGTCGTGCACATCAATTACGGCATAGGCCGTTTCGTTGGCATAGAACGCGTCAAGGTGATGGGCAACGACCGCGACTACGTCAAGATAGAATACGCCGACGAAGAGAGCGTGTTTGTGCCCATAGAGCAGTCCAACCTGGTCCAGCGCTACATCGGCAACGAGGGCGACGAGCCCCGCATGGATAGGCTCGGCTCCAAGTCCTGGGAAAACCGCAAGAACAAGGTCAAGAAATCGGTCGAGGACCTCGCGGAGCGGCTGATACGCATCTACTCACGGCGCAAGCTGGCGCGGGGCTTCGCGTTTCCGCCGGACGGCGAATGGCAGACCAGTTTCGAGGCTGCATTCCCCTACGAGGAGACGCCCGACCAGCTCACCTGCATCGATGACGTCAAGCGTGACATGGAAAGCGTGCGTCCGATGGACCGGCTGGTCTGTGGCGACGTGGGGTACGGCAAGACCGAGATTGCCATGCGGGCGGCGTTCAAGGCCGTGATGGGCGGCAAGCAGGTGGCCTTTCTGGCGCCCACGACCATTCTGGCGGAGCAGCACTACGAAAATTGCCAGGAGCGCTTCCGGTCGCTGCCGGTACGCTTTGGCATGATGTCCCGTTTCGTTGATAAAAAGGACCAGAAAAAGGCTCTCGCCGGTGTGGCTGAAGGCGCGATCGACGTGCTCATCGGAACGCACCGGATATTGCAGAAGGACATCGAGTTCAAGGATCTGGGCCTTTTAATCGTAGACGAGGAACAGCGCTTCGGCGTCAAGGACAAGGAGCGCCTCAAGGAGATGAAGGCCAACGTCGACTGCCTGACGCTGACCGCCACGCCGATACCGCGCACCCTGCACATGTCAATGCTCAAGATACGCGACCTGTCCGTGCTGTCTACGCCTCCGAACAACCGTCATCCCATCCAGACGGTGGTGGACGAATTCCAGCCTGACCTGATAGCCAAGGCCATCCGGCGCGAGGTGGAGCGCGACGGCCAGGTATTTTTCCTGCACAACCGCGTGGCGTCGCTTGACGACACCATGGCCTTCATCCAGCGCCTCGTTCCCGAGGTGATGGTGGAAAAGGCCCACGGTCAGATGGACAGCCACGAGCTCGAAGACATCATGCACCGCTTCATCCACCGCGGCTTCCACGTGCTGGTCTCCACGACGATCATAGAGAACGGCATAGACATCCCCAACGTCAACACCATCATCATAGACCGCGCGGACATCTACGGCATCAGCCAGCTCTATCAGTTGCGCGGCCGGGTAGGGCGCTCTGACCGCCTCGCGTACGCGTACCTGTTCTATCCCGATGGCCGCGCTCGGCTCAGGCTTCAAGATAGCGATGAAGGATCTCGAGGTACGCGGCGCCGGCAACCTGCTGGGGCGCGAGCAATCGGGGGACATCTATTCTGTCGGCTTCGACCTGTACCTGAAGCTGCTGGACGAAGCCGTCGCCAGACTCTCCGACGAGGGCTACAAGCCGGAGGAAGAACCGTACCTGGAACTCGAGTATTCAGGTTTCATACCCAACGACTACATAGGCCAGCAGGCCGTCAAGATGGAGATCTACAAGAAGATCGCTTCGATACTGTCGCAGGACGACCTGGATGCGCTGTACCGCGAACTCGAAGACCGGTTCGGCCCCGTGCCCGAAGAAGCGTCGAGCCTCCTGGCGCTGGCCGAGATCCGCGTGCTCTGCAAGAAGCTGTGCATAGCGACGCTCAAGGAGCGCAAGGGCTTCGTGACGGTGGAATTCTCCAAGGTGTCCAAGATTTCAGTAGACAGGCTCCTGCGGCTGATGAAAGAGAGCGGCCAGAAGATAAAGCTCGACCCGCACCGGCCCAACGTGCTCATGATCGCCACCGGCCCCATCGGCCTCAAGGAAAAGAGCGAGTTCATCCGGGAGAAACTGGCGGCGCTGGCGGGGTGATCGGCTGGACGGGTGGCGGCGAGAAAGCGCGGATATCAGGCTTGTGCGGCTGAATTTTCTGCGGCAGCGGCTGTCTTTGCGGTGAAGCGCTCGGCAAAATGGTACTGCTCGATGATTGATACAAGCTCGGAAGAATACTGGATGGTCGCCATGATTTTCTGCACGCCGTTCTGCAGACGCGTGACATTGGAGATTGCGCCGGGCACGGTAAACTGGAAGCTCCTGAAGAACAGCTTCATCTGGACGGGGGTGTCGATTTCGAGTTGCGGACCGTTCATGGGCACCAGGAAGGCCAGCGTGTCGCTGGCGAGCGCGAACAGCGCTACCTTTGCCTGTTCATCGCCTTTGATCAGCAGGCAGTAGTTGTTGAATCCCATCACCTTGGCGCTGTCCGCGTTGATCGAGATAAGCTTGCCCTTGAAATCCTCATACTCTACCTTGAGCCGGTCAAGCAGCATGAAGTAGTCAAAAAGAATGCTCAGGAGATCGGGTGGGCAGGGTTTGAACAGCACCTCGAGCAGGCCCACCGATTCCCTGCCTTTCATGGGGCTGACCGATTTAAGGAAGCACCGGGCGAATATCTTCAGGGGATTCGGCGAATTCCCTGGCTGGAAAATGAGGGTCAGCCCAGCCAGTCCGTTTACATAGCGCTGGAAGAAGGCCAGTTCTTCTCTTGAAAACGAGGCTATGAGCACGGCTCCGTGTATGGAAAGCCTGTACGGCACGCAGATGATGCTGTAGGTATCGAGCTTGACCATGGTCTGCCCCGGCTTGAGGCCCATCCTTGCCTGGGCAAAAGGGTTTATCGATGCGGTTTCGTTTTCAAACTGTGCGCGTAGATCTATCTGGGTCTGCATACGTGTATCAGTGTAACCGGCTATCGCGCTTCGTCAAGCGTCCCGGCGGGGTTTGGGCCGGGGGGGGTGCTGCCAGAAGAAGGAATACGGTTGGAATCTTGCCGATGGCCGGTGTCACCTTGCGCCAGGCCGCGGCTTCCATCCTCACGATGCGTTCCTGGGGGCTGGAGAGACCTATGGCTGCGCAGAAGAGGGTGTCGCTCCTGAGGACTTTTGCGGCGCTCTGGGCCATGCTGTCGTTGCGGTAGGGGGTTTCTATGTAAGCCTGGGTGGAGCCCTCCTGCGCCGACCGGAGTTCCAGTTCGCGGAGTGCGTTTTCCCTGCCGGCGGTGTCGGGTGGCAGGTAGCCCCTGAACGTGAACCGCTGCCCGCCGAGTCCGGTGGCCATGATGGCCATCAGTATGGCACTTGGTCCGGGCAGTGGAATGGACCTTATTCCGGCGCGCGAGGCAGCGGCGACCAGCGCAGCTCCAGGATCCGCAACACAGGGGCTGCCGGCCTCTGAAACGATAGCCGCATTCCTGCCCGCGAGCAGGGGAGCCAGGAGTCCCGCCAGGGCTTCCGGCTTTGTATGCTCGTCCAGGATACTCAGCGTCGAAGCGTCGAGGGCTGCCTGGGGCATCATCCTGGAGAGCACCCGTCTGGCGCTCCGTTCATTCTCTACTATGAAGTCCCTGATGTCATTGACGATGCGGACGACACGCGGAGCCAGTTCGTCCCTGGGGTCACCATCGCCTATCGGCACGGGTACGAGGTAGAGGATTCCGTTCATCTGCTTTCCTCCTGGACGCTGGCGAGGAAAGCCGCCACGTATTGTCCAAAATGTACTGCGGTCCGATCGTCGAATCCGTTTTCCCTGGCTCGTTCATGGGCCGTTGCCTGCGCCGATTCTATCTCCCTGGCGGAGAGCGGCAGTCGCTTGCCGATGAGTGTCAGTTCCAGCGAACGGTCCCTGACAAGGTGCCTGCCAGCAGCCACGAGCCGCAATTCAGAAATTGTTTCCTTCTCGAAACGGGCCGTAGCCGCGAAGGTCGAGGCATAGCATTCTCCCCTGTGGACCTGGCCCAGCCGATGCAAGGCGGTTGCATCCCATGGTGCAGTCGGAATGCGGATCCTGGTCAGCAGGGTAGCCGCAGGGAACTGTGGTTTGTTGTCCCCGTCTATAAGTGTATGGATGCCCAGCCAGCGCGCTCCACCTGCGTCACGTAGTTCGATAGCCGCGTCCATGCAGGCCAGTGCGGAAAAACAGGTCATGAAGGAATCCCTGGCTGCGATATTGCCGCCTAACGTAGCCAGGTTCCTGACCGTGGCTGTTCCTATGAGCCCCGCGGCTTCCCGCAGGGGTTCAAGTGCGAGGTTTTTGGGCAGGCCCAGTATCGTTGCCAGGGTTACGCAGGCACCAAGCTCCAGGTAACGGTCGGAACGGTTGACCGTTGTCAATTCCGGTATGCCACCCAGATCGAGCACCGAAACCTGTCGCCCGGCATTCCTGTCGTCGCTGCTCGTCTGGATGAGCGTGCCGCCTGCCCAGGGCACTGCGTCAGGTCTGCGCTTGAGTACGGCCATGGCTTCCGCCAGGGATTGAGGCGCGGCTACGTCGTCAACGTGCACGATCGTACTTCCCGCCCATGGTGGACTCGATGGCGTTGCGGACAGCCCCCAGCGTTACGGATGGGGTAGTGCAGCGGCAGTATACAGAAGACATGGTTTCGCTGATGTCCGAGTCAGATGGGCGCTCGGATGATTCGAGCAGCGAGCCGGCTGCCATGTAGACGGCCGCATCGCAGAAACCACAGAATTCGGCCCCGGCTTCTTTAAAAGCCCTGGCTACTGTCCCGTGGGCTTCTGTGCTCCTGAAACCTTCATAGGTTATGACTTCTGAACCCCTGACCTTGAAGGCGGGCACAAGGCATGAATTGACGAGCCGGCCATCCAGGAACAGGATGCATTTTCCGCAGGTGCCGTTCAGACAGTCGCTCATGAGGCTGGACAACCCGAAGCGATCACGCAGGAGATCCGAAAGGCGCTCCAGTGGTTCTGCCTTGATGCTCACGTCCTCTCCGTTGAGGATAAAATCTATGGTCATGACCTGTCTCCAAAGGGACTATCGGAATTGCCGAGTGGCAGTGTGTTCCACGGAACATCAAGGGCCTGGCTGAGTGCGTTTGCGAAGGCGGGGGGTATGAGCGCGTACGCCAGTTCTCCGATGCCCTGCGGGTCGGAATCGTCATCGAGGAAATCCACGACTATCCTTGGCGCATCCTTGAGGCGGGGAAGATGGTAACCCCGGAGGTCGTCCTGGTCTGCCGGCCCCTTTGACAGATCGAGGTGCTCCCCGAGGCAGAGGCCCAGTGCGGCCGCGGCATCGTGTTTCATGGTTCGTATGACGGCTTCGTTTGACAGGATGCGTCCAGCCTTGACGACAATCCAGATACCCCTTACTGCGGGGAGACCATCCACGGGGTCGAGTTCAAGTTCTACGACCGCACCGCCACTGGAAGCATCTTCAAGCGTTGATTCCGCAGCAGCCTTGCTGCTGCGCGCGCGCAGGGTTTTTTTTACGGTTATGGGAAGCGCTTCGCGGAATCGTTTTGAAGCCAGCCCCGAGCAGGCTGTTTCTATCAGCTTTGTGACGACGCTGACATTTCTCGAGAGCGTACTTGGCCCGGAGTCCGGTACCATGTCGGTACTGGGTTCCATGATCATTACTGCAGCTGGCTGGAGGCCTAGTGATGATGCCGCTGATTTTTTCCAGATGTCGATGGTGTCGCGGGAACCCGGACTCATGCTCGTGCGTATGGTCAGCCTGGAATCCTTGGACAGCGTTACCTCCACGGACGGCGCTTCGGCGCCGGTCCGGCTGAATACCGAAGCCGCCATCTGGTGGCCGAAAGCCAGGCCTATGCCATACCCGGGGGCTGCCGACGGGTCAGCGCGGCGTTTGCGGATCAATTCAAATGAAGACCGTTTCCTCGGGTAGTCACTTATGGCAAGCAGACGTGTGGCGATGGCATCATACGGCACCGCCCTTCTGAGCGGAGCACCGAGCGTCGTGTCCCCCCTGCAAGCCGCATTCTGCAACCGCCATTCCGATGGATCCAGTTCATGAGCCGCAGCGCAATCCTCCGCCAGCCGTTCTACGGCAAAACTCATTGGACCGGTTCCAAGCCCCACGAACGCACCCATGGGGGGCAGATCCGTCCTGACGGCCCTTGCTGTAACAAGCATGTTGGGGCAGGCATAGCCGCCGGCAGCAGACCGGATTGACCTGGAAACGAGTTCCTGGGCAAAAGGAGCATAGGCACCGGTGTTTATCATTATCCTTGCGTCGATAGCTACCAGATTACCCGATACATCCAACCCCGCGCGGTAGGAGGCCAGCATGGGCGAACGTTTGGTCGTATACAGAAAATCCTCAGGTCTGGTCAGCAGCAGCAATGAGGGGCGGCCACAGAGCATCGAGGCGAGCGCGGCATGACAGGCGAGGAGGGACGGGTACCAGAGCTTGCCGTCCAGGTGGGCTCCCAGCAAGGTTGGCCGGACTATCACCTCATTCTTGCTTACACCCAGGGTCGCGGCAACGGAGTCCCTGACATGAAATGGCCATTGGGTAGAAGAGAACACGACGAGCTTGTCATAGTCAAAGGCCGCCGCCGATCCCTGGGGTTCAGAATAGTAATGATCCTGGGGGCCGACTCGGTAGTCACCTTCGATGATGCGGGCAGCAGACCGCAGCGC
The DNA here is from genome assembly GCA_020048755.1 of Spirochaetota bacterium. GTDB lineage: Bacteria > Spirochaetota > Spirochaetia > Treponematales > UBA12059 > SZUA-370. The sequence continues at coordinate 7,243 of JAIFMD010000209.1, forward strand.
TGCTTCTACATTGCCTGATTCCATCCTGTCCTCTGCTACCACACGGGAGCTTTCACAGGATTCAAAGCCATAATCAGCTGCTTCCTCTTCTACGCGGACCCTGGTCAGCGCTATGGCCTCCGCGACCTTGAGTTTGTCTGGCCCCACGATGAGTGCGACAGGCTCGCCCCGGTAGGATACGCGGCCCGATGCCAGTACGGGTACCATGGCGCCCTGGGCGTTCAGGATACGGTTTCCGGGTATGTCGTCAGCCGTAATGCTCCGGTAGTCGCGCGGCAGATGGGGCAGGCTCATCGAGACTATGGAACCACGGGAAACCGGAGACCTGATCGTTCCGACATAGACGGCTTCTTCGCGGGGAAAATCGGAGAGGCGGGCAATGGATGGAAGCCGGCTTTCGGTCCCTGTCTTCATGTACGGCGGGTTCCAGCAATTTCAAGCACGGCTCCGGCGACTCTCCTGGCCGCATCCAGCCCCATGCCCTGCCAGATCGGAAGGCTCAGGGTTCGCTCGAATATAAAGCTGGCCTGCGGGAACGATTCTGGAGTCAGGCCGTAGCGTTCTGCATAGTAAGGCATCGTGTGGAGCGGTATGAAGTGTACTGAAGCGCCTATGCCGCGCTCCGCCAGTTGCTCTACTAAGGTATCCCGGTCCAGGCCGCCGCGGTCGGTTCTCGTGCGCAGCATATAGAGGTGCCATGCATGGCCGTCTCCCCGGGGCGGGAGCTCAAGGCCCTCGATGCCAGAAAACGCCTCGTCGTAGATGGCGGCGATGGCCTTGCGTTCGTCCAGGAACCGTTGCGCCTTCGTCAGCTGAACCCTGCCTATCGCCGCCAGCAGGTCGGGCAGGTTGTACTTGTAGCCCGCCTCGGTAACCGCGTAGCGCCAGGAGGCCTTTTTAGCCGTATACCTGTCCCAGGCGGCGCGGTCAAAGCCGTGCATGCGCATTTTTTCAGCACGGGAGGCTACACGCTGATCCCTTGTTACCAGCATGCCGCCTTCGCCTGTGGTGATGGTCTTGGTTGCGTAGAACGAATAGACACCAACGTCTCCAAGCGTGCCTGCGTAGCCATCGGCGGTTGACGATGGAAACGAGTGCGCGGCATCCTCCACGAGCGAGCAGCCAAAGCGCGTCGCCAGTGCCTTGATGGCGCGCATGTCGCAGGGTAGGCCCCCGATATGCACGGCAATGATGGCCCGGCAGTTCTTCGTTGTCGACAGGAGCCTGCCGAGTGCATCCGGGTCAATGTTGTACGAGCCTGGAGCCACATCGCAGAATGCCACTTCCGCACCCAGGTGGCGCACCACCGCGGCTGTCGAGGTGAAGGTGTAGGGGCTCGTCACGACGACATCGCCTGGACCTATGCCCAGAGCTTCCAGTGCCAGGTGAAGTCCGCTCGTTGCCGAGTTCACGGCCAGCGCATGGGGCACTCCGACGAATGCAGCGAATTCCTTCTCGAACGCGAGCGCCTCGGAGCCGGTCGTAAGCCAGCCGGATCGCATGACGCGGAGGACGGCTTCCTCTTCCTCGATCCCGATGGACGGTCGTGCGAAGGGCAGGAAATCAGTATTCGGGCTCATCGGGTATCTCCTCTACGGTGGGCACATGGGCCCGCAACGCTGCGCGGAGCATTTTACGGTTGCGGTATGATTCTGGTTGCGCCGCATCGAAGAAACAGGCTGGCGTGAGTGCTTCCAGTGCCGCGTCGAGATTGAACGAACTGCCAGAACGCTGAAGCCTGTTGATCCTCGGGAAACCCGTCCGTTCCAGCTTCTCGTCATCCGCGAAGAGTTTCTCCTCCAGCCGCTCGCCCGGGCGGAGGCCTATATATTCTATCTTGATGTCCTTGTCGGGAACAAAGCCCGAGAAGCGGATGACCTGTTCCGCAAGGTCGCGTATCAGTATCGGATCCCCCATGTCCAGCAGGTAGGATTCGCCTCCGGCGCCGACACCGCCGGCTTTGAGCACCAGACTACAGGCTTCCGGTATGGTCATGAAGTAGCGGCTGGCATCGGGGTGGGTAACGGTGACCGGACCGCCGCGTGCTACCTGTTGCATGAACAGTGGCAGTATCGAGCCCCTGGAACCGAGCACGTTGCCGAACCGCACTGCCATGTAGTGTTCGTCGGGGCCGGCTCGGAGCTGGGCCGCCATCACGATGCGTTCCGAGAGGTATTTCGAAGCGCCGTAGACGCAGAGCGGCTCGACGGCCTTGTCGGTGCTGACCAGCACGAAACGCTTGACCCCGGAGGCCAGGCAGGCATCCACGAGGTTCTGTGTGCCGAAGACGTTGTTCTCTATGGCGGCTACCGTGTTGGCTTCCATCATCGGCACGTGCTTGTACGCGGCGGCATGGAACACCACATCGGCCTTGAGCCGCTTGCAGACATTGGCCATGTACACGGCGTCTTTAAGTTCACCGAGTATGGGCACTATGGCCGTAGAAACGCCGACACCGCCAGCCTGGAGGGTCCGCAGTTCCCTGTCTATCTGATAGATGGAGTTTTCACCATGGCCAAACAGGTAGAGCCGCTCCACCCCGGCAGACAGCAATTGCCTGGCCAGTTCAGAGCCTATGGAGCCTCCGGCTCCGGTGACTATGACACGCTTGCCTGAAAGCCACGCGATGCTCTTCTTGAGGCCGATCGCTACCGGGCTGCGGCCCAGGAGGTCCTGCGGATCTATTTCCCGCGCCTGGACCAGGTGGGCTTCTCCTTCTACGATCTGCGCGACGTCGGGCAGTATCCGTATCCGCGAGAACCCTGCGTTCTTCAATAGATAGTACAGTTCGCGCAGCAGTTCACGCGAGGCGCTCGGGATGGCAATGATGGCCTCGTCGGCGGGAGCACGTGCGAAGAGCTTTATCACGTCGCGTATCGGGCCGAGTACGGGAACACCGTCGATACGGCGGCCAACCTTGGCTTCATCATCGTCAAGGAACGCGACCACGGTGCCGAATACCGAGTTTTCCTGTATTTCCCGTGCTATGGCCCTGCCGGCAAAACCGGCGCCGAGGATATAGATCCTAGGATTCTCTGGAAGGTTTCCCATCGTCGCTAGCAGGTCCTTTCGCCGATCTATCGATGATTTCGAAGCCCATGTCGACGAGGAACGAGTTTTCGCACATGTCCAGACGCAGCTTTGCCCTGCGTTTGCGCATGTCAACCTTGACGATCAGGCCTTCGAGACCCTTGAGCGGCCCATCGATTACAACGATACGCTCGTCGACATCGAAGCTTACCTTCGATATATCGGCAACTTTCCCGAACGACATGAAATGGGCCAGCAACCTGCGGTCTTTTTCCTTGACCGGTCTGGGTTCTGCCGTAGTGGGCAAGGCCCTGACGAAGAACCTGCAGGTGCGGAGTGCCCAGCGCTGGTCATTGTCCAGTTCACCGGCTTCAGTGGCTACAAAGACGTACCCGGGGAATAGGGGCCTCTCCTCACGCCGCATCTTGCCGGCACGCCTGACCTGCATCGCTTTTTTGGGTACCAGGGTTATTGAGTTCATGGCCGGATCGTTGGAGATACGCTCGGCGAAATCATCCTCTTTGCCTGTCCAGACCTGTACGGCGTAGTATTCCATAGCCCCTCATCCTCCACTATCGCCGTCCGGAGCGACTGATTCGGACGAATCAAAACCGTAGCACAAAGCTCACGGCGACGGCAAGGCGCAATGTTTTTTTGCACCTGCGAGATACGGCTTAATCCGGAACCCTGGATCGCCGATAGATAATGAGAAAAAGGATGCGAATGATGAAGAACTTCATGATGACAGCCATGTTCTCGCTTGCGGCGGCATTCGTACCCCTCAATGCCCAGACCATAGAGGTCGCATTGCTTGAATCCGCAGGCGACGCGGGCGCTAAGGCAACCAGAACGTCTGAAATCATCATTTCCGGGGTGCTGGACGGCCTGTTCGATGCTGGATTCATCGGGACCAATGCACGTCCCATGGATGGCACCAGTGCGTCCTTCCTGTCATACGTCCCGGGGCTGGGTTCTGCAGAAGCATTCATCGATTACGTCATCGTCGTTTTTGCGGAATACAGTAGCGCAGGGCCTGTGCCTGCTTGTGGGTACCGTCTTGTCCGGGTTCGCGACAGCAGGGAACTGGCCCGCGGAACAGTACCCGCGGCGGACCCCGCTTCCGGTTCCAGTATCGATATAGACAAGGCCTGTGTCAAAGTCGGCAAGGCCATTTCAGCCGCGTGCGGTGTGGTAGTGCGGGGCGTCAGCGCGTCCTGGAGGAAGTATGGTCATGAAAAAGCATAGCCTGGTGCTCGCCGCCGGTATGGTGGCACTCGTCGTCCTGGCATCGGCCTCATCCTGGGAAGGAAGCGCGATGATGGGCTCGTACGGGGATTTTCCTGCCTCCGGCTACTATGCCGCGTGCAACTCCTTTCCACGAAATACCTCCGTCGAGGTTGCCAATCTGGAAAACGGCCGTTCCATAACGGTCATCGTTACGAAGGGGCTGGAAAGTTCCGGCATCTTCATGATGCTCTCGGTGGAGGCTGCCCAGGCACTGGGGGTGCAGTCCGGCAGGGTGGCCCGCGTGCGGGCCACCGAACCCAGGAGCGCGGTGGAACTGGCACCGTCCGGCGGCTCAGGCAGTTCCTTTGATCCGGATCTAAACCCGAGGCTTCTGGCCGCACAGGAACTGAAGCGGCTCGGTTACGACCTCGAACCCACAGCGACGGTGGCTACAGTCCAGAAGCCAGCTGTTTCAAGCCCGCGGGTCGAACCTGCGCCTGCGGTTGTTCCACCACCCATCGCCGCCGAGCCAATAGCCGTTCCTTCAGCCCCGACGGTTGCTGCCGCTGTTCCGCCTGCTACCCCCGCTGTGGCCACCCCCGAGGTTCCTGCACCTTCTCCCGCGGCCGTATCGGCGCCAGAGAGGATGGAAGCACCTGAATCCCTGGCTGCCGTCAAACCACGGCCGGTGCGCACCATCGTGCTGCCCCAGTTGCCTGATCCTGCAGAGCCGGTAGCCAGCACCGCTACAGTGCCTGTAGCCCCTGTAACGGCTCCCGTGCCTGAAACAAGGCCCGAGGCTTACGCCATGGTGCTGCCCGAACCAGATGAGACACCGTTGCGGGTAGAGCCTTCCTCCATCCCCAAGCGCTACGATGCTCCATCGGTACGACCTGAGGTATCTTCTGGCGGCTTGCGGGTTCCATCTGCATCCGATCTGGCTGTCGCGCTGCTGGAACCCCTGTCGGTCGAAGAATCCCGGGCGGCGGCGTTTGCCCGGTCTGTACCTGAACTATATTCAGCTACTGCTTCAGCCGATCTGTTTGATCCGTCCGCTCCTGACTCGGAATCAGCCACCGCTCTGGCCCTTCTTGCTCCTGCCTACGCCGGCACTTCAGACGAATTCGGTTTGACCGACCCTTCAGTACCTGGCACCGGACGAGCTGATGCCATAGCGAGGCTTACCCCGCGCAAGGCGCCTGTTGGTTCCATTCCAGAACTGCTGTGGCCTGAACTCGAGGCTGATGAAATACCCGAGGTTCTGCTGGCTTCGCTCTCGGCTCCTGCCCCGGTCATCCCCGCCACAAGCCTCGCCGAGGGCGAGATCATCCTGCCGCCCAGCTTCGGACCCTCTGCAATTGCGCTCGAAACGCCGGCTTATGGAGCAGCCGAGACCATGGTCTCCCTCGATGACGCCGAGGCCGAGACTGCGGAAACTCCCGTCGCGGAAGCCCGTGCTGGACTCTCTCCAGCTGGAGTCGAAGGTATCTATGAGCTTGCTGAGGCTGAAGCCAAGGATGTTGAAAAACCTTCCGCTGATGGTTTGGCCGCTACAGCACCGGCGGATTCGGTTTCCGGAGTCGGTCTTGCGGATGCTGTGGAACAGAAACCTGAAACGTCGGCGCATCTGAACGGCCCCGCGGGAGAGGTCAGCCCGGTCGTCGCGCTGGAAGCTCCCCAGGAATACATCATTGCCATGGAACCGACTGGACCCAAGCCGCCGGTCGCACCCGCGGTCACAGCTCCTGCCGCCGTCAAGATAACCCCGCCGGTGGCAACCATAGCGCCTCAAGTGGCTGTAGTTCCTCCAGTGACAGTAGCACCTGCGGCATCGATAGCTACCGTTTCCGAAGCACTTGAAAAGGGACGGTACTACATCCAGGTGGGCGCATTTGGCAGCGAAGCGCTTGCAAAAGATTCAGCAGGCAAGCTCAAGACCGGCTATGCCGTACTTATACAGAAGACGAGCGCAAAAAGCAAAGATACCTGGCGAGTCTTTGTTGGCCCCCTGTCCCGCGACGAGAGTGGCGTGGCCCTCGTACGGGTCAGGGCGATGGGCTACAAAGACGCCTTCGTCAAGAGCGGCAGCTAAAAGGCTCTTGCTACCGGGCGGGTGCCTGGCGCCGGCCCGGTTTGTAGACCATCGCGGATTGCGTTATCGCGCCCGCGCCAAGCAGCGCGCTCAGGCCTATGAACACCACCGGCATCGAGGATGCCTGGTAGAGGAGGCTGCCGCTTATCGAACCTACCACTTGCCCAAAAGTCAGCAAGGCTTCGTGGACGCTGGCCCGCTTGTCGCGGTCGGGGGCTCCGCTGGTCGCATAGAACAGGGAGTTGTTGTAGATGGCCGACTGGAAAAAACCCACGACGGCAAAGCACAACGCAAAGCCTGCCGCGTTCCGTTGCAGTACCAGCGCTCCCAGCGCCAGAGCCGTCAGCAAGGACAGCGCGGGCAGAGCCGCACGCTTGAACTGCAGGAACGTTACCTTGCCCAGTATGAAGAATCCTGCAGCTGTCGCTCCCGCCCGTATCGTAAGTATCAGGCCTATCGATGATTCACTCAGTGAAAGCTCATCCCGCGCAAAAACCGGAAAGACGTTGAACACCACGCCCATCACCGCGTAGATGAGGAAGGCTCCGAGCCAGGCTGGGTAGCGGAGTGGCGTCGACCGGTCAACCACGACATCCGGTTTTTCCGCATCAGAGGCTACCTCGTCATCATCACCTACGAACAACCCCGATGCCAGCACGAATACGGCATTCAGGGCATACAGTGCTACCGCGACTATAATGGGGAGCAGCTTGCCGCGTTCCGACAGCACGCCGGCGAGGTAGGAGCTGAACAGGCCTCCGAAGCTCCATGAAAAGCTGAAGAGGCTGGTAGCCTTGTTGAGCTTGTCGCCTTCAAGACCCTTGGAGAGCCAGCCCATTACCGGTGGCCAGAAGAAGGCCATGATGAAGCCGTAGGCCGTATATGCCGCAAAAGCCTGCCAGAGCCCTGGTCGCAGCAGGAACAGCGAGAACAGTACCGTGGCCCCCGAGAGCATGATGAGCATCGAGGTTCGTGGCTTGAATCTGCCAACGACCCGGCGCAACACGATGCAGCCCAGAAAATATGACAGTGACCACAGGGCACCGAGCGACCCTACAAGGGCCGCACTGGCTCCATACAGATCCTTGATGACGAACAGAATTCCCAGCGACATGATGCCTATCGCAATGCTGTTGATGAAGGCCGCCGGCACGATGACTGCCATCTTGCCGAATCTATGTGTTCCGATATGCATGTACTCCCGCTTTCAACCGTGTACTGCGCAGAGGAGCCGAAGCGGTGTTCCCATGAGCCTAAACGGCCACGCCGCTACCGTATATCGCTCTGCACGCACCGGTCAAGCATACCGTCCTGCAACACCGTCGTTGACCCGGCCCCGGCCCCTGTTTACAATGGCTGACAGGATCTGGAGGTAAAGTACTATGGAAGAAACAGCTGACAGAGGTGCCAGGATAGCCGAACTGGAACGACTCATCGGCTTGCACCAGGACCTGTACTACAACTCCAGGCCAGAACTGTCCGATGCTGATTTTGATGCCCTGTGGGACGAACTGGTTTCCCTTGCGCCTGAAAGCCCTGTACTGACACGAATCGGAGCCGATGGCACCGACGGTTTTGCCAAGGCCAGACATGTGCTGCCTATGGGTAGCCAGGCCAAGGCAGCTGACCCGGAAGAATTCCTGGCCTGGTGCGCCAAGGTCAAGTTGTCTGAATACATTGTTGAACACAAACTCGACGGTGCGAGTCTTGAGTTGCAGTACGAGAAGGGCCGGCTGCTCCGGGCCGTGACCAGGGGTGACGGATTGATCGGGGATGACATAACCCAGAACGCCCGCAGGATGTCCGGTGTGCCGGCAACCCTCCCGTCGGCTTGGAGCGGTGCGGTACGCGGCGAAGTGGTCATGTCCAGGGCTGCTCACCGCGACTGGTTTCCGGACAAGGCCAACTGCCGCAATGCAGCCAACGGCCTCATGAAGCGCAAGGACGGTGTGGGGGTAGAACGGCTGGATGTCATCTGCTACGACGCGGCACCTGGCGGGCTGTACGATACCGGTTCAGGCTCGCTGTTTGCCATCACGCCCGAGCCACCGTTTGACGACGAGCTCTCCAAACTGGCCTGGCTTCGCGCGGCCGGGTTCACGGTAGCGGAAGCCGAGCGGTTCGTAGAGCCGTATGAGGTTGTGGATTACCGGGCGCGCGTCATGGATGGCCGCGCGGCGCTGGCGTATGATATCGACGGGCTCGTCGTCAAGGCGCGCGTTGTCGACATAGACGACATGAAGCGGGACCGCCCGGAGCGCCAGATTGCGTTCAAATTCCCGCTGGAGGAAGCGACGACCACGCTGGTTTCAATAGAGTGGAGTGAATCGGGTGCTACCTACACGCCTGTGGCCATCATAGAGCCGGTCAGGCTTGCCGGAACCACCGTCAAGCGGGCCAGCCTCGCCAACACCAATACGCTGCGTGGCATGGGACTTATGCTTGGCTCCCGCGTCGTGGTGGTCAAGCGTGGAGAAATAATCCCCAAGATCGAGGGCCTCGTTGGCAATCCGCCCGACAGCCGCCCCATAGACATCCCCACCGTCTGCACCTGCGGGGCGGCCCTGGTGGACGACGGTACCCGCCTGTACTGCCCCAATGCCGGTTGCCCCAAGAAGGCCCTGCACCGGCTCGAGAAATGGCTGGCCACGCTCGACGTCATGGAATTCGGCACCACCATCCTGCGCAGGCTCTTTGACTCCGGCAGGGTACGCACCATCGCCGACCTCTACAGCCTGGGCGCGGAGGAACTTGCCGGCTACGAGCGCATGGGCGAGGCGAGTGCCGCTAAAATAGTGCAGAACCTGCGGACCCGCGCCGAACCGGGCCTGGCGGAATTCGTTGCCGGTTTCGACATCGAGGGCATAGGCCTCCTGACCGTGGAGAAGGCCGCCGCGCGTGGTTTCGATACCCTGGAAACGTTGCGCGCGGCCAGGCCTGAAGAACTGGCTGCGATTGACGGATTCGGCGACATCATGGCCGCCACGCTGAGCGAAGGCTTGAAGACCCTCGGGCCCGAGATGGACGCGGTGCTTGCTTCCGGTATCGTGGCCATCAAGCCTCCCCTGGCTGGCGGTGGCCCCCTCTCTGGCCTGTCGTTCTGCTTTACCGGTGAACTGAACACGATGAAGCGCTCCCGCGCCCAGGCCCTCGTCAAGTCGCTTGGTGGAGCCGTGCGCAACGCCGTGGCTTCTGGCCTGTCCTATCTGGTGACGAACGACCCCGCCTCGGGCACAGGCAAGAGCAAGAAGGCGGCATCCCTCGGTGTAACCGTCATCGACGAAACCGCCTTCCTCGCGCTGGTATCCAGCGCAGGGGACACGTCCTCGGCCAGATAACCGTCCACAGTCGTTGAAACGACGTCTCCTATTCGTTACACTGGCGCCTATTGCCGGGGAGCCGATTCTGTCGGCATCCAATCCACAGGAGTACGCCGTGAAGTCCGTTAGAGAAGCCTGGAAAGCAGCGGTTACCGCCGCCGTCGCCGAAGTATTACGAGAGAAGGGCGCGGACGCGGCTCTTGCTACCGCCGTAGCCGCCGAGAGTCCCCCCGACGCAAACATGGGCGATATCGGTTTTCCAATGTTCCCGTTTTCAAAGGCCCTCCGCATGGGGCCACCCCAGATAGCTTCTGCCGTAGCCGCCCGGCTGGCCACCTCGATGACTCCCGCCGGCAGTTCCAAAGCCGTAGGTCCGTACCTCAACGTGTTCCTGGACCGTACCGAAGTTGCCGCATCCGCGCTTTCCGCCAGGTCCACGGGTCAGGCTTACGGCCGGTCGTCGTCCCTGGCCGGTACCAGGATCATGGTGGAGTTCTCCAGCCCCAACACCAACAAGCCGCTCCACCTGGGCCACCTGCGCAACGACGCGCTCGGCGAGTCCAGTTCGCGCATCCTGCGGGCCAACGGAGCCGAAGTGCTCAAGATCAACCTGGTCAACGACCGTGGCGTGCATATCTGCAAGTCCATGCTGTCGTACATGGTCTACGGCGGCGGTCGCACTCCAGAAGACGAGGGCAAGAAGACCGATCACTTCGTCGGCGATTACTATGTAAAATTCAACGACCTCATGAAGGAAGATCCCAAGGCCGAGGAAAAGGCCCAGGAACTCCTCGTCAAGTGGGAGGCCGGTGATCCTGAAACCATAGCCCTCTGGAAGAAGATGAACGAATGGGCGGTGGGCGGCATACGCAGGACCTACGAACGCACCGGCATTACCTTTGACAAGTATTATTACGAGAGCCAGATCTACCTGACCGGCAAGGAAGAGGTCCAGAAGGGCCT
>JAIFMD010000074.1 GCA_020048755.1 Spirochaetota bacterium
TCCTCAACGAGCACCGGGACCAGCTCATCAGTCTGGCGGAGGAGCTCATCCGTAAGGAGACCCTGCTCGATGACGACATCAAGACCATGTTCGGCTTCGGCACCCCCGCGGCGACTGAAGCCTAGCCGCGTTGCGGTGGTGGTGCTTGTCGCCGCCATCGCTTCCGGCCTGCCTGCGGTAGCAGATACCTCCGCACGTGATGCGGCGCTGTGTGCCTTGCTTGGCACCAGTGCCCGTGATGCACTCTCTTTGGGTTATGAAGCAGCGGCAATTGAACTCCTCGATGAAGCGCTCGGTTTCGTACCTTCCAACCCTGACGCAAATTACCTGCGGGCGCTGCTTGGTTTGTCTCGTGGCGAGAGCCTGGCTCTTTCCGCCACCCGGCTTGAATCAGCCCTTGTGGGTGGAACGTTTTTACTGTACCAGCCCAATGATGCCCGGTTGCTTTATGCCGCAGTGCTCGCAAAAACACATAAACCCGATCAGGCACTGCGACTGATCGCCGACCTTCCTGTCAGTGCCGAGGTTTTATATGTAGAAACCCTGGCAAGGCTTGCGCTTGGCGATGATGAGGGTGCCGGAAAGTCAGTAATTGCATCACTCAAACGCTATCCTGTCGATCCGCGCCCCCTGCTTGCCTGGTTGAACTCGCGCGACCGTCCCGTCCTCACACGAAGCGGCAGGTCAGTCGTGGATACCGGAATGTCCGCGCTTGAAAAACTTAAGGAAGCGGACCCTTCAATCCTGCTGGCCCTTGCGCCGTACCTGGGTTCTGTCGACCAGGCGCGGCTGCTCGTGCGTGAGTTCAGGGCTATGGGTGGAACAGGAGCCGCTGCGACGGTGCTGGCACTGCGGTACGGGCTGATCATGGAGGATCGGGCTGTCCGCGAAATGCTTTCGGGTTCCTTCAACCCAACCAGCGAATCGGTAACCACGTTGTATGGACTACTATCCAGCGACTCATCCAGATCAGCGTTTGCAACTGCGTTTTCAGCGTATTCTGGAATGATGATCCAGGATTCCGACCGGGATGGCCTGCCAGAAGCTGTCACCACCTATGCTGGCGGACAACCGGGCCTATGGTCCCTGGATGAAAACCAGGATGGTGTGTCCGAGGTTCAGGTAGAATTTACGGCCAGCGTGCCGACTGCATTGAAGACCCGGCGAGGTTCCACGAACATGGCTGTCCGCTACGATACGTGGCCTTACGCTGGTGAACTGGAATTTTCTGATGATACAGGATCGCGACGCTATTCTTTGGGACCTGCCGTCATGCCACTGCCGCTCGTGAACTTGATTTCAATACCAGGTGTTCCAGGCGGGCCGTACCTGGTCGAACGCGGTATGGCAGCTCTCCCGACTGAAAAATCCGCAGGCATGCAGGCCTATGCGGTACATACGGCTGCGCTGGGATCGGCGGCCATGGAGGTATATGACGGTGAACCGGTCCGCTCATGGTGGACAGATGCACAACAACGGTCAGGTTACACGGTGTACAGCAAAGGCTTTCCGGTGGACGAGAGCATAGATGGAGACAATGATGGCCGACATGAGTCGCGGAGGGTATGGGGCAGGGCTGCCGGGGGGCTGCCGGCCGTAGAGTACCTTGAATCTGATTTGGACGGTGATGGTCTGTATGAATACCGCGAAACGCAGTCCAGGGACGGGACAACGCTACAGGCCTGGGATTACGATGGCAATGGTTCTTTCGATCTTACCCGGGGCCAGGGCATCGATGGCAGCATCGTATACCGGTACTTTGGAGTCAGCGGACGCGTGACAGAGGCTGTGTACCGGAATGCCCGCCTCGATGGGGTGATGGAGAATGGCAGGCCTGTACCGCTTGTTGTGGATTCAGGTGCTGTCGTAACATGGATCGGAGCCAAACCCTTTGATTTTGGCAAGGAAATACCGCCGGAGGGGCGTGGTTCACGGAATGGTTCCATGTACACGGTCTTCAGTATAGCAGACGTACTGTATGCCCAGGTGCTCGACTGATTTAGCTCTGGCTACCGGACTGTTTTTGCTTGCACCGTGAGCCTCAACCGAATACACTCATACTCCTGAGCACCATTACAGGTCGGTGGAGGTTACGCAACATGAAGGCAAGTCCGGCTTGAGCGATATCGACAGGGCTATCGTATATCCAGGCATCTCAGACCGGCAATTCAAGAGATTATCTGCGTTCATAGAGAAGGAACTCGGTATCAGGATGCCTGATACCAAGCGTGTGATGCTGGAGAGCAGGCTTCAGAAACGCCTTCGTGCCCTCAGGATTCCTACTTTTGACGAATACATCGACCGGGTATTTTCTGGTGATGACCTTGAACTCATCCAGATGATAGACGTCGTAACCACGAACAAGACCGATTTTTTCAGGGAACCGGACCATTTCGACATTCTGACCTCACGATTGCTGCCTGGACTGATTGCGCGCAATCCGGGACGTACCGTGTATTCTTTCTGGTCCGCCGGGTGTGCTACCGGCGAAGAGCCGTATACTCTCGCCATGGTGCTCGCCGAGTTCAGCCTCACCCATCCCGGTTTTGATTACCGGATCATGGCTTCCGACATCTCCACGCATGCCCTCGAGACCGCCATGGCCGGAGTGTATCATTCTGACCGCGTAGTACCCGTACCCCTGTCGTACAAGAAAAAATACCTGCTCCGCAACCGTGACCCGGACAGGCCGGAGGTACGGATAAAAAAGGAACTGCGTGAGAGGATAGAATTCATACGCGTCAATTTTATGGATGAACGGTTTCCTTTTGACGGAAAGTTCGACATCGTGTTTTGCAGGAACGTCATCATCTATTTCGACAGACCGACCCAGGAGCGTATTCTGGGCACTATCTGCACCTACCTGAGGCTTGGTGGCAACCTGATCCTCGGCCATTCAGAGACCCTTACCGGCATGGGCTTGCCTCTGCGCAGCCTTGCCCCTACGGTCTACGAACACGTATAGTGGATTAGAAGGAAACCAGATGGAACGCATCAAGGTGATAGTTGTAGACGATTCAGCTGTCGTCAGGCAAACGCTCAAGGAATTACTGGATTCCGATCCCGCCATCGAGGTCATTGCCGTTGCATCGGATCCCATCTTCGCGCTCAGGAAGATGGAAACCGACAAGCCCGACGTCATCGTTTCCGATATAGAGATGCCGCGCATGGATGGCCTCTCGTTCCTCAGAAAGATAATGGAGACGAGCCCGATTCCTGTCGTGATTTGCTCCAGCAAGTCTGAAGAAGGTTCTGACAACGCCATCAAAGCCATGGAATACGGCGCTGTCGAGATAATCCAGAAACCAAAGCTCGGCACCAAGCAATTCCTTGAGGAATCCAGGGTGGAGATCTGCGACGTCGTCAAGGCTGCCTACGCCTCCAGGAACCGCAGACGTGTTCCCGTACCTGGGCCCATGCGCGACATAGCGCCCAAACTGACCGCCGACGCGATGCTTCCCGCGCCCGGGGCAAACCACATCATAGAAACGACTGAAAAGGTCGTGGTTGTCGGTGCATCTACCGGAGGCACAGAAGCCCTCAGATTATTCCTTGAAGCCTTGCCCGAGGACTCGCCCGGCATCGTCATCGTCCAGCACATGCCGGAGCACTTTACCGCGGCCTTTGCGCGGAGGCTCGACAGCCTGTGCCGGGTTGGCGTCAAGGAAGCCGCCGACAACGATACGGTAATCCGGGGCAGAGTGCTCATTGCACCTGGCAACAAACATACCCTTCTCAAGCGCTCCGGAGCACGGTATTATGTCGAAGTGAAGGACGGACCGCTCGTATGCAGACATCGCCCCAGTGTCGATGTTTTGTTCCGGTCAGCAGCCCGGTATGCGGGGGGCAACGCGGTGGGCGTCATCATGACCGGAATGGGCGACGATGGAGCCCGCGGCATGAAGGAACTGCACGATACAAAGGCCTGGACCATGGCGCAGGACGAAGAATCCTGCATTGTGTTCGGTATGCCCAATGAGGCGATAAAGCAAGGAGGCGTCGACCTTGTCCTGCCACTCGCAAGCATCGCTGCTGAAGTCCTGAGGGTAACCCGTTGATGTTGTCGTCGATCCTTGGAATAGCAAATATGAAGCGGAATCCGGTTTCTGGATTCCTTGGGGAGGAATAATGGCAAAGAGCATCCTGATCATCGACGATTCGGCCGCGATACGGCAAAGCATTTCGTATATATTGCAGCAGGAAGGCTACCAGACCACGGAGGCCTGTGACGGGCTTGAGGGGTTGCAGAAGCTGGATGAGGTCGGACGTTTCGATTGCATCATTACAGATGTAAACATGCCCAACATGGATGGAATATCGTTCATCCGCAAAGCCCGTGAAAATCCCAGATTCAAATTCGTTCCCATATTGGTGCTCACCACCGAATCCCAGGGCGGCAAGATGAACGAAGGCAAGGAAGCCGGAGCCACAGGCTGGATCGTCAAGCCGTTCAGCGCCGACAAGTTGCTTGCCGTCGTCAAGAAAGTAGCAGAATGAACGAAATGGAGGGAGCTTGTCAGAAGGTCAGGGCGTAGTTCAAGGATGAACGAGCCTAATTCCCCGTCACGGATTATTCTCTGTGAAGATGAGCGAATCGTAGCGCTCGATATACGTGCGTTCCTCCAGCGGAACGGGTACGAGGTTCCGGCTATCTACGCGGCAGCAGAGGATCTGCTGAAAGAAGCAGAAGTGCTCAAGCCGGATCTCGTTCTCATGGACATCCACCTTCAGGGTGCCATGGACGGCATTGAGGCCGCCGCCATCCTGCTGGAGCGCTGGGCGATTCCGGTCATACTGCTCACCGCCTATGCTGACGGCCCGACCATAGAACGCGCAAAGCTCACCCACCCGTATGCGTATATACTGAAACCTTATGATGAACGTGAACTCAAGACCGCCATCTCCATCGGCCTCTACCGCGCATCCATGGAACACCGACTCCGCCGGAGCGAAGAGCGATACCGTAGTCTCTTCCAGGATGGCATAGCCGCGACCATGCTCGTGGAATCAGGGGGCAGGATTCTTGAATCCAACAAGGCCTGTGCCCGCCTCGCTCCTGGTCTGCTTACCATACAGGAGTTCCTGTACGATGAAGCCGAGTCAGACCTGCTTTCCAAGGCGATGCTCAAGGGGGCCGGCTATGGCCCGAGCGAGATACGGGTAAGGCGGCCTGATGGGCAGGAATCCTGGGCGCTGCTCAGCGCCGCCCCCATAGAACTGCCCGATGGCACGAGTGCGTTCCAATGCCAGGCTGTGGATGTAACGGAGCGCAAGACCTTGATGGATCAGCTGGTCCATGCCCAGAAACTTTCGGCGCTCGGTCGTTTTGCGGGCGGGGTTGCCCACGATTTCAACAACGTGCTTACAGCCGTGCTTGGCTACGCGCACCTTCTGCGCTCTGATTTTGAGGTTGAAGGGCGCGGACTACAGGAACTCGACGGCATCGAGCAGGCGGCAAAGCGAGCCGCGGCCTTGTCGCGGCAATTGCTCATGTTTTCCCGCCGTGATGAAACCAGGCCCAGCATTTTTAAACTGTCGGACCTTGCCTGTGACAACGAGCGCATGCTCAAGCGCATAGTCGGTGATACTGCGCACCTTGTCGTGCATCCCTTTGATGGGGATGATTCGGTACTGGCTGACCGCTCGCGCATCGAACTGGCCGTCGTCAACCTTGTAGCAAATGCTCGGGATGCCATGCCAGACGGCGGCAGGATACTGCTTGTCACCGGCGTCCTGCACATAGAAGCCGAGTTGCCTGGCGCACTCGAACCCATCCCTGCTGGCGCCTGGTCGTTTATTGAAGTGATAGACAAGGGTACCGGGATGACTCCTGAGACCATGACAAAAATATTCCAGCCGTTTTTTACTACCAAACCGCCGGATCGTGGCACTGGCCTGGGCCTGTCCACCGTAGTCAGCATCGTACGTCAGGCCCAGGGACGCATAGTCCTTTCATCCAATCCTGGTGAAGGCACGACGATGCAGCTCCTTTTTCCACGCACCAGTTCCTCTGAAGCGCTCGCGGTGGACGAGACTGCCGGAACCCAGCCTGCCCGCACGACAGGAGCAGCGTATGCCTTTCCGTTTGAACACAGGAACCGGACGGCCATGCTCGTGGTCAATGATGATTCTGTCCGTGCCATTGTCGAGGCGTTGCTGGACCGGGCCGGGTATCGGATTGCATCGGCAAGCCAGCCCGGCGAGGCTCTGCTCCTGGCCGAAAAATCCTCCAATACGCCCGACATACTCGTTGCTGACTGCGTCATGCCCCTGATGACCGGGCCGGAGCTTGCGTCGCGCCTGAGGTCCACCTTTCCAGATCTGCCCGCGCTGTACCTGCGTGGCACCGAGTCGACGGTAGATGATGCATACGGGGAAATCTACACGGGAACGGCAGCCCCCGCCGATCCCCGGACACCCCATTCCTTGAGGGATGTGTACCTTGATAAGCCTTTCAGGGAGGAAGAACTCGTGGAAGCCATGGATTCCATGCTCCGGGTCACTTCCTAGGACAGGATTGACGCGTACAGCCTCGCCTCGAACTCGGCTGCTGCACTGCTCGCGTACGAACGTCCGGCCCGGTCGAGTTCCACGTCAAAGGAGTCCCTGACTCTGGCCGGCTTGTCCGAAAGTGTGGCAATTCTATCGCCCAGATATATCGCCTCGCGTACATCGTGCGTCACAACGACTGCACTCCTGCCGTCCCTTGCCCTGAGTTCCACGAAGAGGTCCATCACAGAAATCCTGGTTTTCAGGTCAAGCGCGGAGAACGGCTCGTCGAGCAGCAGCACCTCGGATGGGTAGGCAAACGCCCGGGCCAGCGCGACCCGCCGGCGCATGCCGCCCGACAAGGCGCCTGGTCTTGCGGCCAGCGATTCCGACAGGCCTACCGCTGCCAGCGATTCCTCGGCTACAACGCGGGCCTTGCCGGTTTCCATGCATTGCCTCAGCACGAAGGCAACATTCTCGGTGGCGTTCAGCCACGGCAACAATCTGTCTTCCTGGAAGACGTAACTGGCTTTTCCTCTGCCAAAACCGGATACCGTGCCTGTATAGTCGACATCGAGTCCTGCGAGGATGTTGAGCATGCTTGTCTTGCCGCAGCCTGAAGGCCCGAGCACGACGGTAATCCTGCCCTCGGGGAATGCGAGGTCGAGGTCTTCGAGAACGAGCCGGGAGCCGTAGGACTTGCAGAGTTCCCTTACTTCGTAGACCACGAAAGCCTCCTGGCCAGCAGGTCGAATAGCGCGTCGCTCAGTGCGCACAGGAGCACGCCGACGACAGCCCAGGCAAAAACCTCGGCCGTTTCAAGCATGACACGGGCATTCTGCATGCCCGTTCCGAGGGCATGTACAGGCTGGCTGAGCACTTCACCCGCTACAACGACCTTCCAGGACAGGCCTACCGCGTTTTTTGCAGCTGATACGACGTGGGGCATGGCTGAAGGCAGACGGATGAGGAGCGAGACATCCCGCCTTGAGACACCGAACGAGCGCGACATGTCCAGTAGCCGCTGGTCGGCAGACCGGACGCCTGCCGCTACATCGGCAGCCACGACCGGAAAGGCCATGACGACGGCAGAGAAGACGGGTACGATGCCGGCAGGAAACCATATCAGCGCTATCAGTATTACCGCGAGCACCGGCGTGGCCCGGATTACCGTGAGTCCAGGCCCGAGTAGCGCCTCGAAACGCTGCGAAGTACCCGCCGCGAAGCCGAAGGCCATGCCGAGTACCATCGATATGCCGAACGCGGCGAGCCCCCGCAACGCCGTAGCCCCGAGTGCCGACAGGAAGCGGCTCGTGCCGGAGATCTGCACGAGCGTCGAGAATACCCGTTCAGGCGCAGGCAGTATGATATCTGCTCCTACCGCCGTGGCTGCCAGTTTCCAGACGGCCACCAGGACGGCAAGTGCCAGCAGGCCGTCGGCCTTATTCCGCAATGTCCGCGTAAAAGTCTCCATCGGGTAGTTTTGAGCCGATTGAGGCCGGCACAGCGGACAGGAACACCGAGAGCAGCGCCTCTATGGCAGGCCTGGCTTCCTTTGCTGGTATGAAGGCAAAGGCGCAGGATGGTATGGCCGCCGCTGCGATGGGCGCTTTGAGTCCCATGTCGTGCTTTTCAACGAGCAGGCCCGCAGCCGCAGGGTCAGCCAGCACATGCTGGATCGATGCCCTGTATGCTGCCAGCAGAGCCTTGACTGCCGCCGGGCGCTCTTCTATGAGGCTCGCGCGGATGACGAAAACGCTCATCGGGTAATCGCTCTGGCCCGAGGCAGCGGTCCACAGCGCGGACAGCTGGAAGGGAACCCGGGCTGACGGGTTGCCCTTGAGCGCGAGCGTTGCGAAGGGTTCAGGCAATACCGCGATGTCGATGCGTCCCGCAACAATGCTGGCAGCGATTTCAGGGTAGGGCATGCTGAAGATCATCCGGAGACCAGTTGCTGGATCGATGCCGGCCCTGGGCAATACGGTTCTGAGGAGGAACTCCGGCGTAGCTCCCTGGCCTGCGACATAAACGTCCCGGCCTTTGAGGTCACTTATGGCAGCCACCGCGGGATCGGTCGTTACAACCTTGACCATGCCGTTTCCGACCACGGCGAGAAGTCTGTAGGGCAGCCCTGAATTGTAGAGCTTCGCTGCCATGTTTACCGGAAGTACGGCGGCATCAAGCTCGCCGGAGAGAAGGCGGGCGGCCATAGCATCGGCGGAGGCGATGGCTTCAATGGCTACGCTGGCTTGTTCTGGCAGGGCTGGTGGCGTTTCAAAAAGCTGTATCATACCGATACCGGTGGGGCCTTTCAGCGCTCCGACCCGCAGCGTCATTGGCGCGAGTATTTTGTCGGGTGCAGTAGTCGCTGACATGGGTTCTTTTGATCCCAGCGCAAAAAGAGTCATTGAAGTCATTGATAGTGCCAGAGCAGCCGCGATAGAGCGTTTCATTCTGATTCCTTTCAGTTTCATCGGGTGAAATAACCCGCACCACGATGATAGCGAGACCATTGAGGCTGGACAAGCCCATACAGTGATCCGCCACCGGTAAGGCGCTTTCATCGTGTTGGATTTTGCAATATAGTATGAAGTATGCGGTGCGATGTCTGCGGTTCGAGTGATAGTATTTTTTTCATAAAACCCGACGGTTCGGGCGGGGAATTCCACCTGTGCAGGTCGTGCGCCGTAACCAGGGGCTATGCATCGGAAGGTGAGGGGCTGGGAGCCAGTCCCGCTTCCGGCACCTGTCCGGTCTGCGGCTGGACTGCCGCATCGATTCGTTCCAGTGGACGGCTCGGCTGTTCCGACTGTGCAAGAGTCTTCAGGCGGGAAATCCTGTCCGCCCTCAAGCGTTCCGGAAGTCATGGCCCGTATGAAGGCAAGGTTCCACACAGGGGCCTTGCAGGCACAGTGCAGGAAGCATCGATCACGGCCTTGTCCGCGGCACTGGAACGTGCCATCCGGTCAGAGGATTTCGAGGAAGCCGCCACTATCAGGGATCGTATACGGGCAGGTACCGGGAGACAGGTACCATGACGTTTTCAGGCCCGGCGACGCGACCCGTCGAGGCCGGCCCGCATCCAGAATATGATGTAGTCGTGCGGTCTTTTGTATCCGTGGACAGAAATCTTGCCGGCCGGCGTTTTCCGCATGCACTGTCGCATGCTGAATCCTCCGGTATTGCAACTTCACTGTGCGCTGCCGCCCGGGCTTGCCGCTTCGAAGTGGCGAGAACTGGCGAACTCGATGCCTGTTGGAGGTCAAACATTGCGGAGCGCGAACTCTACTCCCGCCCATACCTGCTCGATGAAGAAAACCATGTAGCAATCGGCTCGCATTCCAGTGTCTGGCTTGCCTTCAACGATGTAAATCATCTTTCAGTGCGTGCCACCCTGCCGGGGCTTGATGTTGGCCATGCATGGGACGAAGTCTCCGATACCGACGAGTTGCTGTCGGATGCTCTTGGCGATGAAATCTGGGCCTTTGATGCTGAGCTCGGCTATATCATGTCAGATGCCGGATTCTGCGGCAGCGGTCTGGCTGGCCACGTGGTCATGCATACACCGGCGTTGGTCATATCCGGGCTTGCTGAAACTGCGTTCAAACGTGCTCTTGAAGCGGGATTCGTCGTATCAGGTGCGTATTCCGGCATAGCTCCCTCCGGTGGTGCCCTTTTTGAACTGGCGCTCCCCCGCACCTACCACGATCCCGAGCGAGCAGCACTAGGGCGCCTCGAGGCTGCTGCCAGAGCTCTTGCCGACTACGAACGGCGCGCCCGGACCCAGCTGCTGCAACGTAACCCCTGGGATATACTCGATGTCGTAGGCCGGGCCACAGGATGTGCCCAGGGTGCAAGGCTTGTCTCCCGTGACGAAACAGCCGACATTGTATCCGGGTTGCGGCTGGGTCTCGCATGCGGGCTGCTTGAAGGTATCAGCATGGCGACGGTAACCGACCTCTGGTCGTCGTTGCGGGGCAGGTTTGCAGAAGGATGCCGGCCTGGCACTGCAGCAATGGTCGAGGCTGTTACGGGACAGCAACACGAATCTACAACAGACGAACCGGAGGCGGCCCTGCGCGCGCGAGCTTTGAGGCGGGCCTCCTCGGGTATCCGGTTCAGCCAGAGGTACAACGATGTTTAAGGGATTGACGAAGCGTGCTCAACGGGTACTCACGGTGCTGGCCCAGGAAGAGGCGCGGCGTTTCCATGCGGGCGAGTTGACACCGGAGCACGTGCTTCTGGCTCTGGTTCGTGAAGCGGAGGGCACGGGGTTCCGCCTGCTCGCAACGCTCAAGATGGATATGCATGAGTTGACCCAGGATATGGAGAGGGCTGCAGCCGGCCGCAAGGGCGGTTTTCTTCTCGGCGATGCTCCTCTGTCGCGCCGGCTCAAGTCTATGCTCGAGACGGCGGCAGAAGAAGCCAGGGTCATGGATGGTGAATACATAGGCACAGAGCATCTGGTCATAGCAGCAGCAAGGGAAAGTGGTTCGGTATTCGAACAGTACCTGACACGGTATGGTGTTTTCTACGAACAGTTGCGGGCTGCCCTCAAGCTCATAGCCGCCAGCGGCAAGGATGAATCCAGGGAACAGGAAGCCCTCCGCGATGTGCCACAGAACCGGACAGCTCCACAGAACCGTGCTTCTGTTCAGGCTGCTCCGCTCAGGAAGGCTGCCGGCGGGGCCACTCCTCTGCTCGACGAGCATTCCCGTGACCTCACCGCGTGGGCCCGGGAGGACCGCATAGATCCTGTTATAGGCAGGAGTACCGAGACCCGCCGCGTGGTGCGCATCCTGTCGCGCCGCTCCAAGAACAATCCTGTCCTCATCGGTGATCCTGGTGTCGGCAAGACCGCCATTGTCGAAGGGCTTGCACTGCGGATGGCCAGGGGTGACGTACCTGAGGGGCTCCTGGGCAAACGCCTGCTGGTCCTGGACATGGCCTCCATCGTAGCGGGTACGAAGTACCGTGGCGAGTTTGAAGAGCGCCTGAAGCGCATCATGAAAGAGATAGCAGCCTCGGGCAATGTAATACTGTTCATAGACGAACTCCATACCATCATCGGCGCGGGCAGCGCCGAAGGCACCATCGATGCCTCCAACATGCTCAAGCCAGCGCTTTCGAGGGGAGAACTCCAGTGCATCGGAGCGACCACCCTGGACGAGTACCGCAAGTATTTCGAGAAGGACGCTGCGCTGGAGCGGCGTTTCCAGACAGTGCTTGTAGAGGAACCGACAATAGAACAGTCTACTGACATCCTCAACGGTATCAAGGAGCGTTACGAGCGCTACCACGGCATCCGGTATGCCCCCGACGCGATAGATGCGTGTGTCCGTTTTGCCGACCGTTACGTCAGCGACCGTTTTTTGCCGGACAAGGCCATCGATGTGCTCGACGAAGCCGGTGCGCGGAAGAAGGTTGAGAGTCCGCTGAACGGCCCGGAACTCGGCGGCGTAGAGGCGGAGATCCGGCGGCTCACCGAGGAAAAGCTGGCGCTTGTCTCTACGCAGAACTACGAGCGGGCAGCCGAGGTCAGGGACAGGGTTCGCGAACTTAAAGCCAGACTGGAAGTTCTGCGGCAGAAAAGCGCGGGCAAGACCGGAGACGGCATGACGGTGACGGTGGACGATGTCCGTGCCGTCGTCTCCGAGATGACGGGAATCCCGGTGGAGCGCATTGCTGAAGGTGAATCTGAACGGCTCTCCAGCCTGGAGGCTGATCTGCACCGCCGCGTGATAGGGCAGGATTTTGCTGTCAAGGCACTTGCTGCTGCCGTCAGGCGGTCTCGGGCGGGGATATCCGACCCGCACAGGCCGCTGGGGTCGTTCATATTCCTCGGGCCTACGGGCGTCGGCAAGACGTTGCTGGCCAAGTCGCTGGCGGAGACTCTTTTTGGCAGCGAAGAAGCACTCATTCGCATAGACATGTCCGATTTCATGGAAAAGCACAATGCGGCCCGGCTGGTCGGCGCGCCTCCCGGTTATGTAGGGTATGACGAAGGCGGCATGCTCACCGAGCGTGTCAGGCGCAAGCCCTACAGCGTGGTAC
This sequence comes from Spirochaetota bacterium, assembly GCA_020048755.1. Classification (GTDB taxonomy): domain Bacteria; phylum Spirochaetota; class Spirochaetia; order Treponematales; family UBA12059; genus SZUA-370. The sequence goes on from JAIFMD010000074.1 coordinate 12,544, forward strand.
TGTTCGACGAAATAGAAAAAGCCCACCCGGATGTCTTCAATCTGCTGCTGCAGTTGCTTGAGGAAGGGGAACTTCGCGACAACCTGGGGCATGCCGTATCTTTCCGCAACTGCGTCATCATCATGACGAGCAATGCCGGCACCCGTGACCTGATACGCGGTTCAAGGCTTGGTTTCGGTGCGGAGGCCAGGCGTTTCGATTACGAGGCGGTAAAATCAGCGGCCCTTGCGGAACTCAAGCGGCTGTTCAATCCAGAATTCATCAACCGTGTGGATCAGGTGGTGGTGTTCCATCCGCTGGACGAGGACCAGGTGCGCGCCGTGCTGGGACTCGAGCTGTCCCGTCTGCGGCGCAGGCTTGCCGAGCGGGGCGTATCGCTGGAACTGGAAAATAAGGCTGTGGACAGGCTCGTCGAAGAAGGCTACGACGAGGCGTACGGAGCCAGACCCATGAGGCGGCTCATAACGAAGCTGATCGAGGATCCCATAGCGGCCACGATCATCGAGGGGTCTTGCCTGCCGGGTGCAACCGCCAGGGTCAAGGAGAAGGACGGGTTGTTGTTCGTTAAAATAGTCAAGTCGTCCCGCGCGCCGCAAGCACCGGTGGAGGCAACCAAGAATTGACGGGAGGCCGTCAGTCCTCGTCCTTGCCTATGAGGCGCCTCAGTTCGCGTATCCGAGCGTCGTCGATTTTTACACGCAGGTTTTTCTCCTGTGTGGGGATGACGAGTCCCCTGGGGCCGTTTTTCGCGCGCCGCAGGTATTTGGCCTGGGTGTAATAGATGTCTCCGGCTCCCGATGACCGGCCTTTGGAGTAGTACAGCGCGAGCATTCCAGAGTCCAGCATTATTTCCAGTGGTACAGTCTTGCCAGCCTTGTTTTTGACGAATACGTACGAACCGGAGTAGTCGCGGGCATGGAACCACAGGTCATTCCCCCGTACGTGGCGGCGCAGGAGCACGTCGTTCTCTGTTGCGGATCTTCCAATGAGGATGAGCCAGCCTGAGCGTTCAAGGGACAGCCCGGGGAATCGCTTGGGAGCCTCCAGTGTCGATGTACGGCGTCTGGCCAGCCAGGCGCGTATGGTATAGGGGTTTTCAGTAGCTTCCAGCTTTGTCCGGTCAGCTTCCAATACGTCAATCGAGAGCTTCAGTTCTTCGAGTTCTGCCACTGTCTCGATCGCACCGGATTTTGCTTTCTTTGATTTTTCGTAGTAGGTACGCGCGTTCTCGATGATGCTTCTTGTGGGATCGATGCGTATGAGCACCTCGCCACCGCGGTAGAAATCATCAGCGGATACGGTCTTTCCATCGGATGCGGCAACCGGGTTTGCCATCAGGATGTCGCCAAGCTCCCGGTATCTGTCGGCATCAGCATACTCGGCTGCGGCTTTTTCCAGAGCGGCCAGTCTCGTGTCCAGCTGCTCCCGCTTCTGCATGAAATACTTTCGAGCCCGTTCCAGCAGCGCCACCCGGGAAAGTTCGGAGCCATGTTCGGCGTAGTACGCATCGATGCGGGTGTTGAACGAACCGTCACCGGGCAGTTCCCGTACGACAAACTCGCGGGGTGGTGCGCCCCCTGCTACAGGTGCATAGTGACCACCGCTCAGTTCGCCTTTTGATGGCTTGCGCGCGAGCGCATCGACGATGGTGCCGTCTGGCTTGCACAGGATGATGTTGGCCGCGCCTGACCACAGGCGGGCGTACAGCAGGCGTTCACCGTCATCATGGCCAATGCGCATTCTTACGATGCGCTCGCTGCCCAGCTGTTCGATTGATTCGATGCGGGCGCCGCGAACCTGGGCCCGCAGCAGTTCCATGAACCGTTGCGGCTTCTCGGCCTTGGGTACCAGCGTCGTGGTGGCATGCAGGCGGCATGCGCCGTGCGCCACACAGAACAGCAACTCAGTAGCCACACCCGGCTTGTAGCACGACAGCACCAGCGTGTCGTAGGACGGCTGGATGATTTTCTGTATCTGGGCACCCACGAGGTCCAGCTCCGAAAGCACAACCTCAATTTCCCGCCAATTAAGCGACATGGAATGCCTTATTCACGGATTTGAACATAGCGCCCCAGAGAAGATGAGTAGAGGAAGAAAGAATTTTTGGAATTTGGGGCACAGAGCCACAGAGAAGATGAGGAAGAAAGAAAAGAGGAAGAAAGAAAAGAGGAAGAAAGAAAATTAGCTTTAAACCTCTTTTCCTTCTTAATCCCTTATATTCCCCTCGTCTTCTCTGTGGCTCTGTGCAAAATTCTTTTTCTATATTCAACTCATATTCTCCGCTCTGTGTCTCTGTGCAAAAAATCCTATCTTTTTTAGTCGCTTTCTTTTACTTCTCTGTGGCTCTGTGCCAAAAATGTAAACCAAGCTGTATACCAGGCCGTATATCAGGCGCCGTGGCAGTGTTTGTACTTCTTGCCGGAGCCGCAGGGGCAGGGGTCGTTGCGGCCCACCTTGGGGTAGGTCCTTACCACGGTGACGTTCCTCGGAGCGGCAGCCTGGGCCATGGCCCCGGATGAGGCCTGGGCCTTTGCCGCGCTCGCGGCCTGGGCTCCCGCACCAGCGCCACTGAACTGCCCCATCTCGTCGTGCCGCGTCTCTCCGCCCGTTACGATCGGCCGTATGGTACGTTCTTCCTGGGTCTGTATGCGTACGAGGTACAGGGTGCTCGCTACCGTTTTTCGAATGTCTTCTATCATTGCCTCGAAGAGTTCAAAGCCTTCAAGCTTGTATTCCAGGAGCGGGTTCTTCTGCGCATAGTGACGCAGGTACACGGCCTCGCGGAGCGCTTCCATGTTCTCAAGGTGATCAAGCCACTTCTGGTCTATCGCCGAGAGGTACTTCCATCGCAGGAAGTGGTTTAGGTTGGCCTGTCCGGCCATCGCCAGCTTTTCCTGGAGGTCGCGGTCCAGTTCCGCGGTTGCCGTGGCCCGCAGGTCATCCACTTTTCTGGCTTCGGGAGCATCGGACTTGAACGGCAGCACGAAACCGAAGCTGGTCTTGAGGTTGTCTTGCAGCGAGGCATAGGCAGCCTTCTGGTCGGTCTTGAGACCGTCTTCGTACTGCTGGAGGAACACCTCGAGCATTTCCCTGGCTGCGCCGACGATGCGGGTTGCCAGGTCGTTGTCCTTGACTATGGTGTCGCGCTGGTCGTAGATGAATTTGCGCTGCTGGTTGAGCACATCGTCGTACTCGAGCAGGTGCTTGCGTATGTCGAAGTTTCGTTCCTCGACGCGCTTCTGGGCGTTCTCCATTGTCCTGTTGAGCAGGGGGTGGTAGATCGGCTCGCCTTCCTTCATGCCCACCTTCATCATGAGCCCTTTGAGGTTGGTGCCACCGAAGAGGCGCATCAGGTCGTCGTCCATGG
>JAIFMD010000007.1 GCA_020048755.1 Spirochaetota bacterium
TGTCTACCATTGCTATGCTCCTTGGCTATTCTGCGCCGTTGAAAGATATTGGCCGGTACGCCTTGCCGGTACCGTTGAAATACTTGGAGAAAAATTCGTAGTAATTGAGACGGAGCGACTGAATGCCCGCCGAGAGGCCCTCCAGCGCAATGACGAGCACGTTGCCCAGCACCAGAATCAGTATCGCGGGCACCGAGAACGGCCCCTCGGGTGTAATCATGCGGGCTATCTGGAAGAACGCCGTCATCAGGCTCACGTGCGCTATGCCCAGTCCCGCGACTCGCATGAACGACAGCGTGTTGGCCAGGTAACCCGAGTAGATCTCGAGGATTTCAACGATCCATTCCATGATGAAATCGACGACAAGTCCTGGTTTGAAGCGCTTGCCCGCCTGCCGGCCGTGCAACAGGAATTCCAGCGGCGCCTTGAAGGCCAGCACTATGGTCGGCAGGCCGAGCATAAGGGCAAGGAGGCCCGCGGGCGGAAATTCACGGTAGTTGTGGCCAACATAGTAGAACGCCACCCAGGCGCCCGCACCGTAGATCCAGCCACCCAGGAGGCCGGCCTTGTCCAGCAGCAACCTGAACCATTCCTTCTTCCTGAACAGGTTTACCCAGTTGATGGCCAACCCTGCGAACATCACGATCATGCCGAAGCGTATCGTGATGCCCAGGATATCGTAGACGTTACGCACCACGCCGCTGGCCTCGTGGCCATTGACGATGCCATGGTAGTCAAACCACAGCGGCGGGAACAGCTTGAAGCCGAAATACGAACCAAACAGTATGCCCGTTACAATGGCTGACAGGCCGCAGTACAGCATGATGCTGAAGAGCCCGTCGGGCTTGCCTGTCTTTTTAGCTGAGACCATACCCAGGATGCCGACCAGCGCCACCACCAGGCCATGCCCGGCGTCGCCGAACATCAGGCCGAACATTACCAGATAGGCCACCGCGACGAAGGGCGTGGGATCCACGCTGCCGTATTCGGGCACCGCAAAATTGCGCACGAGGCCCTCGAACGGCTTGAGCAATTTTGGATTGCGCATCTCCACAGGCACAGGAATCAAGGCAGCTTCACCTTCACGCGGTTCAAGCCATTCCACACTGCAACCGCCGGCGGCAGCCTTGCGTATGCCAGCCTCGACCGGAGCGGCTTTCTCTGCCGGAATCCAGCCGGAGAACAGCACCGTGCGGTCTGTCCTGGAGAAGGTGGATCGAACCCTGGCTATCAGTTCCTCTGAACGGAGGGCCGACCACAGGTCCGCAAGCCCGCCACCATTGGCCAAAAAGTATGCACCCAGTTCGACGACACAAGCCGCCTGTTTTACCCTCAGCGCGTCGATCTTGGTATCCAGGCTCCGGAGCGCCTGCTCGTTGCCCTCTCCGGTAGACTCGGGGAGCTTCGCGTCCTCCCAGCCAAGGCGCTCCAGCACCGGTTCCACGCGCTGCGCATCCCGTTTCAGGAACACCAGCACCACCCCTACGGGATCGCCGGCGGCCGCACCTGCAGCCCTGGCCGATGGCAACGACACCGACGGAATGCCCTCGAGGGCAGCGTGGAGGCCATCAGCCTTTTCAGCCGGCAGGAGCCCGGCCTTGATGGACAGGAACGAATAGGATGAAGAAGCCGCGGCACCGGTCTTCAGGTCGCCAAAGGCGACGATCTGCCGGCGTATCTCGTCAAGCTTCAGCACCTCGTCCTGGAGGTCCTTCTGGCGCTCGCGCAGGCCGTTTACCTCGGCGGCCATGTCGTCCATGCGCTTTGCTGCGGCATCCAGGTCCACCGGGGCCACCGGCGCCGAAGGCTCTATCCTGGGCCGGGCTATCGGTGGCACGGCCATGGCCATGAAGCCTTCCACGCGCTTGCGCAATTCCCCGAGGCGCGCCAGGTTGATCCTGGGCTCCACTCTGGCCAGTTTGGAGCTCCAGTCCCCTGAAAGTTCCTTTATGGAAACCAGCTCCAGGGTCCCGAGGCTCAATAATTCCTTGGCTATGGCGTCGGAATCAGTATCCAGGGCTACGGCCGTCAGCAATCTCATCGGTGACGTGAACATCATAGGAAACTCCGTATCCTTTCCTCGGGCAGGGCGTAATTCTTTGCATTGAGTATGGTCATGATGGTGCGCAGTTCTTCGCGGCTCCGTGTAAAGTACGCAAGCACGATGCCGATGGAGAACGGATAACCGCCCAGACTCTTCGTCGCCTCTGCGGCCGAGATGCGGCGCAACGCGGCTTCCATCATCGCAAGCCTGGAAGCGGCATCGCCGCCCGAGAGCAGGGTGCCCACGCTGCCGTACGATTTTCGCAGCAGGTCCATGCCCAGTGCGCCACCGCCGCCGGGACCGGATTTCTCACCGGCATAAGCCGCAGCAACAGCGGATGCATTGATGGTCTTTCCGCGTGGTATCAGGTGGTTCAGTGCCTGCTCTGCGTTCATATTGTAGTAACCCTTGAACCGTACCAGCCACGATATGTTCTGCAGGTCCACGTCTACGCCCAGGATACGCTCGGCTATGTCTCGGTCGCTTTTACCCAGACGAGCCGCCGCATTGAACACTTCGTCATAGAATAAACGGTCCAGCGCCATCTCGAACTCGAACAGGGATCGCGCAGCGACCGCCTTGGGCAATTCGCGGCCGGCTATCGCTGCGTACGGCGTGCCACCCAGGGCCGCGACCACCGCATCGGCATCGGCTGCCCTGATCACCTCGTCAACGTCGAAACGGTGCGCTATCGTGCCCCGGTACAGGTACCCGGACTTGCCATCCACGTCGCGCTTGCGCACCCGCAGGTCAAACCAGAGCCGCACCGCGTCCTTGACCTTGTCCACCTCGAAACGGAGCGACAGCGCCCGCACGAACGACAGCACCGGCTCGTCAAGGTACCTGAACATCCCGGTATAGAGTTCCAGTTCGCGTGCGTTGAGCAGTGACTCGCCGGAGCGCAGATCGCCCGTCGCTGAGTACGCCTCCTCTATCGCAGCAAACGCCGTACCTTTTAAAAACTGTACTGCCTCCGGAAGGGATCTCGCCTTGACCAGGCGGTCGATCGCTTCAGGAGGCAGTGTCTTGCTGAGCCGGGTCTTGAGCTTGGCGCTCAGGAACCCGTAGGTCGTCAACGCGTCGCGCATGCTTTCAATTGCTCACGACGGCCGTCCCGAAATCATGGTAACGATGCCTGCCACCAGCGCCTCGGTTGCACCGGCGGCCGAGGCAGCGGTAGCCTCGCTGGCAGCGGCATCCTGTGTGCGGGTCGCTTCAAGCAGCGCTTCGGCCTCGGACCGTGCCCGGTCAAGGCGGGCTCTGGCCCCGGCTACGGCCTGTTCACGGGCGGCCACCACCACGGCGGTAGCGGCCTCGTCTGCCTTTGACCTGATGGATGAGGCTTGCTTTCTGGCGTTGTCGATCCTGGTTTTTGCTTCACTCTCGGCGCCCAACACTCGTTCTACGACTTCTCGCACGGTATGTTTCTTCCTTAATAAACCGCTCGGGGCGAGGGCTTCGGTCGGAAGGATCGGGGCGGCCTGGGAGCGGAATGGGCATAGGTTTATACCTATTGATTGAAAATGTAAAGTGTATCGCTGGCGCACACGGCCGCACGCATGGTACCATTCCCGCGTGCCCTACGATATCCGCAAGGCCGTCAAGGACGGCGATGCCTTCTATACCGTCCGCTGGTCCCCCATCGTCAAGGCCGACAAATACACCATCATAGGCTCGGTGCCCGCCATGGGCGGCGTCGCGGAACTGTACTACAAGGACTCAGGCGGCAAACTCAACCTCTACATGCTCGCCCGTTCGTACTATGGAGGCCTGCGCGCCACCCTCCGCGTCGCCACCGACCCAGAGACAGAACAGGACGAACGCCGCCGCGCCGTACTGCTGGCCCACGAAGACCAGATCTACTACCGCTACACCCTCGTGGAGTCCCAGGACGACATGAGCGACGTCATGTACTTCTTCATGACCACCTACTCGCCGGCCACCCGCTTTGACCATTCCAGGCGCTACGACAAGATTTTCGTCAAGGAAATAGACTCAGGCGGGCTCGTTACGATCTGAAATCCAACGAATGGCACTATGATCCTGAATATAGTACCTCAGTAAAAGGCATGATCAACGACCATCGCTGAACAAGCCTTCTGAGTTGTAACCCAGCATTTCATCAACGGGCCTGGTATCAAGATCAGAAACTACCTGGCTTTTCTGAACAGTTTTCTTGCTTCCTCAACGTTCACCAGGTCGCCAACCGCGTACTGGTGAAGAAGGGCAGATACCATGGTCTGGTATCCGAGGCCCGCCCGTTCGGCTTTCTTCTTGAGCACTTTCAGGTCAGCCTGATCGAGACGTATGGAAATCATCTGTTTTTTTTCTCCGAGTATCACGGGGGCCTCTGCTGCAGCCTTGATCAGGGAAGCGCGATCCTTCGGATCACCGGATACGAAATCTTCAAGATTATCCTCATACCATTGCTCTTCAGCATCCAGACCTGCGTCTTCGGCTACATATCCAGTCTTCATACCAGCTTATTTTCATGCCATAATGTTATAGCCCTGTATATTTAATGTCAATACAATTGATAGCACAGCTCTGTCCCCGCTAAACCCTGAAGGATAGTCCGCCGATATGAATAAGGTACGGAGGAACGCGGATGATCAGGGGATTGTACACGGGGGCGAGCGGCATGGCCGCCCAGCAGGTCAGGCTCGATTCCATAGCCAACAACCTCGCCAACATCGACACCGACGGCTACAAGCGCGACGTCACCGTCAGCAAGGCCTTTGCCCAGCTCCTCCTGCGACGCATGGACGACGACGGCGTCTACCTGCATCCCCTCGGTTCCGGGGACAGAGCTCCCGTCATAGGCAAGATCGGCACAGGCGTCGAAGCCAACGAAGTCTTTACAGAACACGAACAAGGCGCACTCAAGGGCACCGACAGCGACTTTGACCTGGCACTGGACGGCAAGGGCTTCATGAGCATCTCCACCCCCCAGGGCGAGCGCTACACCCGCAACGGCTCCTTCATCCTGGGCAAGGAAGGCTACCTGGAGACCAAGGAAGGCTACCCCGTCCTGGGCGAGAACGGCCCCATCGTCGTCAAGCAGAACAACTTCCAGGTGGACAAGGACGGCAGGGTCTGGGTAAACAAGGCCTACCAGGACGACCCCCTGGACCTCGTCGGCCGCGAGCAGAACGAGTGGGAGGAGCCGGTCCTCCTCGACACCCTCAAGCTGGTCAATTTCGAGACCGTCAGGTACCTGGCCAAGCAGGGTTCCAGCCTCTACAAGGAAACCGAAGAATCAGGCCCCGCCCTGAGCCTGGCGGGACAGACCCGGCCCACCGTCATCCAGGGCTTTACCGAGGCCTCCAACGTCAATCCGGTCACCGAGATGGTGCGCATGATAGAAGTCAACCGCCTCTACGAGGCCAACCAGAAGACCATCCAGACAGAGGACGCGTCGCTCGGCAAGCTGATCAACGAAGTCGCCAAGGTATAGGGGTAAAACATGGTACGAAGTTTGTGGACGGCCGCCAGCGGCATGATAGGCCAGCAGGCCAGCATCGATACGATCTCCAACAATCTGGCCAACGTCAACACATCCGGCTACAAGAAGATGCGCGCCGATTTCGAGGACCTCATCTACCAGACCGTCCGCGTGGCGGGCACCCCCGCCACCGAGGATACCGTCGTGCCGGTACCCGTACAGATGGGCCACGGTGTAAAGCTCTCGGCCACCCAGCGCCAGTTTACCCAGGGCAACCTGCAGAATACCGAGAATTTTTCAGACATCGCCATCATGGGCG
>JAIFMD010000134.1 GCA_020048755.1 Spirochaetota bacterium
GGATGATCAACCCGCTTTTAAAATCTGTCAAGAACAAAGTTAGTTAATCGAAAACTAACTTCAGCAGAAAAAAACCGCGCCGCACGGAGGATGGTGCGGCGCGGTAGAATCAGGCTCGTGGAATGTTCAGAATCCCCGTAGATCAGTACTGGAGCGGCGAGGCAGGCCGGGCTTGGGATCCCGCGACAGCACGACGTACTCGATGCCGTGCGCCTCGCAGAACCGGCGTTTCTCGTCCTTGTCACCGTCGGCATTGACAATGTAGCGGTCAGGTTTGACGACGGCGATTTCCGGCTCGGCGTCCAGCCAGCCGGAACCGGTGGAGACGAGCGCCTGCGCTACATGGCGGATGGAGGCGACCATGTAGCGGCGCTCCGCCTCGGTTACGAGCGGGTGTCCCTCCCCTTTCAGCAGCCTGATGTTGGCATCATGTCCGACGACCACCGTCAGCTCGCCCCAGCCGGCGGCTTCCTCGAAGAACCGTACATGGCCGGTATGGAGCCAGTCGAAGCTGCCGGTTGCAATGGCTTTTTTGATGCCAGAAGAAACCCTGGATGCGCCGTTTGGAGTACCTGATGCATCACGCGGGGTAAATGCTCTGAAACCATCGAGTTGCGCGGCGCCGATCATGACAGACTCACCACCTCTAGCTCGACAGTATTCAATCTTTTCAGGCGAAGCGCGCTCCGCAGGCGGCGAACCGGGCAACGTCGGGGTCGAGCATGGCCCAGAGTGCATCGGGGGCCGCGGTTCCCGCGCTTGTCAGGGCAGATTCCGGCAGGGCATCAGGGTGACAGTCCCGGCCGACCAGTTCAACGTGGTCGACCCAGCGGAGTGCCTCCACGAAATAGCAGCGCTCGCTGAAAGAGAACTTGGCCGGTTGACCGAGCAGACTCTCCGCGGCTTCGTCGTCCCGGAGGAATACCGTCACCGGGCCGAGCTTGCTCGCTTCCTCGAGGAAACGGACCGCCCCCGAGCGGAGGTCGTCAAAGCAGCCGGAGACATAGACACGCCTCATCGCCGGCCTCCTGCGGTGCGGACCTCGGTGTGGTCGGCAGGGGTGCCGGCTGGATGATCAGCAGTGCGGCCCGCACGGCGGCGCACCCGGATGCCAAACGATCCGGGAACAGGCCGCTCGGTGGGCACGAACAGGTAGCCACCACCACAGCCTGAGTACAGCGCCCCGCCGTATTCTGCCCTGTACGCGGCGATGATACCCTCGAGGTCGGCATCCAGACTGTGGTGCCTCACGGTGCCCGGGAGCATCGCAGCCCAGGCTTCCATTGTCTCGTTGAAGGAGCCGGCCAGTCCAGCCAGATCACGGGAGACTATGGCATCCCAGCAATCGCGGCCGGAGCGCCCGAGCCTGCGGACCCAGGACGCCTCGATCCGCCTGGTCTCCAGGGGATTGTAATCAGCCGGCCGCTGTGCCACGGGCAGTATCCTGATGACGCGCTCGAGCCAGGCCGCGATGTCGGAGTCTTCGGTCGTCTCGACGCGCACCGGAAAGACGCCGCCATCCACCGCGGCGTCGAAGTCCATGCGGCTGACACCCGGGTAACATATGCCAACCATGTCCTGAGCTCCGGACGGTTCCGCGCGGCCGGCGTTTTCAGCGGCATACAACTCCCTGACCAGCGCGTCGGGTGACCGGTCAGGAAGCTGCTGCCCCCAGAGCTTCGCCGCGGCCTTGCGCGTACTCGTAGCCATGCCGGAACGGTCCATGAAGCGGAAATCTGGTTCCACCGACACTACGGTCATGGAGCCAGGCGGCGCCGGGTCGAACCTGGATACGAAGGGCTGGTCTATCCAGCCCCCCGCCAGCGCGAGCCTGTACGGCAGGCCGCCGGCGACGGAGGAAACCATTATTCGATCGTCCGCTTGCCCGCAGCGCGGTCTGCTACCTGCGTCTCTATCCAGCGGTAGGTCTTGGCGAGGCCTTCGCTGAAACCGATCGATGGCTCCCAGCCGAGCACCTTCTTGATGAACGTATTGTCCGAGTTGCGGCCGGCAACACCCTTGGGCGCATCCAGCTTGTAACTGCGCTTGAGTTTGACGCCACCTATCTGCTCGGCGATGTCTACGAGGTGGTTTATCTCGATGAGTTCCGATGATCCAAGGTTGATGGGCGTGGCGACCAGCTCGTCGCAGTGAGTGATCATGTCGATGCCCTTGACGCAATCGTCGATGTACATGAACGACCGGGTCTGCGTGCCGTCGCCCCAGATGTCGATAGTGCCGGACTTCGACAGCTTGGCCTCTATGACCTTGCGCGCGATGGCGGCAGGAGCCTTCTCGCGACCACCGTCCCAGGTGCCGTAAGGTCCGTAGACATTGTGGAACCTGGCCATGAACGTGGGCATGCTGCGCTCGGCCCAGTACTCCTGGCAGAACATCTCGGATATCAGCTTCTCCCAGCCGTAGCCGCGCTCCGCCATGGCGGGGAACGCATCGCTCTCCTTGAGGGCCACCACGTCTGGGCTCTTCTGCAGGTCAGTGTTGTAGGCGCACGCTGACGACGCGTAGAAGTAGCGCTTGGCGCCGGCGCGGTACGCCGCCTCGACGAGGTGCGTGTTGATCAGAATGGAGCGCAGGCAGTCGACACGGTGGGTCTAGATGAAGCCCATGCCGCCCATGTCGGCCGCCAGGTTGTACACCTCCACAGCGCCTTCTGCCGCGCGGCGGCAGTTCAGCTCGTCGGAAAGGTCCAGGCAGAGGTTCTCCACGCCGGGGGTAACGCGGTACCACTCGTGGACGGGCTTCTTGTCGATGGCGCGGATTCGCGTGAAACCCTTGTCCTTGAAGTAGGGGACGAGGGTGCCGGCTATGAAACCGCCTGCGCCGGCTATGACGATCAGGTCGTCCTTGCCTGCGGACGGAAGGGCAGAAGTGGCCTTGGGAAAAACGTATGACATGGGTTGCCTCCTGTATGAAAACAAGCCTATACCGCGTCCCCAGAGGCAACAATACTCGAAATGCGTATACTTTATACCGCTTTACGCAAACAGGAGGGCTACTACACACAATTCCTCAGCTGACCAGCAGGCTCTCCACCTGGGCGTCGTACAGCTGCCGGTACACGCCCGAGCCGGCCACCAGGTCGTCGTGCCGGCCCTGCTCCACGATGCCGTCTTCCGTGAGCACGAGGATGCGGGCGGCATGGCGTATCGTAGCCAGGCGGTGCGCGATGATGAACGTGGTACGACCCTTTGACAGCCGCTCCAGTGATTCGCGTATGGCCAGCTCGCTCATGGTGTCCAGCGAGCTCGTAGCCTCGTCCAGGATCAGAATGGGCGGATCCTTGAGGAACATGCGGGCTATGGCTATGCGCTGCTTCTGCCCGCCTGACAACTTGACGCCACGCTCTCCCACCGGTGTATCGAAGCCTTGGGGTAATTCCCGGATAAATCCGAGGGCATTGGCAGCCTCGGCCGCAGCCTCGATTTCGGCCTCGCTGGCACCCAGCCGGCCATAGGCGATGTTGTCTCGCACGCTGCCGGAGAACAGGAACACGTCCTGCTGCACCAGGCCCACGGCCTGCCGGAGCGAGGCTATGGTCGCATGACGTATGTCGTGGCCATCCACGGTTATGGAGCCTTCTTCTATGTCATAAAAGCGCGGGATAAGCGAACAAAGCGTCGTCTTGCCAGCGCCAGAGGGTCCGACTATGGCCACCGTCTCGCCAGCCGCCACACGCAGGTCGACGCGCTCTAAAACCCGCTCCAGCCCGTCGCCGTAGCGGAAGCCGACCCCCGCAAACTCCACGTCGCCGCGCACACTGGCAAGCTCAACGGCGCCGGGTATGTCCATGATGGTCGGTTTGGTATCAACGATCTCGAGGAAGCGCCTGAAACCGGCCGCGCCTTCCTGGAACAGTTCCATCGAGCGTACCAGCGTCTCGATGGGCTGGAAGAAGCGGGAAACATACAGCGCGAACGCTATGTACGCGCCCATGCTGATGCTGCCGCCGAAGGCCGCATAGCCGCCCGCGACCAGCACGATGACGAGCCCGAGGTTGCTCAGGAACGATACGCCGGTATTGAACACGCCGATGTGGAACACCGACGCTATGCGGGATTCCCTGAACGTTGCATTGCCCTGGTCGAAGCGGGCCGTCTCGAATTCCTCGTTGCCGAAGGCGCGTACGACGCGGACACCGGAAACGCTTTCTTCAATATGCTCGTTGATTGTGGCCATGGTCTCCTTGTTGCGCCTGAACGCCTTGCGGAACTTTCCGCGGAAGGTGGCGGAAAAGACGACGAGCACCGGCACGACGGCAAATACGACGAGGGCCAGACGCCACTCAATGGCCAGCATCACGATGAGTGAGCCTGCGAGCCGCACGCTGGCCATGATCAGGTCTTCTGGCAGGTGGTGTGAAATTTCAGCCAGGTCAAATAGGTCGCCTACGATGCGCGACATGATTTGTCCGGTCTTGGTATCGTCAAAGAAGCGCGTGTCCAGCGTGTGGATGTGGCGGTAGATGTCGCGCCGCAGATCGTGCTGGATGTTGACACCGAGCACGTGCCCGTAATAGCCCACGATGAACTCCAGCGCGGCACGTACCGCATACAGGGCTACGAGGAGCACGGCAAAACGAGCAAGCGCGGGCAAGTCGCCGGCTGGAACGATTACGTCGATCACGCGCTTGGTGGCGGCTGGAAACACGAGGTCGGCCAGTCCGAGCCCCAGGGCGCAAGACAGGTCCAGGGCTACGAGGCCCATGAACGGCTTGTAGTAGTGGAGAAATCGTTTGAGCATGATGAAGGATGGTAGCGTTATGCTCCGGTTCGTGTATACTGCCCATGGTTACCCATTTGACAACCAGACGCTGTCGTATGTATTTTCATTGTTTGATAAGGTGAGTGTCTGGCCCAGGCGCGATCGCGTTGACGTGGTCGCTCTGAAGCAAAGATCATCACCACGCCAGAAGGAGACCCGCAATGAGCGCAGGAATAGAATTGACATCGAAGAACTTTGCCACTGAAGTGGAGCAATCCACCATCCCGGTGCTCGTCGACTTCTGGGCCGAATGGTGCATGCCCTGCAAGATGATCGGCCCGCACATTGAAGACCTCGCCAAGACCTACGCTGGCAGGCTCAAGGTAGGCAAGGTAAACGTCGGCCGCTTCAGCATCATTTCCATACCCACGCTCATGGTCTTCAAGAACGGCAAGGTCGTGCGTCAGCAACCCGGTGCCCTGCCCAAGCAGGCCATAGAGAAGCTGTTCGCCGACCAACTCTGAGCCAGACAGGCCCTTCAGGCCAGCCTTTCGTCCCGGTTCTGGCGTTCCGCATGGTCTGCCAGAATTCCGGTGACGGCGCGCAACGCCAGTTCGTAGGAATGCCAGCCGAACCCTGAAACGGTTCCCGCGCATACCGCGGCCACCATGGAAACCTTTCTGAATTCCTCGCGCGCGTGGACATTGGACAGGTGTACCTCGACCACAGGGTACCTCACGGCGGCTATGGCGTCACGCAAGGCGACTGACGTATGCGTATACGCTCCGGGGTTGAATATAGCGCCAGCGCAGCGTCCCAGCCCGGCATGCAGCTCGTCTATCAGCGCTCCTTCATGGTTTGACTGGAAGAAGCGCAATCCCACGCCAAGTTCGGCCGCCAGTTCCCGCAATCGTTCTTCAATCTGCGCCAGATTCATGGAGCCATAGATACCGGGCTCACGCAAGCCGAGCAGATTCAGGTTGGGGCCGTTGATGACCAGTATTTCGTACATTGAATATCCCTCCCTGCCAGTATCCCGGCAGCCGGTCGTTTTTTCAAGCGGTTACTGTCGATAGTAACTTGATTCTTTTTTTTGGCCATGCTACGGTCTGAGCATGGCTACCAACAAACAGGTACCAGCTCCTCTTCTCCGCGGCGATTCGCCCGCAAACTTCTCCTTTTACTTTTATTTTAGCTATAAAGCATAGGGCTCCTTCACGGCGCGGCCGGGTGGGTGAGCCCGTAGAGCTTGCCGGCCGCCCCGGTGGATAGCTGTTCCCATCCACCAGGCGCCGTCTGGCGCGCCGCCCGCGCTCAGTAAACCGGTTAGTGGTTTCCGAGCGCCAGGACGGCAGCCTCGATACGGTCGAGAGCCAGATCTATGGCGGCATCGGACGCCGCAAACGACATGCGGACACAGGCATCGTCGCCAAAGGCAGAGCCGGGCACCAAGGCCACGCCGGCTTCCTCCAGGAGGTACAGACAGAAATCATCGGAGCCCTCAATGCGCACGCCGCGCCATTCGGAGCCAAAGAGCGCGGATACGTCGGGGAACAGGTAGAAGGCCCCGTCAGGCGCGCTGACCCTGAGCCCTGGCACCGCGGCGAGCCTGGCGGAAGCCCGGTCGCGGCGCACCCTGAACGCGGCAGCCATGGCGGCAACAGGCGCCTGGTCGCCATCGAGGGCGGCTATGCCGGCACGCTGGGTGATGGACGACGCGCAGGTGGTCGTCTGGCCCTGGATGGCCACGCAGGCATCGACGACGGCCTTGGGTCCGGCCAGAAAGCCGAGCCGCCAGCCTGTCAGGGCATGCGACTTGGACAGGCCGCCTACGACGATGACGCGGTCGGCAATGGCCGGAATGGAGGCGGGGCTGGGCACTTCCGGTACATAGCGGATACGCTCATAGACTTCATCCGAGAGTATCCAGACGTCCGGAAAGCGGGCGAGGACGGTGGGATTGGACGGCGTGCAGAGGATGAGCACACGGGTGCGAGTCGTCAGCGCGGCAGCCAGTCGCTCCGGACGGAGTTTGTAGCCGTCGGCCGCGGTGGTTTGCTCGAACACGGGGACAGCCCCGGCCAGCTTGGCCATTTCGGCATAGGACAGCCAGGCGGGCGTGGGTATGAGCACCTCATCGCCGGGGCCGGCCAGCGCGAGGAGTGCGTTGGACAAGGCGCTTTTTGCGCCGCAGGATGCGAGGATCTGCGCGGCCGGGTACGAGAGGCCGGAGTCGCGCAGGAGCTTGCGGGAAACGGCCTCGCGGAGGACGATCTCGCCTGCGACCGGCGTATAGCGGTCGGCACCTTCTGCTATGGCGCGGGTAGCCGCCTCGCGGACATGGGCGGGTGGATGGAAATCAGGTTCGCCGACGGTGAGGTCGACGATGTCTCGCCCTGCGGCTTTAAGCTCGCGGGCACGTTGGTTCATGGCGATGGTACGGGACGGCTCGATGCCGGCCGCCCTCGACGACAAGGCGCTCATGGCTATATCCTTCCTGGCGGATCCGCGGATCGGTCCACCCGGATTGTGTATACGCCCGGGAGCGCGGATTGTGCAAGTGATGAAAGCCGGTAGGACCGGCGAAAGGTAGCTGTTATATGAAGAATCTTAAACTGACAGGCCAGAAGGCCGACGGAGCCAGGACCATCGTCGAAGTGGGTGGACTCCGCATCGGCGAGGACCTGATAGTGATAGCGGGTCCCTGTGCGGTGGAATCAGAAGACCAGATGGTCCGCACGGCGGTGGCCGTCAAGGAAGCGGGGGCGACGATGCTCCGCGGAGGCGCGTTCAAGCCACGTACCTCTCCGTACGCATTCCAGGGCCTCGGGCTCAAGGGGCTCAAGATACTGGACAAGGCCAGACGCGAGACGGGACTGCCCATCGTCACCGAAGTCATCGACACGCGAGACGTCAGCTGGGTGGGCGAGTATGCGGACATACTGCAGATTGGCGCGCGCAACATGCAGAACTTCTCGCTGTTGCGCGAGGCGGGCAAGTCAGGCAAGCCCATACTCCTCAAGCGAGGCATGTACTCCACCCTGGAAGAGTGGCTCAACTGCGCCGAATACATCCTCGCTGAAGGCAACCCCAACGTCATACTCTGCGAGCGCGGCA
>JAIFMD010000057.1 GCA_020048755.1 Spirochaetota bacterium
GCATGGTCTGCATCTTGTACCAGGTCTCGAACATCTCGCGGCCGTAGATGCCCTTGAGGAAGAGGCCCTTGAAGATGACCTTGTCCCAGTCGATGCCGGCGCCGTTGGGGAGTATGCCCAGGAGGGCGATGCGGCCGCCGTTGTACATGTTCTCCAGCATCTGCTCGAAGGCCTGGGGGGAGCCTGACATTTCCATGCCCACGTCGAAGCCGCCGACCATGCCGAGTTCTTTCATGACGTCGGGGAGTTTTTCCTTGGCGACGTTGACGGCCCGGGTGGCGCCCAGCTTGAGGGCGAGGTTGAGGCGGTACTCGTTGACGTCAGTGATGACGACGTTGCGGGCGCCGACGTGGCGGGCTATGGCGGCGGCCATGCAGCCGATGGGGCCGGCGCCGGTGATGATGACGTCCTCGCCGACCATGTCGAAGGACAGGGCTGTGTGGGTTGCGTTTCCGTAGGGGTCGAAGATCGACGCGATGTCGTCGGAGATGGATTCATGGACGTGCCAGGCGTTGGACGAGGGTACGGAGACGTACTCGGCGAAGCAGCCTGTGCGGTTGACGCCTATGCCGCGGGTGTTGGGGCAGAGGTGGCGCTTTCCGGCGCGGCAGGCGCGGCAGACGCCGCAGACTATATGGCCTTCGGCGGAGACGCGCTCGCCGATCTTGTAGTTCTGGACGGCCCGCCCCATCTCCACGATCTCGCCGACGAATTCGTGGCCGATGGTCATGGGGGTCTTGATGGTGCGCTGGGACCAGGCGTCCCACTTGTAGATGTGCACGTCAGTGCCGCAGATCGCCGTCTTCTTTACCTTGATGAGGAGGTCGTTGTCGCTGACCTCTGGCATCGGAACATCTTCCATCCACAGGCCGATTTCCGGTGATTTCTTGACGAGTGCCTTCATTGCTGCCTCCATGGGGGGAGTATAGCGTGCCCGATGCTGGCGGTGAAGTGGCTTTCGATCGGTTATCGCAATAAATGTTTCAAATATAAAAACGACGTTTTGAATTTTAGCAAAAACAGGCATTATTTACTTGCGCGTCACGATAACTATGCATATAATCGGCTTGAGCACAGCATTTTTACGCACTCTTGCAAGGAGTCCGCATGCCCCAGAGGATACTCGTCATCAATCCAGGCTCCACGTCCACCAAGATCGCCGTCTACGAAGACGGCGCGGAGCTGTTTTCTGAGGGCATGGCGCATTCAGCTGAGGAGATCGGGCGCTATTCCTGCATGGCAGACCAGATTCAGTTCCGCGAGGCTGCGATCCGCGAGGTACTTGTCCGGCGCGGCTTCGATATGCGTTCGCTGGCCTGCGTCGTGGGGCGCGGCGGGCTGCTCCGGCCGATACCCGGCGGCGTGTATGCGGTATCGGACACGATGAAGTACGAGTTGCAGACGGCCCGATACGGGGAGCATGCATCCAATCTGGGCGCGCCCATAGCGGATGCCCTGGCCCGCGAGTTGGGCATCCCGGCGTTCATAGCCGACCCGGTGGTGGTGGACGAACTGTCAGACCTGGCGCGCATCTACGGGCACAAGCAGTTCCGGAAGCAGAGCATATTCCATGCGCTCAACCAGAAAGCCGTGGCGCGTCGCTGGGCGGCCGAGCACGGCAGGCGCTACGAGGACGTCAGGCTTGTCGTGGCCCATATGGGCGGCGGCGTCTCGGTGGGATACCACCACCTGGGCCGCGTCGTCGATGTAAACAACGCGCTCAATGGCGAGGGGCCGTTCAGCCCGGAACGCGCCGGAACGTTGCCTTCAGGCGCGCTTGCCAAGCTTTGTTTCTCCGGCACGGTAACTGAAAAAGAAGTGATGAAGATGATCAACGGCCAGGGCGGCACCGTGAGCCTGGCGGGCACCAACGACATGCGCGTGCTGGAAGCCGGCTACATGAAGGGCGAGCCCGAGGCAACCCTCATCTACAATGCCTTCATATATAATGTGGGCAAGGCCATAGGCGCGCTCGCGGCGGTGGCCGAAGGCAAGCTCGACGGCATCGTGCTGACCGGCGGCATAGCCTACGGCAAGCCGGTGCAGGAAGGCCTCGCGCGCATGTGCGGCTGGATGGCGCCCGTGACGGTGTATGCCGGCGAGGGCGAGCTTGAAGCGCTGGCCGCCGCCGGCTCCCGCGGCCTGGCCGGCGAAGCGATGGAGTACAAGTAATGAAATCCATTGCAGATATTCTTGCCGCGGCGCAGGCGGGCGGGCGCAAGCGCATCGCCGTGGCGGCTGCCCAGGAGCATTCCGCCCTCGAAGCTGCCCTGGACGCCAGGGCCGCCGGCATCGCGGAGCCGATCCTGATAGGAGATCTGGATGCCATCCGGGCCATGGCAGGCGAACTGGGCGCCGACCTCACGGGCTTGCGGCTGATAGAAGAAAAAGATTACGCCAAAGCGGCCGCCGCGGCGGTAGCTCTGGTGCGCTCGGGCGAGGCCGACGTGCTGATGAAGGGCGTGCTGGACACCTCCATCCTGCTCAAGGCGGCTCTGAACAAGGAAAACGGCCTGAACGCGGGGCGCCTGACCAGCCATGTCGCGGTTATGGAATCGCCGCAGTACCACAAGCTGTTCATCGTCACCGACGCAGCCATCAATATTGCGCCTGACCTCCAGGGCAAGCTGGACATCATAGCCAATGCCGTAAAGGTTGCCCGTGCGCTCGGCGTTGACAGGCCCAAGGTGGCATTGCTGGCGGCAGTGGAAAAGGTCAACGACAAGATGCCCTGCACGGTCGATGCGGCGGTCATCACCATGATGAACAGGCGCGGGCAGGTCAAAGACTGCCTCGTTGACGGCCCGCTGGCCCTGGACAACGCGATCAGTGCCGAGAGCGCGCGCATCAAGAAGATAGTCTCCGACGTGGCCGGCGACGCCGACGTGCTGGTTGCGCCGGACATCGAGGCGGGCAACCTGCTGTACAAGGCGCTCCTGGATCTCGGCGGGGCCAAAGGCGCGGGCATCGTGGCCGGGGCGGCAAAGCCCATCGTGCTGACGAGCCGCGCAGACAGCCGCGAGACAAAGCTGGCCAGCATTGCGCTTGCCGTGCTTGCCGGGTAATCACTGAATGTAAAGCAACGTTACGGGTACGCCGTTCCGGTGTGCTCATGCACTATAGGTAGTACGAGAAGGAGTCGCAATGGCTACTAAAGGAAAGACCGAGATCGATAGGGAGCGGTGCAAGGGCTGCCTGTTGTGCGTCCGGGCCTGCCCGACCAAGGTGCTCGCCGCCGACGTCGAACCGAATTCATGGGGCTACTACCCGGCACGGGTCGTCGCGCCGGACAAATGCATTGCCTGTGGCAATTGCTTCGCGGTCTGCCCGGATGTGGCAATAACCGTTTACAAGCTGTAAGGAGGGTCCGTCATGGCTGAAGAAAAGCGCCTGATGAAAGGCAACGAGGCTATGGGCGAGGCCGCCGTACGCGCCGGTTGCGACGCGTATTTCGGGTATCCCATAACCCCGCAGAACGAGCTGACTGCGTACATGGCCCGGCACATGCTGGACAAGAAGCGCGTGTTCATACAGGCGGAGAGCGAAGTCTCCGCCATCAACATGGTCTACGGAGCGGCTGCCACCGGCGCGCGCGCGATGACCAGTTCGTCGAGCCCGGGCATCTCGCTCAAGCAGGAAGGCATCTCGTATGCCTGCGGAGCCGACGTGCCCATTGTCGTCATCAACGTGGCCCGTTCTGGCCCCGGCCTCGGCGGTATCTCCCCTGCCCAGGGCGACTACTTCCAGTCCACCCGCGGCGGCGGACACGGCGACTACTACCACATCGTGCTGGCTCCGAAGAGCGTGCAGGAAGCGGCCGACCTTACGTATGAGGCCTTCGACCTGGCGGACCAGTGGCGCATGCCGGCCATGGTGCTGGCCGACGGCATGATAGGCCAGATGATGGAAGGCGTGGTCCTGCCGCAGCCCAAGGATCCGGCCACGCGCATCGCCAAGCCCTGGGCCTCGGGCAACCGCCCCGCCGGCCGCGATTGCAACCACGTGGATTCCACCCACCTCGTACCAGAAGAATTCGAGCAGGCCAACATCGCCCGCTTCAAGCGCTATGACGAGATGAAGAAGCTCCTGCCCCGCTGGGAAGAGCAGCATGTGGAAGACGCTGACCTCATCCTGACAGCGTACGGCACCTCCGCCCGTGTAAGCCTCGGAGCCATGCAGATGGCCCGCAAGCTTGGCCTCAAGGTAGGCCTCTGGCGGCCCATCACACTGTGGCCCTTCCCCGAGAAGCGTCTGGGCGAGCTCGCAGGCAAGCGGTTCCTGACCGTCGAAATGAGCATGGGCCAGTACATCGAGGACGTGAAGCTGTACACCCACGGCAAGAGCGAAGTGTCATTCTACGGTCGCTGCGGCGGCATGATTCCTACCGAGGAAGACCTCCTCGCCGAGATCCGCCGGATCTTGAAGAAATAAGGGGGCGAGCGTGGAACTTTTATACGGAGGCTTATAACAGAAGTGATAGACGAGATGGGCCTGCAACAGAAGTCGGTCATCCTGAACCCGGTAGGCTGCTCCATCTGGGCCAGCATCTACTTCGACTTTGACTCGGTGCAGGTGCCCCACGGCCGCACGCCCGCCGGCGCCACCGCCGTCAAGCGCATGCTGCCCGACCACCTGGTCATCTGCTACCAGGGCGACGGCGACCTCGCCGCCATAGGCACCGCCGAGGCCGTGCACGCCGCCAACCGCGGCGAGAAGTTTACAACCATTTTCGTGAACAACGCCATCTACGGCATGACCGGCGGCCAGATGGCTCCGACCACCCTGGTGGGCCAGAAGGCTACCACCGCTCCCTACGGCCGCGACCCCGTGGAAGCCGGCATGGGCTACCCGATACGCGTCCTGGAAATGCTCGCCACCCTGGGCGGCACCAAGTACCTGGCGCGCGGCGCCGTGAACAACGCCGCCAACACGCGCAAGACCAAGCAGTACATCAAGAAGGCCTTCGAGGCGCAGATGCGCGGCGAGGGCTCCACGATGGTGGAGATCCTGTCGCAGTGCCCCACCAACTGGGCGATGGACCCGGTGGAGAGCGTGGGCTGGGTGGAGAGCGACATGATTCCGTTCTACAAGCTCGGCGTCGTCAAGGACGAGCTGGCCGGCAGCAACGAAGAATCCAAGGAGGCCGCGAAATGACCGAGAAGACCTTTATGGCCGGTTTCGGCGGGCAGGGCGTCATATCGCTCGGACAGCTCTGGGTGTACTGCGGCATGAAGGAAGGCCTTGAAGTGACCTTCTTTCCATTCTACGGCGCGGAGAAACGCGGCGGCATAGCGCGCGCCAGCGTCATCGTGTCCACGGAAGAGATCGCCAGCCCCCTCGTCACCGCGCCGGACAGCGCCATCGTGATGAACATGGACTCGCTGCCCCTCTGCGAGGCCGTGCTCAAGCAGGGCGGCACGCTCATCATCAACTCGAGCCTGGTCAAGGTGGACACGAAGCGCACTGACGCCCGTGTGATCAAGGTACCGTGCAACGAGATAGCCGAGCGCCTCGGCGACGTCAAGTTCGCCAACATGGTGATGATGGGCGCCTTGTCCAAAGCCACCGGCGCGGTCAAGCTGGACAAGCTTGAAGCCGTGCTCAAGTCGTTCTTCAGCACCAGCAAGCACAAATTTATACCGATGAACATGCAGGCCATCCAGGAAGGCGCAAAAGCCGTAGGCTGAGGCCTTTCTTCTTGAAACAACTCGGGCCGGGCATATATACTGCCCGGCCATGAAGTACCTTCTTGTGCGGCATGGCCCGCCTTCAACTCCTTACAATTTCGAGGCCGACCTGGCCGCATCCGGCCACCTCGCCGATACCGTACTGTTCTCCGAAGGCCACATTCCGGCTGATCCCGGATCGTATGACGGCGTCGTGGTATTCGGCGGCTACATGTACGCCACGGAACACGACAAATACCCCTGGCTACTCGACGAACTCCGCTACATGGAAGCAACCATGAAGGCGGGCACACCGCTCCTGGGCATCTGCCTGGGTGGACAGTTGCTGGCGCGGCTCCTGGGCGCTCGCGTCTACAAGACCCCGGTGCCGGAATTTGGCTACTGGAACATGGAACTGAATGCGGCGGGTGAGTCATCTCCCCTGTTCGCCGGTATGGAGCGGCCGCTCCTTGGGTTCCTGTGGCACAACGACGCGTTTGACCTGCCCGCCGGCGCCGTGCGCCTGGCCAGCACCCCCGAGTGCCCCAACCAGGCCTTCTCCTACGGCGACCGCACTTTCGGGCTGCAGTTCCACCTGGAATTCTCGGGGCCGCAGATCCGTTCCATGG
>JAIFMD010000040.1 GCA_020048755.1 Spirochaetota bacterium
GCAAGGCTCTTCTCGATGCCCTTGTAGCCCTTCGTCCGGGCTATCAGGTTGTCGCTGGTCCGGTGCAGCACCATGAGGAGCGGCCCGAACATGGCGTTGGTCAGGATGGACAGCGACAGCGCGCGCAGTATGGTGATCTTCTCGAAGGCGGCGGGCAGGAAGCCCTTGTCCACGAGGGCGGCCAGAAAGCCCTTGAAGCCGGTGAACGAGTATTTTACCAGGATGCCCAGGAAGCCCCAGACTACCGCCTTGGCCAGCCACTCGAGGGCCTTGTTGGACGGGCGCCGCTTTGACGCGATGATGCCGACGACCTCGCCTGCGCTACCTAAAATGGCAAACTGGATGAAGGCCGACAGGAGCAGATTCTCCGTGACCCAGTTGACGTACCAATCCATGCAAGCCTCCAGAGCCGCCAGCGTACCCTCCCCGGCGCTCGAGGTTCAAGCGGCTTGCTCGTCAAGGAAGGGGGGCGGCTGGAGCCGTCCCCCTTGCGCTCCGGCGTCCTCGCCGGCCTTAAGGCCCGGCTCCGGTCGCCTACGCTATCCCCCCGCCTGGGGGCTCTGCCCCCAAACCCCCGCGGGAAAGGATGACCGACGGTCAGCAGTAAAAAAATGGAACGAAATTGATCTTCTGGTATTCTCTGATAAAGTACAGTATATTGTACTTATTGTAAGGGAGGATACACGTATGAATGCTGTTTCATATACCGATTTACGGCAAAATCTAAAGACCTACATGGATAAAGTCTATAATGACCATGATCCTTTGATAGTCACCAGGAAAAACAATCAGAATGTGGTTTTGCTCTCTATTGAAGAGTATAACAGCTTGATGGAAACGAACTATTTGCTTGGTAGTGAAGAGAATTATACGTATATAAAAGAATCAATTGATCAATATGAAAAGGGAAAGGTGCAAAAAAGAGATTTGATGGAACATGAATAAGCTGTTTACTGATAACGCATGGAAAGACTATGTATATTGGGTGGAGACAGACAAGAAGCAAATAAAGAGAATCAATGAATTGATCAAAGAGATAGACAGAACACCATTTGAAGGCATTGGAAAACCAGAAGCATTAAAACTCAATCTAAAAGGATTTTGGTCAAGAAGAATTGATCAAGAGCACAGGATTATTTATATAGTGGAAGGAAGTAATATAATATTTATATCATTTCGTTATCATTATTCGAGGTAGGACGCTCCGAATAATCACCCGATGCCTTACGGAAAGACCTGTCTGAGCAAATCCGGGCGGTTGGAGGTGATGAAATCAACTCCGAGCGCCGCGAGCTGGCGCATGCGCTTAGGGTCGTCCACGGTCCACGCTCCGACGCCAAGGCCAGCATGGCGCAGGGCTTCGTAGAGGCCGGGTGCCAGGTCCTGTTCGCGTACGCCGACACCGTCCACGCCGAGTGCGGCGAGGCTGCGGGCTATCTGGCCGGGCGGGATGGCGGCTGCCGCCTTGAAGTAGTCCTTGCCGACGAGGGCGCAGGTGCGCAGGCCGGGTTCAAGTCCGGCGACGGTCGTCAGGGTAGGAAAATCAAAGCTTATGACGGTAGTCCGCTCGATGAGCGTGGCTCTTCGCAGGGCGGCTACGAGTGCCTCCTCGATGCCGGGGTAGCGGGAGCCGTCTGCGCGCAGTTTTATTTCTACCTGCAGCCCGACGCGCTCGTTGCCGGGGGCCACGAGGAGTTCCAGTACTTCCTCGAGTGTGGGTATTTCCTGCCGGCCCGCAGCCGGGCCCTTGAATCGGGCGCTTGCGTCCAGCGTTTTGAGCTGTGCAAGGCTCTGGTCGGCAATGAAGCCGGTGCCGCTGGTGGTGCGGTCTACCGCGGGGTCGTGCATGACGACGAGGTGGCCGTCCAGGCTCAGGTGCACGTCGAGTTCCAGCGCATCGGTACCGTACGCGAGGCCGGAACGGAACGCGGCAAGGGTGTTTTCGGGAGCCAGGGCTGCGCCGCCACGGTGCGCGACGGCCTGAATTTCAGGCAAAGACTTCAGGGAGGCTCTGCCGGCACAGGAGGCCGCGACAATGATGGCGCCTGCCAGTGTGGAGAGCACCAGCAGTGTCGCAAGCGGCTTGTGCATTGTCGTCGTCGATCTGATCAGGCCAGAAGGTTGATGTTTGAACCGAGGGCTGGATCGGAGATTGTTGCCAGGGCGGAGCTGTCCATGAGCTTGGCCAGGGATGCTGACTGTTCCTTGGCGACGTTCATGGCCAGGCCCATGACCTTGGCTCCGACCTGATTCTGGAGCTGCGTTGAAGCCAGGTCCATGGAAAGGCGTTGTATATCCATGCAACCAAGGTACGCCTTTGCGGCGGCCGCGTCAATGCCGGCTCCCTGCCGTCAAGACGTCTGGCTCTGCAGGAAATCCACGGCAACCTGGGCGTGCAGGGCAACCCCGTACTTGAAGTAGTCCTCGTCCAGCAGGAACTTCTCGTTATGCGGAAAGTAGATGGAACCCTTGGCTTCATTGCGGAATCCCAGCAGGGCGTAGGCTCCCCTGGCCTTCTGAAAGTAGTACGGCATATCCTCGGAGCCCATCATCCTGGCATGACCCTTGTTCTTGCCGGGCCCGAACACCTTCTCCGCAGCCCTGGCCGCTATGGCCGTCATCGCATCATCGTTGTACAGGCTGATGGCGCTTTCTTCTATGTTGACCGTAACCTTGACCCTGAAGGCCTCGGCGATGGCTGCGGCGTGGCGCTGTATTGCCTCGTGCGCGGTCGTGCGGACGTTTGCGTCGTAGTAGCGCATCGAGATGTCCAGCTCCGTGTACTTGGCGACGATGTTGGCCTTGGTGCCACCGGAGAAGCGGCCTACGGACAGCACCAGTGGTTCCAGTGGATCCACGTCCCTGGCTACGACGCTGTTGAGGTTGGCGGTGAAGACACAGGCAGGGTTTATGGTATCCCTGGCAAGGTGGGGCGCACCGGCATGGCCCGATTCACCTTCGAATTTGACGAAGATGGTGTCGCAGCCCGCCATGCGGAACCCCGGCGTTAGGTCGTACTCACCGGTTGCGAGGGTGGACATGCCATGGAGGCCAAAGGCCGTCTCGATGCCATCGATGCCGCCACCGGCCACTACCTTGCGTGCTCCTGACAGGGTTTCTTCAGCTTCCTGGAAAATAAGCCTGACCTCACCGGGCAGTTCATCCTTCATGGCCACCAGTATCTTTGCGGCTCCCATGAGCATGGCCGCATGGGCATCATGGCCGCAGGCATGCATCACGCCGGGGTTTGTGGAACAGAAATCGACCCCTGACTGTTCTATGATCGGAAGGGCGTCGATGTCTGCCCGCAGGGCTACGGACCTGCCTCCCTTGCCCGGATTGATCCTTGCCACCAGCGAGGATCCAGTTCCTTCATCAGCCGTTCCCGGGTCTTGAATTCCTGGCCGCTGAGTTCCGGGTTGCGGTGCAGGTCACGGCGCAAGGCTACGACATAGTCCTGGACGGCTTCAGCTTTGGCAATCATCATGATTTGTCCACCCTTCTGCATTATTGAATGACTACAGGAGCTTGCGTTTGTAGAGAGCCACGCCTATGGCGATCGATCCGAAGACCGAGCCAAGGGTGACCACGTAGCTGGGCCTGCCTGGCAGGAACTTGAAGACGCCGGCATTGAGCATGAAGGTAAGCAGCAAGGCTATGCCGAGGGCTACGGGGGCCATCTTGAGCTTGCGCAGTGCAAACTGGGCAAAGATGGCGCCGAACAGGGCCGGCAGCAGGAAACCAAGTGCGGTAAATACCGACTTGGGCAGTTTTGCGAGCAGCGCGTTGCTCAGAATTACACCAGCTGCCAGCACCACGATGTTGACCACGATGGAGACGGCCATGCCCAGCGTGGAGATGATGGACGCTTCTTCGGATCCCGGTTCCACTCCGGCTACCTTCTGGGCTACTGCAGCGCAGGGGATGCGCATGTTGGAGATGTTGCCGGAGATGAAGGCCATGTAGGTTCCCGGCGTGCCGATTATGGGGAAGTATGAAATGGGTTCAACGAACCAGTTGATGCCCACGGCAGCCGCGATGCCTATGAAGCCAGTCATTATGGCGCTCAGCGTAGGCATGGCGTCAAAGAAGACGGCCAGGACCAGGGCCGGGCCGAAGGACAGGACCACGCCCAGCCAGTTGGTGATCTTGCCCCACTTGTTGATGTAGGGAATGTACTCGCCCTGATAGATGTTCGTTGTATCTTCCATTGTGTCACCCTCCGTTGTTATTTGGGACCCAGACCGCCGCCAAGGACGGCTGCGATGACGCCGGCGAACAGCGCTATTGCCAAGCCCCATTCCTTGAGCCACTGGATGTTTTTCTTGTCGGCAACCGTAGACAGGCCCACCATCACGAGAGCGCCGGTCACGGCTGCCAGGGTGTTGGCGTTCATAGCCAGGATGTGGCCGGAAACCAGTGAACCAAAGGAGCCCAGCATGGCCGAGATGGCTATGATGCCGATGAGCCCCTTGTCACCCTTGGAGAACCTGGCCTGTACCTTGTCCATCTTGCTGGCCGAGAGGGTGGCAAAGATGATCCAGCCTATGGAGCCGGTTATCATGGTCCAGATGGCATTGGCAAACGCCGTGGTGGTCATCGGGTCTATGTTCATCTTGACGCCGACGGCCTCGGTACCTATCGCCGCGGCCATGAGCTCGAACATGACCGAGCCGATATACGACAGCCGCATCCAGGCCATGGGGCCGCCGACGGTGACCAGCAAGGCGAGCAAGCCCGAAAGGATGACTATCGATGGTCCCAGGGATGCGATGAAGCTGCTCCTGATGGCGGCCTTCATCTGTGTATCCTTGAGGCCTATCCTGAGCCCTGTGGAGTACGACTTTCTGGCAAACAGGAATGCCTGAAAAAGGACCAGGCCTACTGCCAGTGCCGCTGCAACCCACATCAAGGGACTGTTGGCGATCTCCAGGTAATTCATGTGCTCTGCCTCCTCGACCAATGTACATCTGACTAGGTGAAGGCTAGCACCGGTTTTTGAGGGCTACAATGTAGTTCTCATGCCTGTTTTGCAGTGTTCATGGTGCGGAGGAACAATTATTCAGGTCCGGGCTGCCGGAGGGAAAATATTTTTCTTTATCCATGAAACTGGTTTACAGTGTGTTCTGTCTTAAACCACGCCACGGGAGCCGACATGGGAATTTCCGTTGATTCTATGCTGCGCAGCGATTATTTCAGGCATTTCCAGGTGGTTGCCGGCCACAAGGGCCTGAACAAGCACATCCAGGGCATAGCCGTGCTGGACGCTCCCGACGGTTTCAACTGGACTACCGGACGGGAATTCGTTGTATCGTCCGGGTTTGTCTTTACCGCCAACCAGGGGCTGGTAAAACCCTATGTGGATTCCGGTACGTTTGGTAAATGCTCCTGCGTAGGCATAAAGCTGGGGCGGTATCTTTCAGAGATGCCGGCCGATGTGGTGGCGGCCTGCAACCAGCTGGACATTCCCCTGCTGTCGATTCCAGCCGAAACGTCCTGGATGGGCATCATGAACGCCCTCAACGTACTGGTGATGAACAAGAACATCCAGAATTTCGACATCGGCAAGGTAAGCTTCAACAACCTCAACGACCTGTCCTACCACGTGAGGAAGATCCAGAAGATCCTGAACGCCGTGGAATCGGAGATGGATTTTCCGGCCATGGTCTATTATCTGTCTGATGACAAGGTGTTCTACAGTTCTGGCAGGTTCAAGGAGATTTCTGCGGGCATGAAGCCTGAGGACTTCTGGGAGCCTCCGGCGGGTTTCAGCAAGGAAATGCTGTGCGACAACCTGAAGATGGCCAGGTACCGTATTTTTGACGACCGCTACGACAAGCCCTACAGCTGGATAACCGTGCCCATTACGGTGGACAACAAGGTCAGGGCCTATTTCGTCGTCCTCGAGGCTACAGGCCTTATCGATTATTACGATCAGTATGCCCTCAGGACCGGGTATGTGCTCCTGCAGGAGTTGTACGAGCAGATTCTGGTCACGCAGAGCGTGGGTGACCTGGGATTTGAAACCTTTGTCAAAAACCTGCTGGAAGGCAAACTGGACAGCCCGGAATCCATACGCGACCTTGCGCGGGAACTCAACCTGCCGGCTGACGAGACCTGCCATGTGGTGCTGCTGGAACAGCCTGATCCCGCGGTACCGCTGCTCCGCAACCGTGACCTGGTCCGCGGCTCGGTTCGCATGGTTTTCGGTACGACCCGGTGCCGGGTGGCTGTCATGGATGACCACAGGTCGCTTCTGCTGTTCAGCCTTGCTGCCACTGTAGACTCCAGCCAGTATTTGAAGGAACTGACCGACAAGCTGCACAGGCTGGAGGTCCGCTTGCGGGCTGACCTTGGCGAGGCCCCGTATGTTTTCGGCATTTCAGATATTCCGGCCCCGGTCGCGGAATTGCGCCGCAGCCACGACCGGTGTGTGCAGGCGCTGAGCCTGGGCACAATACTGTTTCCTGAAGAGCGGTTCCATACCTACTCCAGTCTTGGACCCTTTGCCTGGCTGCACGTCGAGCCGGACGAGATAACCGTGATGCGCAAGGATCTGCAGCGTCTGATGGGGCAGGATGATCATGGGGTGCTCATAAAGACCCTCCGGGTCTACCTCGAAAGCCGCATGAATTTCAGCCTTACGGCCAAGCAACTGTATGCCCACATCAATACGATCCGCCGCCGCATGGATGAAATCTCGTCAATTCTGGCCCTGAACCTGGAAGACCCGTTGACGCGCCTCAAGCTGGAGATACTGCTGCGGCTGGTGTAGGGCCAAAGATTTTTTTTGCACTTGACATACGGCCAAACTTCGCTTGTAATATTGTACGAGCGTACAGTATATTCTACATGCGTTCAATATTGTATTCAGGAGGCCCCATGAACAACAAGCCCCGATGGCGCAACATCATCCTCGCTGCGACCCTGCCCGCAGTCCTGGAGGTAATCTGGCAGATTTACAATACGTACGTACCCGTGTTCCTCCAGGCCGGTAATCCAAGTTTCACCGATTCCAGCCCCGGTACCCTGGGGTTCGGTCTTGGACCGGCCCTG
Organism: Spirochaetota bacterium; assembly: GCA_020048755.1. Taxonomy (GTDB): domain Bacteria; phylum Spirochaetota; class Spirochaetia; order Treponematales; family UBA12059; genus SZUA-370. The sequence continues at coordinate 7,057 of JAIFMD010000040.1, forward strand.
ACGGGTATAATTTTGGTATTCGACAACATAGCGGGGCTATTCATAAGCCCGCTTGTCGGGGCCTGGAGCGATAGCCTCCGGACGCGCTGGGGTCGGCGCATGCCCTTCCTCATGATAGGCATTCCTGTTGCATTGGCCGCGGTCGTTGTCATTCCCCTGATTCCGATGAGCATAGACCCTGCGCTCAGCGGCAAGACCGCAGAACTCGGCGGACTGCTCGTACCGTTCATCATTTCACTCTTCGTTGTCCTCTTCGCTTTTGCCATTGTGCGTCCAGTCGCGGATGTCCTCATGTTCGACATAACGCCTTCAGATCATCGGACCACAGCCAACGGCATAGCTGGTGCCATCGCCGGATTCCTGGTCGTAGCGGTTGCCCTTGGTGGCGCTGCGCTCTATGGCATCTACGGTCCTCTGCCGTTCTGGTTGGCAGCGGGCTTTGCGGGTATCATACTGATCCTCGTCAGGATCTGGATAAAGGAACCAGAAAGCATGACCAGTGCCAGGGAACTGGCGGGAGAAGCGTTCAACATCAGAGGCATCTTCCTCTTCTTCAAGCGATTGCCCAGGGAAAATTCCAGAAGCCTCCTGTTCCTCCTGCTGTCCAACTATGGCGTCTTTGCGCTCAAGATGGAGATGTCGGCCGCGGCCATGCTGGTTGCCATACCCGCCATTACCTATATGGTTGTCGCGGTTCCGGCTGGCATGCTTGCCCGCAAGACCGGCAGGAAGATGACGCAGTACATCGGCCTCATCGGCTTCACCGTCGGAGCGCTTGTCATCTGGCTCATGCCTTCTACGACGGGCCTGATGGTCGGCCTGGCCATCTGCGGCATCCTGTGGCCCATAGCCAATGTCAACCACGTTATCATGGTCGTTGATTCTGCCCCGGTTGAAAGCCTCATGGGTTCCTATACGGGCATCAGGCAGATTTCAGTAACGCTCGGCTTCATAATAGGGCCGGTGCTGGGAGGAGCGCTCGTGGAAGCGTTCGGCAATAATTACAGGATGGTCTGGCCTATCATGGTTGTCTTCCTTGTTCTTGCCACCCTGTTCATGATACCCGTCACCACCGGAGAAGCAAAGAAGGAAATAGCCGCCTGAACGGCAGAGCCAGCGCAGACTCGAGTGGACTGAAAGGTAGCAGTATGGAATTTCCACAATTGAAGCCGATGGCACCACGGTGGCGCGATACAGAAACCCGTTCCGTCGGTGTGACCATGAGGGATGGCGCTACTCTTGCCGTCGACCTCAGCCTGCCTCGTGGAATTCCCTCGGGGACCAGGCTGCCTGCGCTCGTCGCGGCTACCCGCTACTGGCGGGCCCGGGAACTGCGCTGGCCCTTTTCATTGTTCTTGAAGGAGCCGGACAGCGCCCGTGACTTCTTTGTTACGCGCGGCTGGGCTCTCCTCCGCGTCGACATGCGCGGCACGGGCGCCTCGTCTGGCATGCAGCCCCATCCCTGGCCCGCACGTGACCTTGATGACCTGCGCGACCTGGCTGACTGGGTAGCCGCGCAGGACTGGAGCGATGGTACCCTCGGCGCTTTCGGCAACTCCTACCAGGCTACGACCTCAGCCTTGCTGTGCGCCACGGGGCATCCCGGCGTGCGCTCGGCACTGGTCCGCTTTACAGAATATGACGTGTACGCCGACATAGCCTTTCCTGGCGGGGTGCCCAACGAGTTCATACTGCGCAACTGGTCTGCAGCCAACGAGGCCCTGGACGCCAACCGCCTGCCTGAGGGCACGCCGTTCCTGGACAGGGTGCTCGTCAAGGGCGTCAAGCCCGTCGCGCCGGAGGATCTTCCAGCCGCTGTCGCTGATCATGCGGCCAACGGCCGGGTCGGCTCGCTCCTCGGTTCGGTGACATTCAGGGACGACGTCGCTCCGGGTCTTGGCGTGACTCTCGACGAGGTAAGCCCGATGAACAGGGTGGCTGTGCGGCCCATCGACGCATGGGGCAGCTGGTTCGATGCGGCAACCGCCGACGCCGTAATCCGGCGCTTCGTAGAGACTGACACGCCGGTCCGCGGTGTGATTGGCCCCTGGAACCATGGCGGCAAGCAGCAGGTCGGCGCGCAGAAGCCGGCCTTTGCGCTGGGCGCGCAGATGCTCGAAGCCCTGGCCTATCTGGCCGAGCCAGGCTCTGAAAAAGTGCTGCACTACTGGACCGTCGGCGAGGAAGCGTGGAAAGAGACCCGCGTCTGGCCCCCGGCCGGCACTTCGAAGCGGACCTTGTTCCCCGCCAGCAACGGAGTGCTATCAGACGCGGAATCAACGCCGGCAACCGTCGAGTGGCGCGTGGATTTCGATGCGACCACGGGTACCAGCAACCGCTGGCAGACAGAGCTGGATCAACGGCCCGTCCGCTATGCCCCCCTCGATGGCCGGCTGTCGTACACGACGGCTCCGTTCGAAGCACCAACCGAAATAACGGGATATCCCAGGCTCTCGTTGCTGCTGTCGTCTACGCATGATGATGGAGCGGTTTTTGCCTACCTCGAGGAGATAGCGGCCGATGGGACGGTGCGCTATCTCACTGAAGGCATGCTCAGGCTCATGCACCGAAAGTATGTCGTAGCCAATCCAGGCGTACCCGGGGACCCGAGCATCGCGAAGGTGGGGCCATCGTCGATACACACTTATTTAAAGAAGGATGCACTTCAGCTCGTGCCTGGCGAACCGACCCAGGTCATCATGGTGCTGCAGCCTGTCTCCGTGCTCGTTCCTGCCGGTTCCCGCCTGCGGCTGTCTATTGCTGGAGCCGACCGGGATACATTTGCCCGCTTGCCAGCGACGGGAGAGCCCAGCATGAAGATCATGTTTGGTGGTAGCGCATCATTCCTGGAAATTCCTATAGTGGAGCGACAATGAATAGGTTCCCTGAATATCCACAGCCCTCTGCCCGGATAGGCATAGTAGGAGTCGCCTTCGATGGCAACTCGTCATGGAAAGCCGGCGCCGCCTTGGCTCCGCCCAGGATACGGGCGGCATTTTTCAAACCATCGTCCAATCTATGGACTGAATCCGGCGTGGATTTAGGCGCTCCGGGAATCTTTGCCGATGCGGGCGACATTTCACCAAGCGCTGGTTCCATGAGCACCGGCATTCTTGAAGCAGCCGGCAGGCTTCATGGTGAAGGTCTCAAGGTCATGGCGCTCGGTGGAGATCATTCCGTTTCCGCGCCGCTGGTTCACGCCGCAGCTGATCGTCATGGCCCGCTTACCATACTCCACTTCGATGCCCACCCTGACCTCTATGACAATTTTGAAGGCAATCCTGAATCGCACGCCAGCCCGTTTGCCCGCATCATGGAAAACGGCTGGGCGTGCAGGCTGGTCCAGGTCGGCATCAGGACGATGAACCAGCATCAGCGGGAACAGGCGCGGCGCTTCAATGTGGAAGTGTTTGGGCCAGATGATCTTGAGGCCGTCCGACGGCTGGTTTTTGAAGGCCCCGTCTATGTAAGTCTGGATCTGGATTGTCTCGACCCATCCTGCGCGCCGGGCGTCTCCCACCAGGAACCGGGCGGGTGCACGACGCGGGAAATCATAGGTATAATTAAAAATCTCAATGCACGTGTAGTAGCGGCGGATATAGTCGAATACAATCCCGCCGAGGATATGAACGACATGACGGCGATGGTCGCTGCCAAGTTTTTAAAGGAAATTTCCGCGAAGATGCTGGAACGCGCGAGATGAAAGGGACTGAAGATATGGCTGAAACAAAAATTATAAAGAAACCCGCGAGTTTCATAGAAGAAGCCAGAAGGAAACAGATAGTCGAGTCTGCCCTCAGGACTATAGCAGAGAAGGGATACAGCAAGACGTCCTTTGCGGAGATTGCAAAAGAACTCGGCATCACCAAGGGGCTGATAGCCTACCACTTCGAGGGCAAGCAAGATCTGTTCCTCTCCATCATTGACGCGATAATAGATGGCCAGGCCCGCAACATCGCGGCCCGGCTGGAGGGCAGGACCGGGGCGCGGGCACGGCTGCAGTCCTATATTGAAGCCAGTTTCGAGTACATCGTAGCCAACAGGCCAAAGGCAGTCGCGCTCGTCGACCTCTGGGGCAGCTTTACAAGCGCTGAGGAGAAACGGGCTTTCAATGCCCGCGCCTATGGACCGTGCAGCAACATACTGCGCGGCATTTTCGAGCAGGGCCAGCAGAATGGCGAATTCCGCGACTTCAATCCGCATACGCTGACGCAGGTCCTCCAGGGCGCCATCGACGGGGTAATGCTGCAGT
>JAIFMD010000233.1 GCA_020048755.1 Spirochaetota bacterium
CGCCCGGGGCAAGCCGTATCAAGAAGAAGCTGAGCGTCACGATGATGAACAACGTTGGTATGACGCTCAGGAATCTGCGGACGATGAATCTGGACATCGTTGCCTCGCTTGCAAAAGGTAGGAACAGAGCCTGATCAGGAGATGTTCCGTGGGGACATAGTATAACCTGGATTTTGGGATTTGCGCTATCGAAATGTACAGAAAATGCGGATATTGAAACGAAGTTTCAATAGATGAAATATCAATACCATGCAAAGTCTTAAAAAAGCCCGGCGCCAAAGCGCCGGGCTCCAGCTCAAGATATTACTTCTTGGCGCTGATGTATTTCCAGGGATGGGTTCCGAGGGGGTTGGCAAACCAGCCGTCCCACTTGGCTATGTCGATCATGTCCTGCTCCACATAGTGGTAGAAGGGAATGACGGCCTGATCCTTGGAGATCAGGAGGGCCTCAGCCTGCTGCAGCACGGCCATGCGCTCCGGACCGGCCTTCATCGTACCAGCCTTCTTCACGAGGGCGTCGTACTCTGCGTTGGCATAGAGGCCATCGTTGAGTCCGGAGCCGATCATGAACATGTCGAGGAAGGTGTTCGGGTCGAGGTAGTCACCAACCCAGCCGGCGCGTGCGATGTCAAAATCGTGCGAGCTGGAACGGGTATCGAGGAAGGTTTTCCATTCCTGGTTGACGAGGGTAACCTCGATGCCAAGGTTCTTCTTCCAGGATTCCTGGGCCCACTCGGCGATTTTTTTGTGACCGTCAGAGGTGTTGTACAGGATCGGGGTCTTGGGGAAACCCTTGCCGTCGGGGAAACCGGCTTCTGCGAGGAGTTTCTTGGCTTCTTCTACGTTGTAGGCAGGGCCGGTGGCGGGAGTGTAGCCAGCCATGGTCGGAACCATGGAACTGGTGGCGAGCTGTCCGCCCTTGGTTACCTTGTTGACGAGCTCGTTCATGTCCAGGGCCATCGTGAGGGCCTTGCGGACGCGGACGTCAGTGTAGGGAGCGCGGGTCATGTTGAAGATGTAGTAGTAGGTCGCAACCTGGGGAGCTACCTGGTAGTCCGGGCGGAGCTTGATCTCGTCGATCAGGTCGAGCGGAACGCCGTGTGCCCAGTCAACTTCGCCGGCCTTGAACTTGTTATAGGCGGTAAGGTTGTCGTCGATCGGGAGGAAGGTGATCTTGGAGAGCTTGACGGCCTTGGCATCCCAGTACTTGTCGTTCGGAACGACGGTCAGGGATTCCTGGGGCTTCCACTCGAGGAGCTTGAAGGGGCCGTTGCCTACGAAGTTCTCGGCCTTGATCCAGTCTTCGCCCTTGGCGGCGATGGTGTGGGTGGGGACGATTGCGAACGAGTAGTGGGACATCATGTCCACGGCGTAGGGCATCGGGCCGACGAGGTCACACTGGAAGGTGTAGTCGTCAAGCGCCCGGATCGCGAGGGCTTCCTTGCCGGCTTTGCCGGAATTGAAGTCGTTGGCGCCCTTGATGACCATACCGGGCATGTATGCGTACTGTGATGCGGTGGCAGGGTCCAATGTGCGGGTCCAGCTGTCTACCACGGTCTGGGCAGTGATCTTGGTGCCGTCAGACCAGGTAGCCTTGCGGAGTTTGAAGGTGATCTGCATGCCATCGGGGCTGACAGTCCAGCTCTCGGCAACGCCGGGGACGGCGAGCGAGGTTTTGGGATCTGAGCCTACAAGACCCTCGAACAGGGCCATATATATCTTGTGCTCGGGAACACCTTCGATCTTTGCAGGATCGAGGGTCTGGGGCTCGGCGCCGTTATTCATTACGAATTCGACACCCTTGGCAGCGCTGCCACCGCCGCAGGAGACGATCAGAGTCGCCGCCATAGCGAGGATGAGCAGGCCTGAGAGTACACGTTTCATAGGTCCTCCTAAATGGGATAGGTCAAGGTATTGTATGTGTTTGGTATCAAGAATGCAAGAGAATATTTACACGGTAGCTTGAAAACCATGTCGAAAATGGGTAAAAACTTGAATCCATTACTATATACAAGAACGAGCCAGCGCAACGCTGGCTCGTTCTTGAAAAAATACAATGCTCGTTCAGTTCATCAGGCGCGGGTAATCTCGATGTTCTTCTCGCGTGCTTCTGGCCTTTTGGGCAGATGCACGGTCAGGAGACCGTCTTTGAAGTTTGCCTTGATCGAATCGAGATCCACATCCCTTGGCATGCTGAACGACCGGCGGAAGGCCCGGACTCCGCGCTCACGGATCAGCCACACTCCATCTTGCCCGGATTTCTTCTCTTCCTGCTTCACTGATTCCACCGTGAGTATGCGGTCGTTGACCTTGATGCTTACGTCCTTCTCTGCGAGGCCGGGAAGCTCGGCTTCGAGCACATAGCGCTCTTTCTCTTCCCTGATGTCCACGGCAGGATAACCGACCGTACCGGCACTGCCCGGGTAATCGCGGTCGAACAGGTTGCCGACCATTTTGTCCCAGTCGTCGAGTGCTGACAGGACCGAATCTGGATTGTAGGTGATGACGCTCTTCATGATAAACCTCCCGTACCAGGTGTGGTATGAAACTCTGTCGCGGTGCTTTGTGGCTTACAGCCTTTTCACCGCGTCCACCTATTTATAAGCAAGAGGCGTGCCAAAAAAGGCGTATTCCATGCAATAAAAATAAAGAAACTGGTTCAAATATTATATGTATATATCATTAAAAGAATTAATTATGAGCTATGTGCAGAGTGTATACTAGGGGAATTCGATTGCAATACAGCAGCAGGCAGAAAAAAATACATACACTGTTGTCAAACAGTTTGTCGGGTGTGTTGAAAGTATACACTTCGGGCCTGGCCTGGAGCCTGGTTTGTTTATTCGCGCCTGGGCGGTGCGGAGTTCTTTCTGATGTACAGCGGCACTGAAGCACGTTCCTGCCCATCGATTGAAAATAGCAGGCGCCACGAGCCTTCATGTTCCAGCCGCAGGTTCACGATGTTGAGGGCCATGTTGGCGCACGCTGAATCTCCGCCTATGCCGTTGACGTTCAGGGAGCCTTCCAGCGACGGAGCCAGCCTCTCACCTTCATTGTCGACCAGATCCATGCGGACGTCGTGAGTCCCCAGTTCGTATACCTGGAAGCGTATGCGGGCAGCCACGCACATGAGCGGGTGGACCGACGGAAAGCCGTGGACTGTAATCGCGTCGAAAGCGCCAACCACGTTTAGTTTTCCCATCACGTCCTGGGCAAAATCGCAGAGTGCCAGAATTTCTACATGCATAGCCAAGGTATAACGGTTGCAGCGAGTGTGACGCTAGTCCATGACGCGGAATTCTGAAAAATACAGTTCTTCTATGGCGCCGAGGGCGAGGAAGCCGTTGAGGGTATCCCTGAGTGCTGCCTTTACCGTTGCCTCGTTAGCCGGGCGCAGCTCCTCCGCGTACCTGGACGAGAAAAATGTGCCGGCGGCAGCCCGCAGGTCGCCTCGCTTGCGTTGTAGTTCCTCGCGGAACTGCCTGTCCGAGGCATCATACGGAAATGCCATATCGACGACGACAATGGTCGCTTTTTCATCAGCGGTCCGGGTCCTGATGCGACCGAGCCCATTGTAGACACCCGAATCGGCCATAGCCACAGGCACCGCGGCCCGGGCCAGTTTTTTAGCCCGTGAGCCTGTAATGCCACCCCAGGTGGTTCCCGCGATTATCATGATGACGATGACGGCCAGCGTCAGGGCCAGTATCCGTTCCAGCTTGCTCATTGCCTGCCCCCGCCGGCAGTCCCGCTCCTGCCGCCTTTGCGCATTGACGCAGCGACAGCCACGCCTATACCGCCGAGTATACCGCTGGTGGCGAAGAAAACCGAGGGGTAGCCGGCTATGGTTGCCAGCGTTGCGCCTACTGCAGGTCCAAGGGCGGCTCCCGCGTTTGCAATGGACGACGAAAGCCCGAAGGTGGAACCCTGCCTGTCCTTGTCGCAGAGCGACGCGATGAGCGCATTGACGCTGGGCATCGTACCACCCAGGAAAATGCCTGAGCCCAGCCTGAGCCACAGGAGTTGCCAGGGTGTCGTGACGAGCCCCTGGGGCAGGTAGAAGACTGTTGCGCCAATCATACAGACTATCAGCGTCCGGCCATACCCGAATTTTCCTGAAACCTTGCCTATGGCCGCAGCCGCAACGGCTCCGGAGAGCGAACCAGCCGCTATGATGAGCCCCGAGAGTGATCCGACGCGCTCGACCTGGCCGGTCAGGTGCATGATGAACAGCGGCAGCATCGGTGCTACGACAGCTGCTGCAAACTGTACCGCGAATACAACGCCCATGAGCGGTGCAAGCGCTGGAATCGTCTTCAGCGGCGAGAAATCTGGTATGGCATTCCTGAACAAGGAGCCTGTCCTGGGTTTTGGTATGAATTCTTCTTTTACGTAGCGCGTTACGATCAGGGCCGCCAGCACGAGCATGCCCAGGTACACGGCCATCTGCAAGAGGCCGAGCCGGTACCCTACCTCCTTGATGGGGGTTATGGACGCCGTCAGCACCGTCGCCGCCGAGACCGTGCCGGTTACGCAGCCCTGGAGGGTCCGGAGCACCGCTACCTGCCAGGGTTCCGTAGCCAGGCTCAGGAGGCCCAGCAGCAAGGCTCCGCCCAGCATGGCCCGCAGCAGCATGAGCCTGCGGCCGTAGCTGTCAGCGAGGCTGCCCCAGATGGGTGCGAACACCGCCATGGCAATGGACGAGCTTGCCTGCGTCAGTCCCGTCCAGAAATTGAGGCTGGCCGGATCGGTCAAGCCAAGATCCCTGAGGTACAGGGGAATTATCGGGGTGGACGTGGCAAAACCCGCTATCGCTATGAATTCCGCTATCCATATGGCATTGAAGGATCTCTTCCAGTCATTCATATTAGTTGAACGTCATACTAACCGTTTGCTCACATTCACGGCAAGCAGGGTGAGCAAATCAGAGAAGTCGTATTTAATTGAGTAATTACGCAAACTATAGTATGCTTGATAAAGCGCAATAAGGAGTACCTAAATGCTTACCTTCGCAAAGGAAGAACTTGTACCATCAACGGTCGTATCAAGGTCGCTCAGTTCCATCCTCAATCGCTTGAAGGATCATTCGCTCAACAAGGTGGCTGTCATAAGGAATAACGAAATGGAGGCCATCATCCTGCCTATTGAAGAATACGAGATCATGCACGCAATAATGGAAAAAGATGAATACCGGAATATCCATTCAGCAATCAAGGAACGCAGGGCTACGGCAATCGAAGACTATCTTTCGATCGAAGATGTATTGGCCACACTCATACAGGCCCATGAAGAAATATAGCATTGTCTTTCATCCACTTGCCGCGGCAGAACTCAAGGCCCTGGATGGAAGTGTACAGAAATTAGTCATCAAACAAGTGAAGAAGCTTGAGTCATATCCTTATCTGGGAGAACTCCTGGGGAACAAGCATGGCTATGATCTTGCTGGATATAGAAAGCTGTATGCGAACAACAAGAAAATCAGGATCGTGTATACGATTCATGAAGGGCAGATACAAGTCCAGATCATAGCCATCGGACGAAGGGAAGGCTTTGAAGTATATGAAGACGCGAGCAAAAGGATTTGATGAAGCTTCAATGATAAGGTCCTTAAAAAAAAAGCGCCCGGGAGCATTACTCCCGGGCGCTTTTTCATGATTATCTAGAGTCTACTGTTTGAGGTTGAGACCCATGAACGG
>JAIFMD010000102.1 GCA_020048755.1 Spirochaetota bacterium
ACAAATTTGGCCCACGTTCACCCATGCTCGTTACGCTGGAAGGCTTCGGTGCCATTGGGCTGGGCAAACTTGCCGAAGCCCGTACCCTGTTTGATGAAACCCTCGTCAGGCAGCCCAACGACAGGGATGCCCGTTTTGGACTGGCTTTGCTCGATCTGAGCACCGGCAGGCCAGTCGACGCCAAGGCCAGACTCGCAGCTTCACTGAAAACGGCTCCAGGTGATCCGCGGGCATTGCTGTCCCTCGCCCTCATAGCGAAGGCGGAAGGACGCGTTGAAGAGACAGCCGCATACCTTGCCGAAGCACTTCGCTGGACCTCCGGTGATGCCGATGCCAGCTATGCAGCCGCGGCGCTTTATGCAGAACAAGGCAACACGGTCGAGGCTGCAAGGCTTGCCAGGGCAGCTGTGTCTGCTGAGCCGGCCCACGCGGGAGCCCGGGGCCTGCTGGCGTCGTTGTATTATGAAAGCGGAGCCCTCGATGAGGCTCGTACCGTGATAGAAGGCTCTATCGGGTACGATCGCTCCGACCCACAGGCATGGTTCCTGCTTGGCCTGATAGAGGCTGCCCAGGGCCGGCGAACCGATGCGGAATACGCATTCTCTACCCTCGTGTCCCTGCGTCCCGATGACGAGTTTGCCCGCATCGCGCTTGAAAACCTTATCATGGATGTATCGGGATTCGAGGATCCTTCACGTGCGGCGCTTGCGGCCTGGCGCTTCTCCCGGGCTGCCGATTTCGAGCGCCGTTTGCTGTACGAGAAGGCCGCGGCCGAGTATAGGCGGGGCCTTGCCGTAGATCCTTATGCCAACAAGGGACGGCGGCGCTATGCGGAACTCCTGCGTGGCGCGAAGCTTCCCACGTCCTATCTATCGGAACTCCGTTTCCTGGCGGATCTAGGTAAATCGGACCGGGCACTTTCCGATGCGATGGAAATCTATGACAGCCTGCTTCAGGGGTCGGTGAGCCGCAGCTGGGCGTCGGGTGGCGCGGCCACCGCTTCCAGACCGTACCGCATAGCCGTATTTTCCGTAGGGCCTGGCGGTACGCCCTTCCATGCTGGCAGCGATATGGTCGTGGCCAGGTACCTGCGCGATGCGCTGGCCTTTGAACCAGGCATCGCCCCTGAACGTGGCGCTCCACGTGTCCCAAAATTCTCCGACGCCTACAGGCTGGCCAGGGATTCCGGAGCCGACTACTTCGTGCTGGTGAGTGTCGCTGAAAGCGAGCGCGATGTCATCGTTTCAGCCGAACTCAGGGCGGCCAGGACAGGCGCTCTCGCAGCCCGCTTCGAGGCGCCCCGCTCGGGCAACGACCGGGTATCACTCTCGGTCGCCCGCCTGGTCCAGGGTATCAAGCAGAAACTCGAACTCCGTGGCACCCTGCTTGAACGCAGGGGCGACCTGGCCCTCGTCGATCTTGGCCGGGTAGACGGCGTCAATATCGGGGATGCTTTCCTCGTCATCAGAAGCGGCGCGGTGGCAATCAAACCTGATGCCACCGGTCTGGTATGGAACGATGCCGACATCGTGGCGCGGGTCGTGGTTGAGCGGCTTGACGACGAAGTGTTCGAGGGGCGTTTGCAGCGCGTTGGATTCTTTGACCGGGTCAACCCGCGGGATTCGCTGGTCCGGGAGCCCCCCAAGGCAGAGCCCGCAGCCCCGGGAACAAAAACGAAACCAGCCGCCGTCATTGAATCCGTCCCGGCTACCTATGTCTGGAGTGCCCTGTTCGAGCGTGTACGCAGCCTGTATTGACCTGATTTCGTTTTTATAAATGAAACGCAGTGGTCAATAATCAAAAAATGACTTGCACATCCTGCAATCGCCGTGTACACTACAGCTCGGACGGGCTTGCCCGTACCGAGTTTCGTCTTTGTCAGCTCTGATAAAGGAGGGCATATGAACGCTTATATCCGTGAGGTCCTTGACGGCCTCAAAGCTCGTGCGCCGTGGGAAGCAGAATTCCTGCAGGCCGCTGAAGAAGTCCTTGAATCGATAGCCCCGCTCATCGAGAAGGATCCTAAATACAAGGCTCAGAAAATCCTCGAGCGCATCGTCGAGCCGGAACGCACCTTCATGTTCAAGGTTCCCTGGATGAACGACAAGGGCGAGTACATCATCAACCGTGGTTACCGCGTCCAGTTCAACAGCGCAATCGGCCCCTACAAGGGCGGCATCCGCTTTCACCCCAAGGTGACGCTGTCTACCCTGAAATTCCTCGGCTTTGAGCAGACCTTCAAGAACAGCCTCACCGGCCTCCCCATGGGCGGCGGCAAGGGCGGAGCTGATTTTGATTCCAACGGCAAGAGTGACAACGAGATCATGCGTTTCTGCCAGAGCTTCATGACGGAGCTCCAGAAATATATCGGTGCCGACACCGACGTTCCCGCCGGTGATATCGGTGTAGGTGGACGTGAAGTAGGTTACATGTTTGGTCAGTACAAGCGCATCCGCGACGAGTTCACCGGCGTCCTCACGGGCAAGGGCATCTCGTTCGGCGGTTCGCTCGTCCGTCCTGAGGCCACCGGTTTCGGTGCCGTCTATTTTGCCGAGGAGATGTTCAAGCTCAAGAACGAGACGCTCAAGGGTAAGACCATCTCGGTTTCAGGATTCGGAAACGTAGCCTGGGGTGCCTGCATCAAGGCTACCGAGCTCGGAGCCAAGGTCGTGACGATTTCTGGCCCGGATGGCTACGTTTACGATCCCGATGGCATCGCTACGGTTGAAAAGCACAAGTATCTCGAAGAGATGCTCGTCATCAACCGCAACAGCGTCGAGACCTATGTCAAGAAATACCCCAACGCCAAGTTCTTCGCGGGCAAACGCCCGTGGGAGCAGAAGGTAGACATCGCCATGCCTTGCGCCATCCAGAACGAGTTGTCTGGTGAAGATGCCCACGCACTCGTCCGCAATGGTGTGCAGTGTGTCGTAGAAGTCTCCAACATGGGTTGTACCCCGGAAGCCTGGAAGCTCTTCATCGAGAAGAAGATTCCGTTTGCCCCCGGCAAGGCTGCCAATGCAGGCGGCGTAGCCACCTCTGGCCTCGAAATGAGCCAGAACTCCATGCGCCTTATGTGGTCAGCCGAGGAAGTTGACAAGCGCCTCCACGACATCATGATCTACATCCACAAGAATTGTGTCGATACCGCCAAGGCCTTTGGTGCTGACGGTAACTACGTCGTTGGTGCCAACATCGCCGGCTTCAAGAAGGTTGCCGACGCCATGATAGCCCAGGGCCTCGTCTAAGCCACTCGGGGCGCTCTTACCGGGTGCCCTGATATTGACATGCAATAAAGCGGCCCGTCCGAGCCTTGACTCGGGCGGGCCGCTTTTCATGTGCGCCGGGGGGCTGGAACCGGTTACTCTGCTGCGGCGGGTAACTTGGCGTGCTCGGTTCCGAGTCTGCGTACTTCACGTACCAGCAGGGTTATCGTAAGGCTCGACGCTATGAGGTCAGCGAGCGGGAAGGCAAACCAGACGCCGTCCACTCCAATAAAGCGTGGCAGCACCACGATGATGGGTATCAGGATGAGATACTGTCTGGAGAGTCCAAGCAGGAATGATTCTCCGCGCTTGCCTACAGCCTGGAAATAGACCGAACCTGTTATCTGGATTGCGGCGAGTGGGATGAACAGGGCCATGATCCGGAGCACCCTTGCACTTGAAGCGATAAGCACCGGATCGTTGAGGAAAAGGCTCACGGCAAACCGTGGTGCCAGCATCATGATTGCATAGCCCGCCAGTGATACGGTGAATGAAGTCAGCAGTGCCGTGCGCAGACTTGCGCGTACCCGGCCAAAATTCCTTGCGCCATAGTTGTATCCGGCAATAGGCTGGAAGCCCTGCACGATGCCGAGTATCGGCATGATGATGATCATCAGCACCTTGTGGGTCATACCGTAGGTCGTGATGGCATTGTCACCCCCGTAGTGGCCAAGCGAATTGTTTATGATCAGAGCCAGGAGGCTCATGCCGGCTGACTGGATGAACGCCGGTGTGCCGAGTATGGCGCTGTCGCCCAGCACGCGGGGCCGGATCCGGAGGTGTGATCGCTTGATCGGAACATGGCTCTTGCCCCTGAAGTAGATTGAAAACAGGTATGCGCACGAGACCATCTGGCTTATGACCGTTGCGATGGCCGCGCCTTTCACGCCCAGCCCGAAGCCAAAAATAAAAATCGGATCCAGCACCGTGTTGAGCAGTGCTCCGATCAGCATGCCGAACATCGAAGCCTTGGCGTTGCCCTCGGCGCGGACCAGGTTGCTGGCGCACATGGACATGGAGAAGAAGAAGAAGCCGGCGGCGACTATGCCGGTATATTCCAGTGCCAGAGGCATGACTGCATCGCTCGCACCGAAAAACGCCAGGATGGGTCGCATGAATGCGAACAGGAGGGCTATGAGCAGGGCTGTAACGAGCAGCACCGCCGTGTATGCCGTCCCGATGGCGACTGCCGCGTCCTCGGTGCGCCGTTCGCCGAGCCGGCGCGATACAATAGATGCGGTGCCGACGCCAAGGCCCTGGGCAACCGCGGATACGATCATCTGGATCGGAAAGGCTATCGACAGGGCTGCTATGGCGAGCGGGCCGACGCCTTGTCCTACGAATATGGTATCGACGACATTGTAGAGCGCGTTGACCAGCATGCCGATGGCTGCCGGTATGCCCATCTTCAGCAACAGCGGAAAAATCGCATCATGGCCAAGGAATTCTGTCTTGTGGGGTTCATGCATTCGTTGTGGTTCCTTATTGAAGCACCGAAGATACTGTCAATCGGTATCTGGCCACAAGACGGCCCCAGTATCTTGCCCGACCTGCGTTCGGAGGATAGGATACTACTTGACGATACAAATCCCCGCGCGGAGGATCACAGCATGTACTTCAATGAACTCGTCGCTTCATACGATCGCGAACGCCGCGAGCGCGATATTTTTCACGACCTCATGCGCTATCGTGTCCGTGAAATACTGCTCGTCGCAAGCCTCTACGACTCTTTTGTGCTGGAAAGTGACGGCGCCTTGTCAGAGCAGATCTATGGCGAGTTCTTCAAGCTCAACCTGACGACGGCACCCCGTGTTTCCTGCGCCTACACCTCCGATTCCGCCATGGAGATGTATGGCTCAGGTAGTTTTGACATGGTCATTCTGATGGCTGGTGTCGATTTCGAGGAACCGCTGGCCCTCGCCGCCAGAATGAAGGCAGTCTGGCCCAATGTGCCCGTGCTCCTTCTGGCCATGAATAACTCCAGCCTGTCAGGTCTCGACGAGAGCGGGCAGTCATGCCGCGATTCAATAGACCGTGTATTCGTCTGGAACGGCTATTCCAAGCTGTTCGTGGGCATGATCAAGTACGTTGAAGACCTGCGCAACGTCGACAACGACACCCGTGTCGGCATGGTCCGGGTCGTATTACTTATAGAAGATTCTGTTCGATATTATTCCAGGTACCTGCCACTTCTGTATTCGGTTGTCATGAAACAGACCCAGCAGCTGGTCGAGGAAGAGCGTTCGGTGGAGACGTACAAGATCCTCCGCATGCGTGGCCGCCCCAAGGTGCTGCTTGCCACCAGCTATGAAGAGGCTGTGGCGCTGTTCGAGCGGTATGAACCCTACCTGTTGACGGTTATTTCAGACGTGCGCTTCCACAAGGGCGGAGTCGAAGATGCTGAAGCTGGGTTCCATTTCCTTACGATGACGAAGCAGCGCAAGCCTGATCTGCCTGTGATGATCCAGTCCAGTGAACCTGACAACCGTGACAAGGCCTATGCGCTCGGCGCTTCTTTTGCTGACAAAGGCTCCAATACCCTGGCCCGCGAACTCGGCTTGTTTTTCCAGTCCCAGCTCGGTTTTGGTCCCTTCGTATTCAGGGATCCTGAAGGCGTCGAGCTTTCACTCGCCCGCAACATGCAGGATTTCGAGAACCAGATCCGTGCTGTACCTACGTCGAGCTTGCTCTACCATGCCAACCACAACCATTTTTCTGCCTGGCTCATGGCCCGCGGCGAGGTGCGTTTTGCCCGCATCATCCGCAACTACATGCCCGAGGATTTCGCCAGCCCCGTAGAACTGCGGGATTTCATCTGCAGGGCGCTCGACGACCTGCAGCGCGGCAAGTCCCGGGGCGTCATACCGGCTGTAGGAGCGGTCTCGGGCGACCATGGACTGGCGCGCCTCGGTGGTGGTTCCGTCGGTGGCAAGGGCAGGGGACTCGCGTTCATCAAGAGCCTGATAGACAACCTGGCTTTTCCCAAAAACCAGAACAGCATGGATATCCGCCTGCCGTACACGGCCTTCCTCGGGATAGACGAGTTCGAGCGCTTCATGGACCAGCACGGGCTATGGGGCTTCTCCTGGTACGCGGCGCCGGCATCCGAGGTCCGCAAGGCCTTTCTGGCAAGGCCGTTGGATGGTGAGCTCGTGAACAGGCTCCGCGCCTTCCTGGCTACCACGGACAAGCCGCTCGCGGTACGTTCGTCGGGTCTCTTCGAGGACATGCTGATGGTGCCGTTCTCGGGCGTGTACGACACCTTTCTGATTCCCAATGCTGATCCTGACCCCGAAAAACGCCTCGCACAACTTTGCGATGCCATAAGGTTGATCTATGCGAGCCTCTATTCAGAATCCGCCAGGTCGTACTTCGACGCTGCCGGGTACAAGATTGAAGAGGAGCGCATGGCCGTCGTCGTCCAGGAACTGGTCGGCACGAGGCGGGGACGCTGGTATTATCCACTTATTGCCGGCACGGCCCAGTCCTACAATTACTATCCCATTTCGTATCTCAAGCCCGACGATGGACTCTGCGTCGCGGCTCTCGGGCTCGGTCCCTATGTCGTGGAGGGGGGTGAGGCTCACAGGTTCTCCCCCCGCTATCCCAAGCTGGATGTGGTTGCACCAGGCCGGGGCATAAGCGGTACCCAGCGCTGGTTCTACGCACTGGACATGGAGCGGGCCGATTATGACCTCTCCATCGGCGAGGAAGCTACGCTGGCCAGGCTTGACCTGTCCGAGGCAGAATCCGATCCTGGTTTCGCCAAGGTTGCCAGCACCTGGAGCATCGACGACGACCGCCTGGAACCAGGCGTTTCAGCCCGCGGACCAAGGATTCTGGATTTTGCGCCGGTGCTCAAATACGATGCGTTCCCGTTTGCAGCCGTTGTGGATGCCGTGCTGGAAGTCTGTGCAAAAAGCATGGGCATACCGGTAGAAATAGAATATGCGGTTAGTGAACATGGTGCGGGCGGTGCGCCGGTCTTCTACCTGCTGCAGATCAAGCCCCTCATCCAGCATGCGGACAAGGTCAATGTCGACCTTGGAACCCTGGTCAAGGGAGAGTGCCTGGTCTCGAGCGACCGGTGCATGGGCAATGGCCATGTCCGCGGCATCCACGACATCATTTTCGTCGATCCCAGGACCTGGGACCGCTCAGAGACAGAAGCCATCGCAGTGGAAATTGCCAGCCTGAACGAGTCTTTGAAGGCCGATGGTGCACGCTACGCGCTGATAGGCCCGGGACGCTGGGGCACGCGTGACCGCTGGCTGGGTGTACCCATATCGTTTGCCCAGATTTCCAATGCCAAAGCCATAGTGGAAGCAGATCTTCCAGATTTCAGCGTCGATTCGTCACTTGGCAGCCATTTCTTCCACAATGTCACGGCCATGAACATCGGCTACTTCTCGGCGGCCAGTGGTTCCGAATCCTCGTTCGTGGACTGGGATGCGCTCGCGGCCCTGCCTGTCCATGCGCGGACAAAACACTGCGTACACGTCCGCTGTGAAGCGGAGATAGACATCTCGATGGACGGCCGGTTGGGGCACGGTGTGATACGCATTCCAGCCATCCAATTGACGCCGGACGAGAATTCCGACAATATCCTACTTACGTACTAGTTACTGGAGTTTCAATCATGGATCCACGTTCGCTCCTCAAGGGTTTGCACCCGCTCGAGATAAAAGTATTGCTCCATTATGCTCCCGGTGAACCGCTTGATGCCGTCCGCCTCGCTGCCGAGCTCGACTACGTAGAAGGGCACTCAAACCAGGCCCAGGCCTGGCTCATAGCCAAGGAACTCGCAGCCGAGAGTGGCCGCACATCCAAGGCCGTCTACGAGCTTACGCCGCTTGGCCGCACCTGGCTTGAAACAGGCACTCCCGAGGAGCGCATGGTCGCTTTCCTGCAGGAAAAAGGCCCGTCGGCCATGCC
The DNA here is from genome assembly GCA_020048755.1 of Spirochaetota bacterium. Taxonomy (GTDB): domain Bacteria; phylum Spirochaetota; class Spirochaetia; order Treponematales; family UBA12059; genus SZUA-370. The sequence continues at coordinate 8,202 of JAIFMD010000102.1, forward strand.
GGCACTATGCCAGGCCATTGGCATGGAGCAAAAGGATGCCGGTTCGGCCTTCGGTCGACTCTCGCGTGAAGGCGTCCTCTCCATGACTCCTGAAAAGCTTGTCGCAGTAGCCGATGCAACGAAATCGCTACGCTCGGCAGCACTCAAGGCCTTGCTGACCAAAGCCGCCGGGGCTGAGGGTGGCATCCTTGAAGAATCAGACCTGAACAGCGCTGAAATGTCGCTGATGGCCGAAGTTGCCAAGAAACGCGGTTCGGGTGATGCGGCGTTCCGTGCCGCCGAACGGGAAACCGTCACCTGGACCCTTGCCCCTGCCGCGGCCGCGGTTTCAGCCCTGCTCCGCGAGGCCGGCGTCTCCGGTGAGGAACTCGGTGCCGTAACCCAGGCCATGCTTGAGGACGGCTCCTGGAAAGGTGCCGCCTTCCGTTCGTACAACATCAAAAGCCGGCCCGCGCGGCTCCTGCCCGGCCGCCGCAACCCGTACGTACAGTTCCTGGAAAGCGTCAAGGACAAGCTCTGTTCGCTCGGCTTCGAGGAATTCGACGGCGGCCTCGTGGAGACGGAATTCTGGAACGGCGACGCGCTCTTCATGCCGCAGTTCCACTCTGCCCGCGACATCCACGATGTGTACTACCTTGCCGATCCGACAAAAGCCAAGTCCATAGAGGAACCCTACCTCTCGCGGGTCGCCGAAACACATGAAAACGGTGGATCCACGGGTTCGCGCGGCTGGCGCTACGGTTTCGACCGCGAATTCACCAAGCGCCTCGTACTGCGCAGCCAGGGCACCGTACTTTCCGCCCGGCAGTTGCCCACCGCCAAGGTTCCCGGCAAATACTTCGGCATAGCGCGCTGCTTCCGCTACGACAAGGTCGACGCTACCCATCTGTCGGATTTCTACCAGACCGAGGGCATAGTGCTCGGCGAGGATGTAAACCTCAAGACGCTGCTGGGATTCCTGGAAATGTTCGCTGTCGAGGTCGCCGGCGCAAAGGAAGTAAAATACGTGCCCGGCTACTTCCCGTTCACCGAGCCATCCGTGGAAGTGCACATCAAGCACCCCGTACTCGGCTGGTTTGAACTGGGCGGCGCTGGCATCTTCAGGCCGGAGGTCACCGAACCGCTTGGCGTCAGTGTGCCCGTCCTGGCCTGGGGCATCGGCATAGACCGCATGGCGCTGATGGCCCTTGGCCTCAACGACCTCCGCGAACTGTTCAGTTACGACATCGAAAACGTCCGCCTGCGCCGCGCGCTTGTCAAATAACGGAGTATCCACATGCCCAAGATAGAAGTAGACGAAACACTGTTCTTTGACCTGGTCGGCCGGCGCATGGAAGCCACCGAACTCGAACACGCGCTGGAGACCGCCAAGGCCGAGCTTGACCAATGGGACCGTACCGCTCCAGCCAGCGAACGTGTCATCAAGATAGAGCTCAACGACACCAACCGACCCGACCTGTGGTCCACCGCCGGCATCGCGCGCCAGTTGCGCATCAAGGATGGTGGCACCATTCCCGAATATGGATTCTTCTCCCGCGAGGGTGATATCCGGCCATCCGAGTTCCGCGTTGTAGTCGATGAATCGATACAGAAACTGCGGCCGTTCATGGCGGGCTTCGTCATTTCCGGCAAACCGCTCGGCGATGACATGCTCCGGGATGCCATCCAGACCCAGGAAAAGCTGTGTTCCAATTTCGGCCGCAAACGCCGCTCCATATCGATGGGCATGTACCGCATAGACCTCATCAAGTGGCCGGTGTCGTACAAGGGTGTCGATCCTGATTCCGTAAGCTTTGTGCCACTGCAGATGAACGAGAAGCTGACGCTGCGCCGCATTGTAGCCGAGCATCCCAAGGGCAAGGAGTACGGCCACATCATAGCCGGCTCGCCTGTATACCCCATCCTGATGGGTGCCGACGGTGGTGTGCTGTCCATGGCGCCGGTCATCAACAGCGCTGATATCGGGGCCGTCCAGGTGGGCGACCGCGACCTGCTCGTCGAGTTCACCGGCACCGATATGGCCGCCGTCTGTCTGGCTACCAGCATCGTTGCCTGTGATTTTGCCGACGCCGGCTACGAGATAAAGCCTTTGCGCGTCGATTATGCCTTTGAGACGCCGTTTGGCCGATCCGTGACGTTTCCGTATTACTTCCAGACGCCTGCGTCGGTGGACTCCGGTCGCGTCTCCAGATTGCTTGGCGACAGCATAGGCCCGGAGCAGGTCGTGGAAGCACTTTCCGTGATGGGCGTCCGCGCCGAGGCTCACGGCCAGCATATCCGCGCATGGCCGCCCGAGTACCGTGACGACTTCATTCATGCCGTGGATCTGGTAGAGGACGTGATGATAGGACGGGGCATGGCCAGCTTCAGGCCGGAGCGGCCCCGCGACTTTACCATTGGCCGCCTTTCACCCATCGAATCGTTCACGCGCAAGGCCAAGGACGTGATGGTAGGCCTCGGGTACCAGGAGATGATCTACAACTACCTCGGTTCCGGCAAGGACTACATAGAGCGCATGAACATCCCCGCGGATGATGTTATACGAATCTCCAATCCCATGAGCGAGAATTTTGAATATGTCAGGCCGTCGACGCTACCCGGCCTGCTGCAGTCCGAGGCTGTCTCCAGCAAGGCTCCGTACCCGCACCGCATCTTTGAAGCGGGCAAGGTTGCCTTCCTCGATGATGCCCGCAATTATGGTACCTCGACGAGGCAGCGCATGGGCTTCCTGTGCTCCCACCAGAGCGCCGACTACAACGAACTGGCCGGTGTCGTCTCCGCGTTGCTGTACTACATGGGTGAGGAGTACACCGTAGAAGATTCTGTGGATCCGCGCTTCCTTCCCGGTCGCCAGGCCAGGATACTCATCCGCGGCGCGGAGGTCGGTGTATTTGGCGAACTGCACCCGGCAGTGCTGGCAAACTGGGGCATCACCATGCCCTGCGCAGCCTGCGAACTGGATCTGGATTCGTTGCTGTAAAGCCCGTGGAGGGTTCATGGATTTAGAAAAACGGTATTCGAGGCTCCCTGATCGCGACTACGGCAACTTCCGGGCAATGTTCGACGCGATTTGTTCCGGATTCGGAACCTTGCCTGCCCTTAGGGCACGGCTGGTGCCGGGAGCCCCGTATACCGTGTGGACCTATGCCGAGCTCCAGCACGAATCGTACACTGCGGCCAGGTTCTTGCTATCCAGAGGACTCAATCCCGGTGATCGCGTCGCCATCATCTCCGAGAACAGGCCGGAATGGTGTTTCTCGTACATCGGCGCGGTAGTTTCCGGGTTCGTCCTCGTACCGATAGACGCCAGCCTGGATGCAGCCGGCATTGCAGGCATACTGGCTGCTTCAAAATGCCGTGCCCTTTTCTACTCAGCGACCCTTGCCTCCAAAATCTCCGAGACACTCGTAAAAGTACCTGTAGAGGTGGCCGTCGAGTTTGCTGCTACTTCCTTTGCTGCTACCTCCTTTGCTGCTACCTCCGATGTCAAACAAGTGCTTCCCGTGGTGGCAGGCTCGATACCGTGGTTGGACGCGCTGGCGTCAGTCCCCGTGGCTGGTCTGCATGAAGGATTGCCACCCGCGTCGAACATAGCCGGTGACTCGCTCGCCGTCATCATTTACACGTCGGGTACGACAGGGTTGGCCAAAGGCATCATGCTCAGCCACCGCGGCATCATCGCCAATGTCAACGCCGCCATACAGTCACTCAACGTCGGACCGGAAGACATCTTCATAGCCGTGCTGCCGCTCCACCATACCTACGCCGCCACCTGTTCCTTCCTGGCCCCGCTCTCGGTGGGTGGTTCAATAACCTTCGTCGAGAAGATCGTGCCTACCGTAATACTCAAGCACGTCCGCGAATCCGGCGTGACGTTCATGATCGGCGTTCCCCTCCTGTTCGACAAGATAAAGCAGGGTATCCGCTCGGAAGTAGAAAAACTGAGTGGTCCATCGGCCTTGCTTGTAAAATCGATGTTTGGTCTGTCCAGGTTCTCGACTAAGGTGCTGCACCTTCCTGCCGGGCGCATCCTCCTGGCATTCCTGCGGACCAAGGCCAGCCTGGGCACCGTGCGGCTCGGCGTTGCCGGTGGTGGCCCTCTCGCGTGGGACACCGCTGAGTTCTTCGAAACTCTGGGCTTCAACCTGGTGCAGGGCTACGGCATGAGCGAGAATGGCCCCCTCATAGCCGTCAACCTCCCCGAATTCAAGGACAACCGGTCCGTGGGCCTGCCCGTCAAGCGGACGATAGCCCGTATAGCAGATCCGGGTCCGGATGCCGTGGGTGAAATCCAGGTCCGCAGCCCCTCCATGATGCTGGGCTATCTCGACGCACCGGAAGCCACGGCCGCCGTGATGACCCCTGACGGCTGGCTCCGTACCGGCGACCTCGGCTACATTGATGACCGGGGCTTCATTTTCATTACCGGCAGGTCCAAAAACATCATTGTCACCGAGGGTGGCAAGAACATTTATCCTGAAGAGATAGAACTCAAATTCGAAGGATCGGCCTGGATCAAGGAAGTGCTGGTGCTCGGCCGCAGGCTTGCCGGCCCAGGGGGCGGTGAGCAGGTCATCGCCGTGTGCGTCCCGGACTGGGACCGGGTCGATGCGGCTCGGGGCTCGGTACCCCGTACCGAATTTGCCGCGGAACGCGTACGAGAAGAGGTTCAGGCCGTCAACAGGAACCTTCCTTCATTCATGAAGGTCGTTGATTTCATTGTTCGCGAGGATGCGTTCGAAAAGACGAGCAGCACGAAGATCCGCCGGTTCCTGTACTCCGGGTACTGCGAGCCCGCACAGACTGTTGTCCGGGATGCGGGCAGATGAGCGCTGGAATAGCCGCGCTTGCGGTACGCTTCGTCGTCATGGCGGTAGCCAGTTTCCTCGCCATCATCGTCTGGTCCCGCATCCGGGACGTTGCCTGGATGCTCATCGTCGTCGGTATCATTGCTGGCTATGCCGATATACTCTACTCCCTGCTCGTAGAATTCGGTTTTGTGCCGGAGCTCGACCAGGCAACTGGTGGAATAGGATTGCTTGCCTTTGTATTCCCCAACCTGCCCTGGATTTTCTTTTCCTTCGCATTCATTTCGATCATCCACAAGCGCCGCCCCAGGGGTTGAACCAGCTTTTTTCAGCTCATAGTGAAAGCGCCAGTGCGCTGATTGCCGTACAGGTCTGTGGAGGCCTGCCATGGTGGTCTATGGGTTCGAGCCAATCGGTTTTGAAGGGGAACTTGTCACTGTCGAGGTTGACTTGCGGCGGGGGATACCCAGTGTCGATCTGGTGGGCTTGCCTGACAGTGCCGTAAAGGAGGCCAGGGAGCGCATCCGGGCCGCAATCCGCAATTCAGGTTTTCAGTTTCCCCTTGAGCGCATGCTTATCAGTCTGGCTCCGGCTGGCGTGCGGAAGGGAGGAGCCTCGTTTGACCTGGCGATGGCTATTGCCGTGCTCGTCGCTTCCGGGCAGATTCCTGACGTCGGCTTTCCGGTCGTGGCCCTGGGTGAACTGGAATTGTCGGGCAGGATAAGGCCGGTCGCAGGAGTCCTCCCGGCTGTATCGGCGGGGCTGCGTTCAGGGATACCATACTTCGTCGTACCCAGGGCCAATCTTCGAGAGGCCCGGGCCCTTGCCGGTAGCGCGGCCCTGGCCATAGACGGCCTGTCCGATTGCGTCCGACTGACTGCTGCCCTGCGCGGCATCGGTTCTGCGGAAGAGTTCGGTCCAAGGGACGACCTTGAGAACCAGCCCGCGGGCGGTTTTAGTCAGCCAGGTGCGGATCAGGCCTTCAGGGAGACTACTGAATACGGGGACATGGCCGACATACGTGGCCAATTCTCGCTCAGGCGCGCCATGGAAATCTCGGCTGCGGGTGCGCATCATATGCTCCTTTTTGGTCCTCCGGGAGTGGGCAAGACCATGGCCGCCAGACGCCTCGCCGGCCTGCTGCCGGATCTTGATGATGACGATGCGCTTGTCGCAACCATGTTGCATTCCCTTGCCGGCGCCCTGCCGGAACGTTCCGGGTTGCTGCGGCGGCCTCCCTTCAGGTCGCCACATCATGGAGCCTCTGCTGAAGGCATCGTCGGTGGCGGCCGGTGCCGCAAGCCTGGCGAGATCAGTCTGGCCCACGGAGGCGTCCTGCTCCTGGATGAAGCGGCAGAATTCAGGGCAGATGTGCTCCAGTCGCTCAGGGAGCCTCTTGAAGATGGACATGTTACCATCGCGCGCGCGGATCGCGTGGTCTCCTATCCGTCTCGCTTCATGCTCGTGCTGTCGTGCAATCCCTGTCCCTGCGGCAACCTTGGCCGGCGGGGTGCTGTGTGCCTGTGTTCCCCCGATGAGATCAGGCGTTATTGGAAACGCCTTGGCGGACCGCTCCTGGACCGAATCGACATACGTGTTCCCGTCAAGCCTGCCGGACCTTCAGAGTTGGCTTCCGGCCCCGGAGAAGCCAGTGCAACCATAAAACAACGCATAGTTGCGGCCAGAATCCTGCAAGGCAGACGCTATGAAGGATTGCCCTTTCATGTAAATGGCCGTATTCCGGCGAGTGGGATAGACAAATTCTGCGGGCTTGGAGAACAAGCTGCCGCTGTTTTTGTAGAAAAAGCCGAGCATGAATCATTTTCGTCGCGAGCTTGCCATGCGACGCTCAGGGTTGCCCGGACCATTGCGGATCTCGAGTCGGCCCAGGCTATAGAATCCCGGCACATCGATGAAGCGTTTGCCTTGCGGAAGTATGGAGACGACGATGTGTTCTGGTTGATTCCATGATCCAATCATATTGACATAAACATGCCGCTGTATTATAACCATCCACGCGGTAGCGCATGCGACCGTTAAATATAAACCGACCTTGACTTACATAGTCGATTGTAGGATATTAATCTTCAATCATTAAGTATTAGTTGTTGGTTAAGCCCGTCTTATAGCGGCGACGGGTGCTGTTTTTTGCGTCTGCAGGCAACAGTAGGTAGCTGCGGTTTGAAATACGAAAGTGTTTCGGATCGCTTGACACGGAATAGCAAAAAGCGCTATAAAAAGCGCCGCGCCGAAAGGCACGATAGAGTTGCTGACCCGGCACTGAAGTGCTACGGTTGAGCGGAGTTCATTAACAGGTATAAGGGATGGGGAAAGCAGGATAAGGAGATCCGCAGGCCGGCAACGGCGTGCGATCCGGAATCCTCCGCAAGGAGGGTCGAGGTGCTGCGTCCGCAAGGGCGTGGTGATCAGCGATACGAATGCCAAATAAATGCCAGTGAAAACGCCTCCGGGCGGAAGTAGCCGGCGAACCCGTAAGCCCCCTTTGAGTGGGG
>JAIFMD010000151.1 GCA_020048755.1 Spirochaetota bacterium
GTCCTCCCAGTTTTGCCAACGCCTGCTCCGCGACAAGACGGTTCTGGATGCCGGTATCGGTACCGTCAACAATAAGGGCGATATTTTTCGCGCCGGTGATCCCGAGGGCAAGTTGCAAGGTGCCCTCCAAATCGGGATCCTCGGATATGCCGGTAATACCGGTCTGACCTTCGAGCATCTCCGGACGGTAATTGTTTACGCCGCAAAACACGATCGGAGCGCCCCCGAATACTGCCTCGCGCGTTTCGACTGCGAATGTCAGGGCAGCGTTGTCGGTTGTCAAAACGAGGGCGGGCTTGAGACCGGCATATTTCAAGCGAAGCTGGGTTTTGACCGCTTCCGCATAGGCAGCGGAGTGCGGGCTCCGTTTTGCGTCGAGATACTCGATCCTGATATCTATCGATTCTCCGAAACGTGAAAGTGCCTCGGTGATGCCTTCGGTCATCCGGTCAGTCCAGGAAAAGCCTTCGTGATAGGAATGGAGGACGACGACGACACGCGGATCGTATTCAAGAGCGAACATGGATAGGGGCAAAACAGTCGAAAGGCCAAAAACGAGCAACACGATACCAATATTCACTCTTTTCATGATATAAGGATAATTCAGCGAACAGACGCCGTCAATGCATGAGTACAGCTCTCAGTACAAATATCTTTTTGACAGTTGGTGCTTATTATTATATACTAAACGCATGCCAAAATCCGATGACAACATCCTGACAGTTCAGGAACTAGCAGTCTATCTTAAAATTCCGGAATCAACCCTGTACAAGATTGTCAGGGAAGGTGGGGTTCCCGCCCAGAAAATTGGCAAGCATTGGCGATTCAACAAGAAAGCGATCGACTCATGGATTGCCAGTGGAAAAACAAAAGTAACATAAAAAAACGAGGATACCATGAAAGCAGTAAAAGACTTATGCATCATTCAGGAAAATGCGCTCAATATCAATGTCAGTGACCAGATCGAGCAACTTAATCAGCTTATAAACGACCATGACAGAAGGCATGGCCCGTCTTGCAGGGAAATCCACGCAGGCCTTATTCCATCTGAAGCAAGCCATGGGTGGTGGTAAAACACACTTGCTGGTGGGATTCGGACTGCTCGCACGACATCCTGAATTACGTCGTACCTATATTTCACATATCTCACACTACGGTGCGTTCAACACCGCAAAAGTAGCCGCATTCAATGGCCGAAACACACCAAACCAATATTTTTGGGGACTCATTGCCGAACAGTTAGGAAAGCCGCAGTTATTCAAGCAATTCTGGGAAAGCGGCCCCCAAGCCCCTGATGAGTCCCATTGGCTTGAGCTGTTGGAAGGCCCGGACCCGATCCTGATACTCCTTGATGAAATGCCGCCCTATTTTGAGATACTCAATACCCGCCCAATCGGCAGGGGTACCGTGGCGGATATTGCGACCAGGGCCTTAGCCAATTTGTTTTCCGCGTCCGGCAAGAAAAGCAACGTTTGCGTCGTCGTTTCCGATCTGACCGCTGCATATCAGACGGGCGGAGCAGGAATCAACCATGCCCTTGAAAACGCCCGGCAGGAACTCGGGCGCGGCGAGAGAGCTATCACCCCGGTCGATCTGGCAGGAAACGAAATCTACGATATCCTTCGCAAACGCTTGTTTAAGACCATGCCCAGCAAACCAGCCATAGACGAAATTGCGGCAGCATTCGGAAAGTCCATTTCGGAAGCAAGCAGGGCAAAAGTGATAGGCCGGGCAGCAGAAGCGATCGCCGATGAGATAAGCCAGACCTACCCTTTCCATCCGCGCCTGAAAAACCTTATCGCCTTGTTCAAGGAAAACGAACATTTCCGCCAGACTCGAGGGCTCATGGAATTGGTTTCCCGTCTCTTGAGGAGTGTATGGGAACGGGAAGCAAACGACGTATACCTGATCGGACCGCAGCACTTTGACTTGTCGATATCGGATGTCCGGGACAAGCTGGCGGGTATTTCCGGTATGGAAAAAGTCATCGCCAATGACCTGTGGGATGCCAACGGATCCGCTCGTTGCCAGGTGATAGATGCCGAAACCCAGAATGATTGCGCTCGCCATGTGGCAAATGTAATATTTACTTCAAGCCTCTCGACAGCGCATAACGCGGTTAAAGGACTTACAACAGAAGAAATTCTGGAATGTACTCTAAGCCCATTTCAGGACGCAGCTGGCATTACGACAGCCCTTGATCAACTGGACTTGAAGGCCTGGTACCTCCACCACGCACCTGATGGAAAGTATTACTTCGACCGACAGGAGAATCTGACACAGCTACTACATGACTTGGCAAAGGGAGCGCCCCAACACAAAGTTGAAGAAGTCATAAATAAAAGGCTGGATCAGCTCTTTGCGCCTGTTCGGAAAGTAGCATATGAAGGACTTTTGCCCCTGCCGAGCCTTTCAGAAGTCGAAGAGCAGATTCGAAAAAAGCGAACACTCGTCATCTTGCCTCCCGAAGGTCAGATTCCTTCCGAAACCCTGGAAAAATTCTTCCAGAGCATTCAGGCAAAAAACAACCTTCTGGTCCTTACCGGCGAACGCTCGCTTATGGACAGCCTGGATGTAAAAGCCCGTTTCGCTTTCGCATCCATGAAAGCCGCTGAGACGCGAATTCCCAAAGGCCATCCGCAACGGGATGAGTTGGATAAAAAGCAGGAACAGTATTCCGCCGATTTGACCGTAGCCATACTGAATGCATTTGACAAGATCGTATTCCCCACCCAACGGCCCGGACAACCGGCAAAATTGGTCAGCAAACCTTTGTCTCAAACCTGGGATCAGAAGAAGCCCTATAATGGTGAGGAACAGATAGAGAATACACTTGCTGCAGATCCGCTCAAACTCTATCGGGACGTGCAAAGCAGCTTCGATGCAATCCGGGACAAAGCCCAGGATCTCTTGTGGCCTCAAGGAACCGATGACGCGCGCTGGTCAGACGTAAAGGAGAGAGCTACCCAGGAACCGGGGATGCCCTGGTTGCCGCCAGGGACTGCCGGGATAGAACAGGTAAAGGCTTTGGCTTTAAGCCGCGGTATATGGGAAGACCTGGGGAACGGCTACATTTCAAGACAGCCTAAACCAAAGCAAACCGGACTTGTCATCAGCCCGGAGACGGATGCTGATGACCAAGGCATCGTGCGCCTCAGGCTTTCACCACAGAATGCTGGACCTTCTCCTCGTATTCATTTCCAGGAAGAGGGGCCGGTCGGCACTAACAGCCCGGTCGCTGATGATTCCAGTTTCTCGACAAAGGCTCTTTGGGTCGAATTCCTGGTGGTGGACAGCACGGGCCAACATCAGCAGGGGCCAACGATTCAATGGAAAAACCAATTGGTCCTTCGGCACAAATTGCTTGACAGCACCAATCCCCGTCGAGTTGAACTTTACATCGCTCCACGAGGTGAAGTCTGGTACACACTGGATGGCTCGGAACCACGCAATGGCAGACCGTACAATGACGGATTCCCCATAGGGGACGAAGCCGTACGGCTCATGGTGTTCGGCAAAGCAGACGCTCTGGAAGTAAAGGAACACTTTCCGATTCCCGCCAAGGTAACAGACCCAGAAAAGTCGGTCCAGATCGATGAGAACAAAACTGCTACTATACAACGTGGTACGCAATTCAAGCTTGATTCCCGGGCCAAGACATTCGAATTGTTGGAACTCGGTAAGACCATGCAGCTCGTATTGGCCGGCTTGCATCTTTCCATCGGGACAGGACCTTCAGCGATAACGCTGACCATCGCCAACCGTGAAGTAAACGCTGCTTATCTGTTAGGTATATTGAACGCAATCACCGAAGCGGATGCCGTCTCTCCTTCCGAGCCCATCGCCTTGGGTTTCAAGAAAGCAACCTTCCGGTCGGGCAAGGAACTCCTGGAATTCAGCGAACGGGCGGGTTTCGTATTGCAGACAGGAGATGTTCTTCAGTGAGCGAGGCTGCTGTGTTTGAAGATTTTGGCGCCTCCTCCACATTGGGTAGCCACGTGTTCTTTGTCGACCTTCCAGTCAGCCGAAACGAACCGGTACTGATTATCGAAAGTTATGGGTATCGGGGCGGCGACCGGGGCATTCCTGAAAGGGAAACCAGGGCACAGCTGGAACGGAGTAAATGGGCACAACTATCCGACATATGCCGTGTCAATTTCAATGAACGCCTGAAAGCCAAGAAAATACCTACAGGTCGTTGGCACACCGGGACCAATAAACTCGACAAGCTCCTGGGCAAGGAACTCTGTGTATTGGCTTGGGCTTGTGAACCGGCAACTTTGGAGCAGGTTCCGGTCATTTGCCAGCGCTGGGTTTCCTTGAGGCCTGAGGAACGTTGGTGGCTTTTCCGCATGACCGTTGCCGAAGCAGGCTTGATACAAGACCGCGATCGGGGATGGAGGAAGGCCCTGTACCACGCCCTTTCCGATGGGAAGATCGATGAACGCCGAACTCATAGACCCCGTCCTGACGAAGCGGAAGAACTGTCCCTGTTCAGCAATTCAATCGAGGAGAATGATCATGCTTGAAACCCTGAAGGTCAGCAATTATATCGTCTTTGAAACCGAAACATTCACTTTTTCTTCTGGTCTGAACGTAATCCTGGGAGAAAACAGTACCGGAAAGAGTCTCCTCATGAAGCTGGCTTATTCATGTGCGGCAGTGAGCCATTCCGTTGGTAAAGGCGATAGAAAAACCAAGGATGAGCTCCAGCGGGCTATAGCAGATAAACTCAAAGACGTCTGTATGCCCGATTCCCTTGGTCGGCTGGTTACCCGCAAGCCGGGGCGCGCCCGATGCGAGGTCTCCATTAAATTCAGACCCGATAGCGCAGACGCTCTGGGATTTTCCTTTGCCACCAATAGTGACAAGGAGGTCAAGCTGGAAAGCCCGACTCCCAATCGTTGGCTGGAAGCCGCTCCGGTGTTCCTGCCGACCAAGGAGCTGCTCTCGGTATTTCCCAATTTTGCCTCTACCCTCCGGGAACGCCACCTGTCCTTCGATGGAACGTACCTGGACCTGGCCGATGCCTTGGGTGTGGCCGCGCTTCGCAAATTACGGAAAGAGGAACAGGAATTACGGGAATCGCTGGAAGCAACGATGAAGGGCAAGGTGGTGTACGAAAACAATCGTTTCTACCTACTCCCCTCATCGGAAGGAAAAGGCAAGATAGAAATGCCCCTGATCGCCGAAGGCATCCGCAAGATCGCACTGCTGACCTATTGAGAAATAAATCCCTGCTCTTCTGGGATGAACCGGAAGTCAACCTTAACCCCAAACTGATGAAAGATTTGGCTGAAGCATTGGTTGATCTGACGGAAAAAGGCGTACAGATAGTCCTGGCAACACATAGTCTGTACCTGTTGCGGGAGTTGACCATCGCCCGGGCAAGGAAGTCGGCGAAGATACCGGCGCGATTCATCGCCCTTTCACTTGTCGACGATGTCGTCAGGGTTTCGCAAAGCGACGTGCTTGAAGACGTCGATCCTGTCGCCAGCCTGGATGCGGAACTTGAGCAGGGCGACCGGTATTTGGAGCTGCCATAATCATGCCAAACACTTATTATGAAGGATCGACAGCATACGGCTTTCCAGACCACTGCATTGTATTCAGACCGGAGGAGTCCTCCTTCTATTCCAAACAGTGGCAAAGCTTCGCAATCGAGAACGGTGGTGAAGGAAACGCGGAAATAGATTTCGTCGCCTTCGATTTGCATGAAAAACGCTTGTGGCTACTTGAAATCAAAGATTACCGCCTTCATGCGCGCACCAAGCCAAGCGAGATAGGCCAGGAGTTTGCGCGTAAATGCCGCGAAACGCTTTCGCTATTGGGAGCCCTCCAAATCAGCGACCAGGTAGCAACCGGGGCCGATACTGGAAACAAACAATATTTCTCGAAGATGCGGAATGTCACCTGCGTGCTTCACTTTGAGCAGTCAAGAGGTAGACGCGGTGAGTACTCCATAATCTCACCGCAGAACCTGAAAGACACAGTACGGCGTAATCTCCGGGCACTTGATCCCCACGCCAATGCCGGAACTGCGGCACATCTGGCCGGCCGTCATGTTCCCTTTACCATCAAACTATAGGAAGTAAGCTATGCCCGTGATTCCCTTTTCCTTGAAAGACGCTCCGGCATTCATAGAGAATCTCTTTCCCGCTCAAAAGCTCTCTGTGGAATCTTATAAAGAACAGATGGCGGGCAGCGGCAAGACTTTGACTGCCTTAGGCAGCTACGGGAAGGGGCGCAAGCCACTTATACTGAACCGTGCCTGCATTCTTGGCTGCCT
>JAIFMD010000136.1 GCA_020048755.1 Spirochaetota bacterium
CCAGATCCTGTCGCAGGCCGGCAACGCCATGCTCGCCCAGGCCAATCAGAAGACCCAGCAGGTCCTACAGCTCCTCCAGTAGGCCGTGGCCGCGCGGACGTGACGGGGACCGCCCAGGAAGGGCGGTCCCTCCTTTTTTAAATCACACGGGTACTCTGACAAATGTCGCTTGAATCCCGGCCTAAGCCCGCGTATAATGCCGGCGGAATGGAACATCGAACCGCCGACGTCCGGGAATTGATACTCGAGCGCGTCTTTCCGGAACTCCGCTACGGCGAGGATCCAGACATAGAACGCTACTTCGATCTGCGCGCGTCGGGCAGGATGCTCGAAGCGCGTGATACTGCTTAAACTCTACAGGACCCACTCCCCGGCATTCTCTGAATTCCTTCACGGTCTCCTTGCTGAACGCGCTGACGAGATCATCGAGCGGCTTTGTGGCAACATAGACGCTATTGTCGCCCCGCTTTCCGGTGTACCACTGAGGGAAACCTATGCGGTGCTCAAGGCGGTGGAACGTGTTGCAAGACTCCTGCCAGACAATGCCGATGCCGCGCGGCACATGGCTACAACCTATGCGGATTACGCCAAGCTCCTTGGCCACAAAAAAGCTGAAACAGAGCGTGTGGCATTCCTGCTTGGCGAATTCTACGACCAGGCCTCGATTGACGAGGACACGCCCACTGATTTTATTGCGGCGAGCCTGGCATCGGAAGAATCCAGAAAACGCCGCGAGCATGAAGCTGAAAAGAAAAACTTCTTCGACCTCTCCCGGATTGAATTCGACCAGGCCGACATCAAGCGCATAGAGATTCCCGCAGGCATCGAGCGTGACGAAGACGTCGTGCTCGCCTATTGCCACAAATACTGGCTCCGGGCGGACGATCCTGCCTTCGAGCGCATAGTCTGGCTCTATTCCCGCAAGTACGGCACGAAGAACCATGAGGTGTTCAAGGCCATAAAGACCGGCAGGAACAGGAAGTACCAGGACGACGACATCCTGACCATGGTATCTACGACCATCGCGACACGGTACAACTACACGGTTCAGGGAGACCTGTACATGCAGGCTTCCTGGCGCAGGATAAAGGCAAGCCTGTACGGCCTTGCGGCAGCCCAGCAGGTCATCCACCAGGCCGCGCAGCGGACAGCGGCACAATCCGGGAAGCAAGAGTTACCCAGGGTTCAAGTTCGACCAGAGGCTCAAGTTCGACCACAAGCCCGGGCGTCAATCCAGAAAGCCAGCCAGCCTCGGACCACGCCTGTCGCGGAGCAGACAAAGACAATCCAGCAATCCGGACCCGGGCAAGCCAGAACCGCCCCGCCTCAGCGAAAACTGGTCCGTGCTCCCGCAACCACACCCTTACAGCGGGAACGCCCCCAGAAGGATGTGGTACCCGAGATCAAGGCGACGGGTTCGATCAGCGACAAGATCAAGCGCCTGTCGGGACGAGCTTACGATGTATACAGGGAAATTTTCCTGTCAAAGGTACGCAGCCACATCCACACGGCCCTCGCAAAGGGCCGGCTGAAACCCGGTGTGGCCTTTGGCGACGACGCCAACAAGGCCGAGAACACCGTATACGATTTCATGGAGCGGAATTATGCAAACGCGTACATGAACTGGCAAATCTCGGAGCACAGGACCAGGATTCGCGAACTCGGTTTCGACATCGACAACCTGGACGGCATCATCGAGTCGTGCTTCAGGAAGATAGAGAAATAAGTACGGTCAGAGGACCACGCGTCCCCTGAAGGATCGGGCCAGCGTCAGCTTGTCGGCATATTCCAGGTCGCCACCCACCGGGATGCCCGTAGCCAGCCTCGTAACCCTCGCCCCGGTACCCTCAAGCACCTTCTTGATGTACAGGGCCGTCGTATCACCTTCTACCGTGGGATTTGTGGCAATCACGACCTCGTTGGCGCCCTGGTTACGGACCCGGTCGACCAGTCTGTCCAGCCTGAGCGCATCGGGCCCGATGCCGTCGAGCGGGGAAATCAGTGCTCCGAGCACATGGTACACGCCCCGGTACTCGTGCGACGCCTCTATGGTAAGCACGTCCTGCGCCTGTTCTACGACACAGATTACGCTTCGGTCCCGCACCGGAGAACTGCACACGGCGCAGGGATCTTCTTCGGTGTAGGAACCACAGATGGAGCAGAACCTGACCCGCTCCTTGAGCGCTCCTATCCTCTCGGAAAGCAGTGCAACGTACTGGTCGTCTGATTTGAGTATATGGAAGGCGATGCGGGCCGCGCTCTTGCGCCCGATGCCTGGCAACCGGGCCAGGATGCCAACCAGCTCCTCAAGCGCCTTCATGTACCGAGCCCTGCCAGACCCGCCAGCGGCCCCATCGACCTGGCTACATCAGCCTGCATCGCCTCGCGTATCCTGTAAACAGCGTCATTGTGCGCGGCCTTGAGCAGGTCTTTGAGCATGCCCGGATCGCTCGGGTCGATTACCTCGGGGGCTATCTCGACGTTCAGCAGATCCATCGTGCCATTCATCGTCATCCGGACCATGCCGCCGCCAGCCACTCCGACGACACTGAGTGCGGCCATCCTGGCCTGGGCTTCCTGGGCCTGCTTCTGCAGAGCCTGTGGATCCTTGAGCATTTTCATAACATCGTTCAGATCCATGATTCACCCCGTTCAGTTTCTGTAGCTTGCTCGCCCCTGCCGGACGAGGGGCGGGCTCCACCGGACCGCTTGCCGCGGAATACTTTCTCGACAATTCCTACAGGATCAGCCGGCCCATCATCCCCGTCATCGGAATCGTCGTCATCGTCACTCCTGGCGGCGGGAGCCTGTCGAGGCGCAACCTCGGCAGCCCGCGGTTCTATGCGGAGCGACCGGCCCGCTATTTCCATGACCCTTTTTGCGAGCAACCCGGTTTCAGCGAGCACCGCCCCGGCATCGTAACCATTGAGGCAGGGTATCACGAGCTTGTCGCCTTCTATGGTCCAGGGTCCTGAACGCTCGAGGCAGGTAGACAGGACAACCCTTTTCTGGCCGACTGCGGCCAGCAAGGCCGCCTTGAGTGCTACCGGATCGATACCATCGTCCCGGTCAGCTCCAGATGCCCCGCGGGCTTCGCTCTCTGGAGCATCAGGCTCGGATTGCATACCCGGGGACACCGCTGCAACCGAAACTGGCGCGACCGGCTTTTCGTCCCGTGCGGGCACATGCAAGGTTGCGGCAGAACTTGTTCCATGCAGCACCGAACCGATGGCCGAACCAACGGCGAAGCTGCCCGGAGCCTGACCATCTACAATGGCGGTCTTCATGGCGCGTATCGTACGAGCCAGCTCTGATGGAGCTACAAAATCACCGATCGCACAGATCCTGGAGACTGCAAGCTCAAGTTCCCAGCGCGGATTCACGCTATAACGCATATCCCGGTACAGGTCAAACAGGCCCGCGAGGATACGCTCCAGCCTGGGCGCATCGAGACCGGATACGATGTCTTCAGGGAACGAGGCACGCGGTGCACCGAGCAGGGCTTCTTTTTCAACACCGCTGGTGATGAACAACAACGAGCGGGCATACGAGACCAGATCCGAGGCAAATTGCTCCACGGATACACCGGACGCAAGGATTGCATCGAGCATTTCGAGCGCGCCTTTGCGGTTGCCGGCTACCGCGAGGCTCATCAATGCCCCGAGGCGTTCGCTGCCGACGAGCCCCAGCTTGTCCCGTATCTTGGCAGCGGTGATGCGCCCTTCCGAGAAGGAAGCCACCTGGTCAAACAGCGTATACGCGTCGCGCATAGAACCGGTTGCCTCGCGGGCTATCCACAGGAGGGCTTCATCATCGGCTTCTACCGCGATGTCTTGAGCGGCACTCCGCAGGAGGTCCCTGATCACATCAAGCGAGAACAGCCTGAAGTTGAACTGCTGGCAGCGACTCTTGATTGTAGCCGGTACCTTATGCAACTCGGTCGTGGCGAACATGAACACGATATAGGGTGGAGGCTCTTCGATTGTCTTGAGGAGGGCATTGAAGGCGCTATTGGACAGCATGTGCACTTCGTCGATTATATAAATCTTGTACTTCGACGAATTTGGCGGAAAAAGAACCTCATCCTTGATCTGCCTGACGTTTTCTACCGACGTGTTGGAGGCACCGTCTATTTCAATCACGTCCAGGGATGATCCCCGCGCAATCGACGTGCAGGAATCGCAGACGCCACACGGCTTGTCTGTAGGTCCTTTTTCGCAGTTCAGCGAGCGTGCGAGTATCCTGGCCGTACTCGTTTTTCCGCAACCCCGGGGACCGGAAAACAGATAGGCATGGGCGATGCGTCCGCTCGCGATTGAAGCGCGGAGCGTGGTGGACACGAAGTCCTGCCCGGCCAGATCATCGAAGGTCTGGGGGCGCTTGCGCGTGGCGGTCATCTCATAAGGCATGTCCGGGAGGATAGCACGGCGGGTTGAGCAAGGCAAGACGGCGGGTAAAAAAACCTCGAGCGCTCGTAGCCAGGCTTGCTACGGCACAACGCCCCTCCGCTTGCCGTTGCTTCCTTCCGGACCTGGCGGATTTAGGCGCTCGAAGAAGGAAGCAGAAAGGGGACTCGGTTCGAATCCCCCTCTCTAAGCATCCACGAACGCGGCTGCCTAGACCATACAACGGTAGCTGTCATCTACAACGGAGAGAGGGGGATTCGGTTTTCTAGCTCGCATCCTGCTCGCGTCGAAAACCCGCCTCGTCCCTCTTCCGGCACTTCTATACCCCGGGGATACCCCGGACCCTGCAGCGCTGCGCGTCTCGCGCTGCACCCGTTGGTCGGCGAGGGACTCGGTTCGAATCCCCCTCTCTCAACGAAAAGAATGCTGCTACTTTTAACGGTCAAACAGTAGCCATTATCTACAACGGAGAGAGGGGGATTCGGTTTTCTAGCTCGCATCCTGCTCGCGTCGAAAACCCGCCTCGTCCCCTTGCGGCGCCATCCGTGGCGCCTCTTCCTCGCTCCGCTCGGCGGGGACTCGGTTCGAATCCCCCTCTCTCACTATTGAGAGATTCAGTTGCCTTTCAGGCACAACTGTTGCCTTTTTATCCAACGGAGAGAGGGGGATTCGGTTTTCTAGCTCGCATCCTGCTCGCGTCGAAAACCCGCCTCGTCCCTCTTTCGGCGCCATCCCTGGCGCCTCTTCCTCCCGTTGGTCGGCGAGGGACTCGGTTCGAATCCCCCTCTCTCAACGAAAAGAATGCTGCTACTTTTAACGGTCAAACAGTAGC
>JAIFMD010000185.1 GCA_020048755.1 Spirochaetota bacterium
GAGTTGCGGGATCCCAAGGAAACAGGACCTCATGTAAACCGTGTGGCAGGATATGCGGTTGAGTTGTACGAGCGCTGGGCCTACAAGCACAGCATTTCAAAAGCCGATGTTGAAAAAAACAAAGACCTGCTCAAGCTCGCTTCCATGCTGCACGACGTAGGCAAGGTAGCCATTTCCGACCTCATCCTCAAGAAACCCGCCAGGTTCACGCCTGAGGAATTTGTCATAATGCAGACGCACACCTGTTCCGGTGCCAGGCTGTTTGATGACCCGCAGTCCGATTTTGATACGATAGCGGCGGAAGTTGCGCTGACCCACCACGAGAACTGGGATGGCACCGGTTATCCCGGCTGGATTGATCCCGGTTCAGGCGAGATACTCAGGAAGGGTGCTGACGACAAGCCGCTCAAACGCAGAGGCGAGGAGATACCCCTGTGGGGGCGCATCGTCGCGATTGCCGACGTGTATGATGCGCTGATGTCTCGCCGCGTGTATAAAGAAGCCTGGGATGAGAAAGCCGTACTCGAAGAGCTACGCTCGCTGGGTGGCACCAAGTTCGACCCCGAGCTCATAGATGTATTTTTTGAGGTTCTACCCCGAATCCGCGAAATTCGCGAGCGCCATCCCGACAACGAGTAGTCTGCGTCCGGAATCCTCATTCCGTGCATTTTAAAAATTGCGGTATATAACGAGACACTTCTGGTTGAATGGGTATACCCATCAAGTGAAAGCGAGGCGGGTTTGAGTTCGAGAAGTGCTGAAAGACAAACACCGCTGATTCTAGTCGTCGATGACGATGTGACGATGGTGACATTGCTTGAGCTCCTGTTGAGGAGTGCTGGCTTTGAAACGGTAAGCGCGCAGAATCTGGCTGGCGCTGATGACTTGGTACGGACCCGGCCTGTGTCCCTGATCCTGCTCGATGTGAACCTGCCGGATGGCATCGGCTTTGATTTTTGCAGGCGGATCGGTGCATCGAACGATATTCCAGTACTCTTCATTTCAGCCAGCGATGATATACCCACAAAGCTCAAGGGCTTTGCTGCCGGGGGGGTTGATTACATTACGAAGCCGCTTACAGGCGCAGAAGTCATAGCCCGGGTCCGGACGCATCTTCGATTGAGGGCTGCAAATGAAGCGCTCTCCGAGTTGCATGCGGACCGTATCGGCCGGCTCGCGTCCTCCCAGCAATCGCTGATGCCGTTGCCGGAGGATTTTGCCGAGGCGAGTTTTCAGGTGCACATGCGCCAGGCTCTGCATGCGGGCGGAGATTTCTATGATGTGATACCTGTTGCCACCAACATATTTGACTACATCGTGGCCGACGCCAGCGGCCATGATCTTGGGGTAAGCCTCTGGACGGCGTCATTCAAGACGTTGCTGGCTGAATACGCCTCCATTCTCTATGCTCCGCAGGACATCTGCCGCATGCTCAATAAATCCTTGCGGCGCATCCTGCCTGCGGCTTCCTACTTTACCGCCTTGTATGCCAGGCTCAACCGTTCCAGCAACAAGCTTGTACTCGTAAACGCCGGGCACCCTTCAGTGATCATTGTAGAGGCCAAAAGTGGCGAGGCCCGGCTTCTGTATCAGGAGGGTGACCTTGTAGGCATTTTTGCCGATGCCAGTTTCGGCGTCATGGAGATACCTGTCAGCAGGGGCGATTTGCTTTTCCTGTACTCGGATGGGCTGGTAGAGGCCGGAGGTTCCCGAGAGGAAGGCACCGTCCGTCTCGTCGAAGCGTGCCGTGCGAGTGCTGGATTTTCATCCTGCGATGCCGTGGCTTCAGTAATCACTGCCATGAGTGTCAAGGAAGATCCAGAGGACGACATAGTGCTCATGATGGTGGTAGTGTAGATGATTCAGCATACGGCGGCGATTCATTCCGATGTAGCGCTCGTCGATCCTGTCTGCCAGGATGTCCAGGTGCTACTGGAACGACAGGGCCTGGCGCAGCATGCCTTTGAGGTTGATCTGCTGCTCAGGGAGTTCATCAACAATGCCATACTCCACGGCAACCGGCGGGATGTGGACAAGATGGTCCGGATACTTGTCCGGCTGGGCAGGAACTGGATTATCATCCGCGTTGCCGATGAGGGGTCGGGCTTCGACTGGCGCACGAAAATGCTTGCACGACCAGAGGAGACCGATACCTCGGGACGTGGACTTGTAATTGGAGCACACTATTCGAACCGGATGCAGTTCAACAGGGAAGGCAATCAGGTAACCATCTGGATCCGCAAGACAATGAAAGGGAGTAATGCAATGGCCGATTTTGAAATCTCGCGGAATGGCGCACGGAGCATGATAACACTCGGTGAAAAACTGACTGCGGCGCAGGTGCCCGCTCTTCAAGCCGCGCTAAAACATGAGATCGATGATGGAGTCAGCGCGATCGTTTTTAATCTGGCCTGTACTGCCATTCTTGACTCCTCGGGGATTGGCCTCCTGATTGCCGCGAGCAACAGCCTTGCTGCGGTGCAGGGCTCCATCAGCCTTGTCGAAGTTTCAACCAACATCCTCAAGCTGCTGCAGAGCATGCGGCTGGTCGATCGCCTGCATGCTGCCAGTATCTCTTCGGGGAATACCCGTGGGTAATGAAAACGGTTTCGGCGATGAACTCGACGAGGTACTCAAGGTATTCGTCGAAGAAGCGCGCGAGCATCTTGCCACCATCGAATCCGACCTTCTGACTATAGAGGAAGGTGGGGCCAATATCGATGAAGTCCTCGTCAACAAGGTTTTTCGCGCAGCACACTCCATCAAGGGCGGTAGCGGATTCTTCGGACTCGAGAAAATAAAGGAACTTGCCCACAAGGCAGAAACTGTGCTGGACATGGTGCGCTCGCGCAAGATGGCACCGAACTCGGAAGTGGTGAACATACTTCTGGCCGCGTTTGACCAGTTGCGGGAGATGATAAACAACACGGGGCAGAGCGAGCAAGCCAATATCGCTGATCTCGTGGTGAGCCTGACGGGTATGGCATCTTCATATCTACCGGCAGCACAGAAGGATGTTCTACGGACTCAGGTTACCCTGAGCGTTCCGGGAAGTCACGAAACGGTGGTGTTGCCACAGATGGAATTCGACCACGTCAAGCGGGAAGGGTGGTTTCTCTCGCTGATCGATTGCGATCTGATCCATGATGTAGAGCAGCAAGGCCTGAATATCCTGAATGTTTTCAACGAGTTGTCGGAAACAGGGGAGGTACTGGACTGCGTTGTCGATTATGCGGCAGTAGGCACCCTCGATGCCCCTGTTGGAAACAGGATACCCCTGCGGTTGGTGATCGCAACTCCGGGCAAGCCAATGGATGCCGGTGGATTCTTGTCCACGATCTTGCCTGACTGCATTCATGTCCTTATGGAACCAAAAAGCACCATCGCAACAGCAGCCACGCCGCCTGTTCTTTCCCCGGCAAGTGCGGCGTTGCCGGTTGCCGCGACTGAACCATCAGTTCCCGTGCCGGCGGCTTCTGCAGAACCGGCTGCCGGGAGGCCTGCCGTTTTTGAACCTGGCGCCGTTAAATCTGTCACCGCCAAGGCAGAAGCTCCTTCTTCAGGTTCCCAGCCCACAGCCGACGAGACGATACGGGTGAACGTGCACCTGCTTGAAAACCTGATGAACCTGGCCGGCGAGCTGGTATTGAGCCGCAATCAGCTTCGTTCCGCCATCGCGCACGACAACCGCGAACTTCTGGCTTCTGCCGATCAGCGCGTCAATCAGGTAACTACCGAATTGCAGGATGTGATCATGCAGACCCGTCTGCAACCCATCGGCAATGTTTTCGTCAAATTCAACCGCCTGGTCCGCGACCTCTCCCAGTCACTTGGCAAGGAAATCCAGCTGGAAATCCTCGGCAAGGATGTCGCACTGGACAAGACAATGATAGAGGGTATTTCCGATCCGCTGACACACATGGTGCGGAACTCCGTAGATCATGGCATTGAAAGCGGCCCGGAGCGTATAGCCGCCGGCAAGAAAGCAGCCGGTAAGGTCAGGATAGAAGCCCGGCACGAAGCCGGCATGATCGTGGTGGAGATAGCAGACGACGGCAAGGGCATCGATCCGGAAAAGGTCTCGGCTGCGGCGATACGCAAGGGCCTGATCACGGCTGAAAAGGTGCAGGGACTCTCCGACC
This sequence comes from Spirochaetota bacterium, assembly GCA_020048755.1. Classification (GTDB taxonomy): domain Bacteria; phylum Spirochaetota; class Spirochaetia; order Treponematales; family UBA12059; genus SZUA-370. The sequence goes on from JAIFMD010000185.1 coordinate 4,143, forward strand.
GCGACAAGCAGGCATTGATTTTCCTTCCCGGGCTTTCAACGGTCCAGGTCGTTTCAGACGTTTCGGGTCGTGGTGTTGGCATGGATGTGGTCAAGACCAACCTGGACCGTCTGGGTGGACAGGTGGAGATCATCTCCGAGGTCGGCAAGGGATCGACCTTCAGGATTAAGCTGCCACTGACGCTGGCTATCATTCCTTCCCTGATCATATCAGTTGATTCCGAGCGGTTTGCAATCCCCCAGGCGAACATAGAAGAGCTCATTCGCCTGCGGCCAGAAGAACTCAAGAATCGTATTGAAATCGTAGGCGATTCCGAAGTGCTGCTGCTGCGCGACCGCATGCTGCCGCTGGCACGTTTTTCCGACATTCTGGGTGCGGTTCCCTTGTATGAAGATGCAACCTCGGGACGCAGGGAGATCGACAGGCGAGCCTTGCTGGCCGACCGGCGCTCCCCGCGCTACCCGCTCGCCGAAGCCGGGGAAGGCTCGCCAGAAACACCTGAAGGACGAGAAGCGCCGTATGTCCGTGGAGGCCTCGAGCGTCGCCACGCAGCGGCGTCAATACTTGAGGTAGTCGTGGTAACCACGGGCACCATGTCATTTGGCTTGGTCGTCAGCGCCTTCCATGATACTGAGGAAGTCGTGGTCAAACCCCTGGGCAGCAGGCTTAAACACCTCCGCGAGTACTCGGGTGCCACCATTCTGGGCGATGGGGCTGTAGCGCTCATACTCGACGTGGCAGGACTTGCCGCCAAGGCAGGATTGTCATCGGTTTCTGGTTCCGCGCGGGCCGCAAAACTGGCCGCGGAGGCTGAATCACTGCAGAGCCATGACGTGCAGTCTTTGTTGCTTTTCAACAACGGACCGGACGAACCCTGCGCCATCCCACTCGACCTGGTCAAGCGTATAGAACGCATACAGCCAGCGCAGATGGAACGTCTGGGCAACCTGCGGACCATGCAATACCGGGGCCTATCACTGCCGCTGGTCGCACTTTCTGATGCTGCTTCCGTTTCGTCGATTGAAGGTGTATCAGACCTGGTCGTTCTTGTCGCCAGCGTGAATGGCCATGAAGTGGGATTGCTGGGTTCACTACCGGTAGATGTCATCGAGACGAGCGTGGCGATAGACCAGCATACCCACCGCCAGAAAGGTATTTCAGGTTCGACCATCCTCCGCGAACGTACCACGCTCATAACCGATCTGTACGAGTTGGTCGATACCGTGCATCCGGACTGGGCTGGAGCCCGGAGTGACCAGAGGATCAGGCGCTCCGGCAGTTCCACAACTGTATTGCTGGCAGAAGATTCCGATTTCTTCCGCTCCCAGATGAAAAAATACCTGGAAGAAGACGGCTTGACAGTCCTGGCTGCGTCTGACGGAGAAGCTGCCTGGGATTTGCTGCTCCAGCACCTTGATTCGGTACGCGTGGTCATTACAGACATAGAAATGCCCCGCCTTACAGGCCTGGGGCTTGCCTCCAGGATCCGGGCCGATGGTCGTACTGCTTTGCTGCCGATCATAGCGGTTTCATCGCTCGCAGGAGACGAGGACGCTGCCCGCGGAAAAGCTGCGGGGATTACCGAATATCAGGTGAAACTGGACAGGGACAAACTGTTGTCCTGTGTTCGCACCTACGAATCCAGAGCAAATATGGAGAATCGACCATGAAGTTTCTGAATGACATGAAAATTGGTATCAAACTCACCGTGGGCTTTGGTTTCGTGCTTGTTTTGATGCTTGTCATGGGAGCCGTGGCGTTGCTGAACATCCAGCGGCTGGACGCCAGCGCTACAGAAGCCAACCAGCGGTCCACTGATATGACGACCATCGAAGAAGGTACCTTGATGGCTGACCGGCTTTATGTCGTCTATGCAGATGCCTATATCAATCAGGATCTCAAGCAGAACGGTGCCGATTACGAGACTGTCAGGATCGAATTCGAGAATGACCTGCAACTCATCAAATCAATCATGGATACGCAGGAAGAATTACTCCTGGCCGAGGATGCCAGTGCACAGGCTCTGCGCTTGATTGCAGCATATCCAGAATGGATCTCCTTGGTAGAGGCCGCCGACGGAGCTGCGCTGAAGGCACTGGATGATGAACTCGATTTTTTGCGAAAAGCATATGTGGAACGCATGGAGAAGCTGTCCGCGATCCTTCATATGGAAATGGACGCTTCCGCCATTGAATTGCAGGAAATCATAACGCGTGCATTTGCGGTGACTATCGTACTCGCTGTAGTAGCCGTCTTGATCAGCGTACTGATCGTAGTCGTTCTGATCCGCTCCATCGTCAAGCCCATACGCCAGACTGTCGCCATGCTCAAGGATATTTCTGAGGGTGAAGGTGATCTGACCAAGCGGCTTGAGGTCAAGAGCAAGGACGAGGTCGGTGAGCTTGCCGGATACTTCAACCAGTTTGTCGGTAAACTTCAGGGCATCATTGGTTTGATAGCCGGCAATGCCGCGACGGTGGCTTCGTCGGCTACCGAACTTTCCGCCGTCAGCGCACAGACGACGATGAGCGTGCAGACCATGTCCGAACGTACCGGTACCGTAGCCGCCGCCGCGGAGGAATCAAGTGCCAACACCACGTCGGTAGCAGCGAGCATGGAGCAAGCCTCCACGAACCTTGCCTCCGTGGCCAGTGCTACCGAAGAGATGAGCGCAACCATTGGCGAGATTGCGGCCAACTCCGAGAAGGCCAGAACCATCAGTGCAGATGCCGGAACGCAGGCGGCTTCTGTTGCATTACTCATGAAGCAACTCGGCAAAGCTGCCCAGGATATCGGCAAAGTCACAGAGACCATCACCGGTATATCATCCCAGACCAACCTGCTGGCTCTGAACGCTACAATCGAGGCTGCCCGCGCCGGAGCCTCCGGCAAAGGCTTCGCCGTGGTGGCCAGCGAGATCAAGGCGCTCGCCAGACAGACCGCTTCCGCGACCGAAGACATCAAGGTCAAGATAGGCGAAGTTCAGAGTTCCACAGGCAGTGCTGTAATCGATATAGAAAAAATAACTGCTGTCATTGCCCAGGTTGGCTACCTGGTTGCCGGCATCGCGTCTGCCATAGAAGAGCAGGCAGCCGTAACACGGGACGTGGCTGGCAACATAGCACAGGCTTCGGCCGGTGTTCGGGATTCCAATGAACGCGTGGCTCAGACAGCCTCTGTATCCAGGTCTATGGCCCAGGACATTGCCGGGGTCGACTCTGCTGCTGGAGAAATACGCGCCAGTGGAGAGCAGGTCCAGTCCAGCGCCGAGGAGTTGTCAAAACTGGCGGAACAATTGAAGAATTTAGTCAGTCAGTTCAAGGTCTGAAAAAATCATCCTGGATGGTTTTATTCGTTTTTCTTGTAAGGAGAACTATATGAAGAAATCTATAATCGGGTTTGCCCTGCTCATCAGCCTGGCTGCAAGCATCGGACCCAATGCATATGCGCAGGACAAAATGACTATCTTCTGCGGAGTGACGATGCGGTTCGCCATGGTTGAACTTACCGAGCGGTTTGCTGAAACCCACAAGGTTGCATTCGAGATCTCCAATGGTGGATCAGGTGATCTGGTCCGGCTGATCCAGAACAGCAAAACGGGAGATATATTTTTCCCTGGAGCAGAATCATTCATCGATCAGCTCAAAAAAACCGGAGAGGTCATCGAGACAGCCGTAGTAGGCGAGAACAAAGCCGCGCTCGTCGTAGCAAAGGGAAACCCCCGCAAGGTTCAAGGGCTCAAGGACTTGTCAAATCCTGGCCTCAATGTGATTCTGGCCAGAGCTGCGAGTGGAAGCATTGGAAAGGAATCAGAAGTGATTCTTGAGAATGCGGGACTTCTGGATGATGTCCTTGATAATGTGCTCTTCTTTACAACCGATTCTGTTGACCTCGTGAGCGCGATCATATCCGGCAAGGCAGATGCTACCATAAACTGGCGCGCAACGGCGGCGTTGAAAGAAAACCGTGGGCACATGGATATCATCAACATTCCTGAGGCAAAAGCTGAACGACTGGTGTTCGGTCTGCTTAAATATTCAAAGAATGCTCGTCTGGCCCGTGATTTCATGGCATTTGCAACATCGCCAGTGGGTAAAGAAATATTCCAGCGACACGGATTCTGAAGTATTCCCTGTGATTGATTCCCGGAGGTTCCAGATATGAAAATTTTCACGCGGCTCCTTTTCCTGAGCGGAATGTTTTTTGCATTGATCATCCTCATGATCTGGTTTGATTACAGCAATACCGCGAGTTTCATGGATTACATCCATGTACAGGACAGGAATCTGAGGGCAGAACAGGAAATTTCCAATATGCTGCAGAAATCCCTTCTTGAAATGCGAACCGTTTTCGGGAATCTGGCCACAACCGAGCGTGTCAATGAAGCTGAATTGATGGGCACCCGCATGTCGGTGATGATCGACGATGTACTTTCCTACCTTGATGTCCTCACTGCAGGTGGAACTGCTGAATATTACCTGCGGGAAAACAACCAGCTTTTGAGGACTGTCGAGTACCACAGCGAGCTGGATGCAGAGACCATCCCGCTTGTATTCCTCGAGCTGAGGGGTGTCGTCGACGAGATCAAAGCCATCACGGTTGAAGTATCGGGCATGGTAGCCGACAGGATTTCTACGCAAGCCGCGGGTGACAGCACCAAAGCCCAACTTCTGGGGCGCAGACTACAGCGTACCGTCATCCAGTCTTCGCCCGTATTTGTAAGGGCTCTTGAAAAAATCAATGAAATCTATCTCTCGGCGGTAGATAAACAGTTGCTGGGTGAAATGAGTATGGAAAAAACGAACGCCCGTATGAAGACCCTTAAATACCTGATCATCGCAGTTTCCATCCTGTTGGTTGCGGTCATTTCATATCGTATTTCCAGGAGCATAGTACGTCCGATCCAGAATTGTGTTGAATTTACCCGCCGTCTTTCAGCCGGCGATTTTACTGAAGATCATGTGATGGACGCTGAAGCGGAACGTGGAGAAATCGCCGATCTTGTACAGGCTTTGCAGATGATGGCTTCGTCCAACCGGATTCTCATAAAATCCATCGCCGAAAATTCGATCATACTCGCGGCTTCTTCAACCGAGTTGTCGTCCATAAGCGGACAGACCAGCCAGAGTGTGCAGTTGATGTCTGAACGGACCATGACCGTGGCCGCTGCCGCCGAAGAATCCAGCACTAATACTTCTTCGGTTGCTGCCAGCATGGAGCAGACTTCCACAAACCTCGCCTCCGTTGCCAGCGCTACTGAAGAGATGAGTACCACCATCGGCGAGATTGCAGCAAATTCAGAGAAGGCCCGGAACATCAGCGCCGAAGCAGGAGCACAGGCCGCCTCTGTCTCGAAGCTCATGCAGCAGCTTGGCAAGGCAGCAAAAGAAATCGGCAAGGTCACCGAGACCATCACCGACATATCTTCGCAGACCAACCTGCTGGCTCTGAACGCGACCATCGAGGCTGCCCGCGCCGGAGCCTCCGGCAAGGGCTTTGCGGTAGTAGCCAGCGAGATCAAGGAGCTGGCCAAGCAGACTGCCGCAGCCACCGAGGACATAAAAATCAGGATAGGTGAAGTACAGAGTTCGACCGGAAGCGCTATGGATGATATTGAAAAAATCACGTCAGTAATTTCCCAGGTGGGGTATCTCGTGGCCAGCATCGCTACCGCCATCGAAGAGCAGGCGGTGGTAACACGGGACGTGGCAGGCAATATAGCGCAGGCCTCGAACGGTGTGCGGGAAGCCAACGAACGTGTAGGGCAGACAGCGTCCGTATCAAGATCGATGGCCCAGGACATTGCCGGTATCGACTCGGCTGCTGGTGAAATACGCACCAGCGGAGAACAGGTCCAGTCCAGCGCCGAGGAGTTGTCCAAGCTGGCGGAACAACTGAAGGGCCTTGTAGGGCAGTTCAGAATTTGATCTACCATAGAACACTTTAAGGAGCACTATCCATGGCACTTGCTAAAGCCCGAAAAGGATCATCCATCAGGACCCGCATCATTGTTGTCGTGATGGTGCCGCTTCTGCTTATCGTAGGTATTGGAACCATGATCGTGCGTGAAAGCATGAAAACGCGGGCACTCGCGCAAAGTATGACCAGGAATGCTGTGCTCTTTCAGGCCAGCAGCAACCTCGTCACCGAATTGCAGCGTGAACGCGGCAGGACATCGATGTTCCTGAGTGGAACCCTGAACAGGGCTGATCTCGATGCACAGCGTGCGGCCACGGATCAGACTATTGCACCGTATCAGATGGCGCTTGAGGCTACCAGTCTTAAGGAGTCCGACAAGAAACATGGATCAGTTTCCGACCTGGACATCGAGGGGCTCCGCGCAATGGTAGGTAACACGGTGAACAGACCTGCCGATGCCATCAGGTTGTACAGTGAAAAAACAGACCGGCTCGCTACGCTCATGAGTGCCATCGCCAACATGCCTTCTTCAAATGGAATCGGCAAGGGCTTCACATCCTTGATGGGGATCGAGGCAGCCAAGGAAAGCGCAGGCATCCTGCGGGCGACTGTGTCAGGCATTCTGGGAGAAAACCAGGCAATACCGGAGGAAATGCTGCTCACCGTCCTCAATCTCAAAGGCGGAGTCAGTATAAACCTTGGTTTCAAAGGTCTGATCATTTCATCAAAAAACCAGAAACTGCTGAAAGACCTGCCGCAGAGTCCTCACTGGCAGGATGTCGATCACATCATTGGTGCTGTAGCGCTTAAAGCCACCACAGGCAACTATGGTTTTACTTCTGCAGTATTCTGGGAGCCGGTTACCAGGATGATCGATGACCTCGGAGCCCTCGTCAAAGACGAGATCAGCATTCTTCTGGCGAAGACCACAAAGATAGAACAGGATTCAAGCAAGACACTTGCCTTCATGGGCCTGAGTTTTACTGCAGTGATCATTCTGTCTCTGGTTTTCTCGATCGTCATGGCGGACAGGATTACCCGCCCTATCATCCAGACCGTGAACATGCTCAAGGATATTTCAGAGGGCGAAGGTGATCTGACCAAGCGACTTGAGGTCAGGAGCAATGACGAGGTAGGCAGACTTGCCGTGTACTTCAATCAGTTTGTCGGGAAACTGCAAGGCATCATTGGCCAGATAGCCGGCAACGCCGCAACTCTGGCTTCCTCGGCTACTGAACTGTCCGTTGTAAGCGCCCAGACAACGACGAGTGTACAGACCATGTCGGAGCGGACCGGCACCGTTGCCGCTGCCGCCGAGGAATCCAGCGCAAACACAACGTCGGTAGCGGTAAGCATGGAGCAGGCTTCCACGAACCTTGCATCCGTGGCCAGCGCCACCGAGGAAATGAGCGCCACCATAGGCGAGATAGCCGCCAATTCCGAGAAAGCCCGGAACATCAGTGCCAATGCCGGAGAACAGGCAGCTTCGGTCTCGGCCCTCATGCAGCAACTCGGCAAGGCCGCCAGGGAAATCGGCAAGGTTACCGAGACCATCACCGACATATCCTCGCAGACCAATCTGCTGGCTCTCAACGCTACCATCGAGGCTGCCCGCGCCGGAGCTGCCGGCAAGGGTTTTGCGGTGGTAGCCAGTGAAATCAAGGAGCTGGCCAAGCAGACTGCCTCCGCGACCGAGGACATCAAAACCAGGATAGACGAGGTTCAGAGTTCTACCGGAAGCGCACTGGCCGATATTGAAAAAATAACGTCAGTCATCTCCCAGGTTGGTTATCTTGTTGCCGGTATCGCGACAGCCATTGAAGAACAGGCTGCGGTGACGCGGGACGTAGCAGGCAACATAGCTCAGGCCTCCGCTGGCGTGCGGGACGCGAACGAGCGTGTGGCTCAGACCGCGACGGTTTCCAGGGAGATGGCCAGGGATATCGCAGGCGTGGATGACGCGGCCAGCGAGATCCGTGCTGGTGGGTTGCAGGTTCAGGAAAGTGCCATAAACTTGGCCAGTCTTGCAGAACAGCTCGAGGGGCTGGTCAGCCAGTTTAAAGTGTAATGCCGGAACAGGAAAGGCACGCCATGCAGAACGACGAAGAAATGAATACCGGACTCCTGGTCGCTGGATTTACGCTGGGCTCGTCTGATTTCGGGGTCGATGCCCGGCTCGTCCTGGAGGTCGTCAAAGTAGGTGATGTAACGCGTGTGCATGATGCGCCTCCCGGCGTTATAGGTATACGCAACCTGCGGGGGCGCATAGTCACCATAGTAGACATGGCTGCGCATCTGGATCTGGGCAGCGTTGAAACAGGACCGGAGACCCGCCTCCTCATCATGGAGCATGAGGATGAAACCTTCGGTTTCCTCGTGGATTCTGTAACGGAAGCCCTATCCATGGATGCAGATCAGCTGGAATCGTCCTCGTCCAGCCTGTATTCTGCCCTCAAGAACCGTCTTCTCGGCGTGTGGAGGGAGGGCGAACGGCTCATCGCCATCGTTGATCCCCACGCGCTGTTTCAGTGGGATAAGCGAACCGGCTCATGATCAGGGTCCTCATCGCCGATGATTCCATACTCTTCAGGCGCGTGATGGCAGAAGTGCTTTCCGCTCTGCCCGATGTCGAGGTGGTGGGGCAGGCTTCCAATGGCAGGATCGCCGTACAGAAGGTCCGTGAGTTGCAACCCGATCTCCTGACGCTGGATATGGAGATGCCAGAAATGGATGGGCTCGCGGTGCTCGATGCCCTGAAAGCCTCGGGAACAGCGCCTGCCGTCATCGTCGTAAGTGCCTTGACGCTCCAGGGAGGGCGCCTTACGATGCAGGCTCTCCAGAAAGGTGCCTTTGATTTTATAACGAAACCTGATACAGCAAGCGCAGGTGAAAGCCGTGCGCAGCTCTCCGCCGACCTCGCGCCCCGGATCAAGACACTTTCCTTGCGGCTCGGAGTCCGCAATATCCTTCGCGGAACAGTGCCGGCCGTAACCTCAGCCCAGGTGGCAGCCCAGTCTTCGGCCTCCAGAGGCGTTGCAACCCTGGACGGCATAGGCGAGCGGATGGCACGGCTAGCTGGTAGCAGCAAGCCGGAATTCATCCTCGTCGGCGTCTCGACCGGAGGTCCGAACGCGCTTGCCGTACTCCTGCCAGCCCTGCCGGCAACGCTCGGCATCCCGGTTTTCATAGTCCAGCACATGCCCCCGATATTTACCCAGTCGCTGGCCGAGAACCTCGATGGCAAGTGCGCCTTGCACGTCTGCGAAGCTGTTGATGGTACGACCGTCCTGCCCGGCACCATCTACATCGCACCCGGCGGGCGGCACATGCGGCTTGCAGCCGGCCCCGGTAATACCAAAGTCATCCAGATCACCGACGACCCGATGGAGAATAATTGTCGTCCATCCGTTGATTATCTCTTCCGTTCTGCCGCCAACCATTTTCCCGGCAAGGGCATGGCCGTCATCCTGACCGGCATGGGCAGCGATGGCACGGTGGGCTTGCGGCTGCTCAAGAGGCATGGGTGCCACATAATCGCCCAGGATGAAGCCACGTGCGTCGTGTATGGCATGCCAAAGGCTGCCGTAGATGCAGGAGTCGTAGACCTTGTCCTTCCACTCGAAGCCATCGCCGACCGCATGGTTTCTGCTGTCATGGGGCATGCCCCGTGAGTACGGCACCCATTACCCAGGACGAACTCGTTTCCTGGAGCCGTTACATCCATGAAATCTGCGGTGTCTATCTGGACAATACCAAGGGCTACCTCATAGAGACGCGGTTGGCTACCCTGCTTCGCGAGACTGGTTGTGGGGGGTGGGCCGAGTTGTTGTACAAGGCAAAAAACGATATGGCTGCCTCGCTCCGGTTGAAGATAATCAGCGCAATAACGACGAATGAAACATCCTTTTTTCGCGACTCGGCCCCGTTCGAGCTGCTCCAGTTCAAGCTCTTTCCGGAACTCGTCGACAGGCGCACCAAGTCAGGCCTGCGCCCCATTCCTATACGGATACTCAGTGCTGCCTGTTCCACGGGACAGGAAGCCTACAGCACCGCCATTGTCCTCAAGGAAATGCTCGGCGATTTGCGCAACTATGACATCCGCATCCTGGGGCTGGACATCTCTGATGCCGCGGTAGCCCAGGCAAGCTATGCGCATTACAGCCGGATGGAACTCGACCGTGGGCTTTCGGAAGACAAGCTTTCACGGCATTTCGAGCTGTCCGGTGAAAAATGGAAGGTCCGCGATGAGTTGCGGGCTACGGCTACCTTCAGGCGGGCAAACTTGCTCGAGCCTATCGTCGATTCCTCGCCCTTCGATATAATCTTCTGCCGGAACATAGCCATCTATTTTACAGAACCCGACAAGATACGGCTCTTCAGAAACCTGGGGCGCGTGCTTGCCCGGGATGGGGTCCTCATCATAGGTTCAACCGAATCACTGACCGGACTCTGCCCGGAATTCGAGCCCCAGCGCTACCACCGCAGCGTGTTCTATCAGAAGAAGCCATAGCCGGGCAACCATTGACCGAGACCGGGTGGAATTATTACTATCCACTACCATGATAACCCCTGACCAGCTACGAACCACATACCTCGACTTCTTCAAGTCAAAGAACCACGCCGTCATTTCCGGCAAGTCGCTCATCCCCGAGAACGACCCCACCGTGCTGTTCACCACCGCCGGCATGCACCCGCTGGTACCCTACCTCCTGGGCGAGGCCCATCCCGCAGGCAAGCGCCTCGTGGACTACCAGAAGTGTGTGCGGACCGGTGACATCGACGAAGTAGGCGACCCCGCGCACCTGACCTGTTTCGAGATGCTCGGCAACTGGTCGCTCGGCGATTACTTCAAGAAGGACTCGATAGCGTATTCGTGGGAATTCCTGACGTCAAAAGACTGGCTGGCACTTGACCCCAAGAAGCTGTCCGTAACGGTGTTCATGGGCGACGAGAACGCTCCGCGCGACGACGAGTCGGCCACGCACTGGAAGTCCGTCGGTGTGCCCGAGGACCGCATAGCGTACCTGCCCGCCGGCGACAACTGGTGGGCAGCCGGCCCGACCGGCCCCTGCGGCCCCGATACCGAGATTTTCTAC
>JAIFMD010000141.1 GCA_020048755.1 Spirochaetota bacterium
TCTGGCCGCTCTTCCGCTACGACCCCAGGCTCATCGACCAGGGCAAGAACCCCTTCCAGATCGACTCCAAGGAGCCGCAGCTGGACAAGATTGCCACGTTCATGGCCAGCGAGATCCGCTTCCGCACCCTCCGTGCCGCCGACGCCGCCCGCGCCGACATGCTCGAGGCCAAGGAGAAGGCGCTCGTGGAACGGAAGTGGAAAGAATATAAGTACCTGGCAGATCGTCCGTTCTAAAGAACGGACGACTGACCAGGGCGTTATCGCGGGCCTGTCGGCCGCGATAACGCGCTTGCACCATTGAACCTGACACGCTGCGCGTGCAGGTTAATACGGGGATTGCAAAGACCGCCCGCCGGGGTACCGGGGGCGGTCTTTTTGTGCTTGAGCCATCGCTTATGCGCATAAACCGCGACATACGCTTCTCGCCGGACAAACGGCCGTACAAGGAAAATACGTTAGTAGATCTGGCTTTTTTTATTGCCAATTCATGCCTATTCCGGCTATAATTATTACCGCTTATACCGTCAACTGGTAATATTTATATCCGGAGGCACAGAATGATTGATATGCTCAGGGAAATTCTACTTGACTTCCAGGAATCCGTGCTTCCGGCAACTGTATCCCGGCGGCTCGAAATCCCGTCGTTGCCAGGCAAAGCCGGGGTATGTATCGGCGTACGCCGTTGTGGCAAATCTACCCTCATGTTCCAGATCATGCAGAAATTGCAGGCATCCGGTGTCCCCATGCAAAACATCCTGTATCTGAACTTTTTTGATGACCGATTGCATAGCCTGCGACAAGAAGATTTAGGAGGCATTCTAGAAGCCTACTTTTCTATATATCCGGATAAAAAAAACACCCAGACCGTGTACTGTTTCTTCGATGAGATCCAGGTAGTGCCGGGTTGGGAACCCTTCATCGACCGGCTGATGCGCACAGAAAAATGCGAAGTATACCTTACAGGTTCTTCAGCGCACATGCTGGCCAAGGATATAGCAACACAGATGCGTGGCCGTGCCCTCTCCTGGGAACTGTTCCCGTTTTCTTTCCGAGAATTTCTTGATTACAAGGGCATTGCATGCGATGGCCCCTTGTCAGGCAAAAAACGCCTGACCATCCAGAATGCCTTTGAACAGTATTGGAAAACGGGAGGCTTTCCCGAGGTTCTGGCGCTTGACCGTGCGCTGCGGATACAGGTCCACCAGGAATATTGGGGCGCAATGCTCTTCCGTGATCTTGTCGAGCGTCATGACATCAGCCATCCCAGGGCCGTAACCGATCTGGCACATTGGCTGGCTGACAATTGCAGTTCGCTGTACTCCATCAACAACCTCACCGGTTACCTGAAATCACTGGGACACAAAGCACCAAAATCCGCTGTGTCCGATTATCTTGAGTGGTTCCAGGACGCGTACATCATGTTTACCGTACGCATCTTCGATGCATCACTTGCCCGTTCCAACGTTAACCCAAAAAAAATATACTGCATCGACCACGCGTTGGTGCAGTCAGTCAGTTCAGGCATTTTAGTCAACTCCGGTCATCTGCTTGAGAACCTTGTCTACATCGCCTTGCGGAGGAATTCAGCAGAAATTTTTTATTACAGGACAAACACAGGCCGTGAAGTGGATTTCATAATTCAGAATGCGAATCGAGTATGCTCACTCGTCCAAGTCTGCGAGAGCCTTGCCGACCCACGAACCCATAAACGCGAAACCACCGCCCTTGCTGAAGCCATGGCAGAATTACAAATAAGCCACGCTACCATCGTAACCCGGGGTGAAGAGACAAAACTTGCCGTTGCAGCGGGCATCATACACGTAGTACCTGTCTGGCGTTTTCTGCTTGATATCGAAACGTCGAAGCCCGGTATCCCACCCGCTACGACCCCAGGCTCCCGTTTATGATGTATACTGCTGTATTACAATGAATTGTCAGCCAGAATCAGTGGCAGGTTTACCTGGAATTCTCATAGAGAAGAAAAGAGGCTACCATATGGCGCTTGAGAACAGGCTCGGCATCAATGACGCCGCGGAACTGGCACGCGTAGAAGAACGTCTGGGCAAGGCCAGAGCCTTCAGGCTTTTTTCGAGCGGACTCCTCGACTCGCTTGAACCCGGCAGTCTCAAAGCCCTTTCGACGATACACCGCTACCTCTTTGAGGAAGTCTACGACTTTGCGGGCTGTGTGCGCACCGTCAACATATCCAAGGGTAATTTCAGATTCGCGCAGGCACTGTACCTGGACGCGGCGGTATACATGAAGGGCATAGACGACAGCTACCACTACGAAGGCTATAACCTGTACCGCACCGAGGATCTGGGGTCATGATGATGTTGCTCACAGGGCGAGTTCCACTTCTTCGGTAGGTCCAAAAAACAGCGCGGAATCGTCAACAACACGCTCAAGATACAGTTCTATCGCTTCGCGAATATGTTCCAAAGCCTCTTCACGCGTATCGCCTTCACTGATGCAACCAGGAAAGGCCGGAACAAGTGCAGTGAAACCGCCATCGGGACTCGGTTCGAGCAGTATGCGCATCGAAGGCAATCGGTCAAGCAACGGCTCTTCCGTGTTGGGAGGACGACCGAATCTCGCTGGAATCCCTTGAAATACCTGGTGCAAAAACCGTGCTGGCATATCCGATAGCGGAATATGGCAATAATTTTATGAGTAGAGAAGTTGCGTTACTGCAACTATCATTAGATGTACAGCCAGTGCACCATCACTGGTGAGAGAAGTTATCATGCTGGAACCAGTCTTCAAATATGAAGTCAACCCTAGTCACGGAGGTGAACCATGGAATCGATTGATGAACTGGAAACATGGGCGATACAGGATCTGAAAAAACTGCTCCACAGGATTGAACTTGAAGATGTAATCGTCGCGATGCACGGCCTCAGCCCGGACTTGCAAAAAATGCTGTTCAGGGCGATGAATGTTTCACAAAAAGTCAGAAGCATGATTTCAAGAAACAGATGGGTGAGCCACAGGCTGGAAACAGTGGAACAAAAGCACAAGGAGATTCTACGCGAAGCCAGAAAGCTGAAGGGCTAGGGCTGCAGCCAGATTCAGCTTCCGCCCCCTCGTCTTCTACACGACCTTCCAGATTTTGCGGGATTTGGCCCGGTAGGTATCGAAGGATTTTGCAGCAAGACCTTTGACGAAACCATAATAGTCTGGGATACTGCCCGCACCATGAGCAGATCATCATCGTCCACAAAGTCAGAAGCAAAGGTTCGTCCGGCTAAAAAGTCGAAGGCTTCCAAAATAATTGAAACTGTTCCGTACCACCACAAGCCTGATTCGCTGAGCGTTGCGGACTGGCAAGTTGACGATGATTTTAAGCCGTGGCCGGATCAGTGGGCTTTCCTGTCAGAACTCAAGCCCCTTAAATCCAGCACGCTGGATGAAACTATAGAAAAAGCTTCCGGGGGACAGCCACCTCTCGATGTAGCCTTCGTCGAGAATGATGAGGCGGAAACACCCTGGGAACCTTCGAGGCCTGTAAGTATCAAACTCAATATTCCTGTACCGAAATCAATCTCCATAGTGCTTGCCGACCGCATCTACATCGCCAAGGACGAATTACCACAGGCTCTGCTCAACAGGATCATACGGCTCGCGGCATTCCAGAACCCTGAGTTCTACAAAGCCCAGGCCTTGCGACTATCCGTATGGGATAAGCCGCGCATAATCGGCTGCGCGGATAATTATCCCAACCATATCGCGCTTCCCAGAGGCTGCCAAGAAGCCCTCGAAGACCTTCTTCTGACAAACGGAATCGTGGCGCTCACCAAAGACGAGCGATCAAACGGATCTCCTATTGCTGCAAAATTCACTGGCACGCTACGCGCTACGCAGAGCATTGCTCTTGAGGCGATGCTTGCGCATGAAACAGGTGTGCTCTGCGCGCCGACGGCCTTCGGCAAGACGATCATAGCCGCGGCCCTTATCGCAAGGAGAAATACCAGCACCCTAATCATAGTTCATCGTACTGACCTCGCTCGACAATGGGCGGAGCGGCTTGGTGTATTTCTTGAAATTGACAAAAATTCAACAGGGCTTATTGGCGGCGGCAAAAAAAGGCCATCGGGAAAGGTGGATATCGCCGTCATGCAATCACTGGCGCGGGCCGGGGAATCCGACGCGCTCTTCGAACGCTACGGCCAAGTGTTGGTCGACGAATGCCATCACCTCTCCGCTTTTTCATTTGAATCAGTATTAAAGCGATTCAAGGCCCGGTACGTTCTTGGTCTCACCGCTACGCCTATCCGGCGTGACGGCCACCATCCAATCATCTTTATGCAATGCGGCCCGATCCGCTACAAGGCGACTCGTGGAACAAGCACTATTACAAGCATGAAAATTATTGCTAAGCAGTTTTCTGTCCCCTTAATGCCGGATGGTGCAGGAATCCAAGATGTTTTCCATATATTGATACGCGATGATGCCAGAAACTCAAGAATCGTCGACGACATATCACTGGCATATCAGAGAGGTCGCAAGATACTCGTCCTAACCGAACGAACCGAGCATCTCGAAATGCTTGCAAAATTGATAGGATAAGGAAAAACTCTTATCAAGCTCCATGGCAGGTTGAAAAAGCAGGAACGTGATGGAGCATTCGCAGCGTTGGGGGCGATGAGCCAAGACGAACCGCGTATCATTCTCGCCACTGGAAAACTCATAGGCGAAGGTTTCGATCATCCAGCTCTCGATACTCTCATACTTGCCATGCCGATATCATGGAAAGGAACACTTCAGCAATACGCCGGCCGCCTGCATCGCGAGCAATCAGGCAAAACCAGTATCGAAATCCATGATTACTCTGAAACTGGAAACGCCTTTCTTGCGAGCATGTGGGGAAAAAGAAAAAAAGGTTTCCTGGCAATGGGATACACCGTTGAAGAGATCCAAGACTAACCTTGAAATCAATAGGCAAGGATGCCTTGCAGTAAATGAACAGCCTCGAATCAGTTCTTAATGCATAATGGGGCATCGCGCATGGGAAAAATGGGATTGCCGGACTTGTCCTTCATGTCGGTGACCGGGCGCCAACCTTCGAGATCGATGTTGAAGCCGATGCGTATCACCTTGTAGGGAGCCAGGAATCCGTCGTCTATGCCCTGCCGGAGGGAATAGCTGTAGACCGGATCGCCGAAGTAGTCGCGGTTCGATATATACTTCGTTTCACGCGGTGTCGCGGTAAGGCCTATCTGTGCGGCTGATCCGAAATACTCGAGAATCTCCCGCCATGCCGAGTCCTCCGCCGCGCTACCGCCGTGGCACTCGACTACAACGATCAGGTCGAAGAAGCCGGGAGAGAACTGCCTGTAAGCATCGGCGTCCTCATCATAATTGGTTATGCCCTGATAAAGTGCCCTGGTTCCTCGAAGCTTGTGTTTTTCTGTAAACCCTACATTGTGTGGTATGGAAGGTAGGAGAAAAGCCGATCAGCGCTGCTTCCCGCAGTGTCGTTTTGGGTTAGATACAAGCTTCGAGTAACTAGGCATCGATTGTACACAATCAGCTGCCCTAAACTTCAAATCACAGTAGAATGGTAGTACAAACATCCGACACAGGAGGGCATGCGATGGCTTTCAATGGTTTCGGAGCTCATGGACAGGAATACTTCCGCGAACTCGGGCTGAACAACGGCAGGCTCTGGTTCGAGGAACACCGTTCCGGATACGAAGCCGAACTGCGCGACCCCGCGGAAGCCTTCATCGCGGACCTGGGCGACAGGCTGTCCAGACTCTATCCGGCCATCCGTTTCGATACGCGCCGCAACGGGGCAGGCTCGCTGATGCGAATCAACCGCGACGTGCGGTTCTCTCCCGACATCCGGCCCTACAAGGAAAACCTGGGCATCATCTTCTGGCTGGGTGAAGGCAAGAAGGTCGAAGCGCCGGCTTTTTACTTCCATGTCGACGCCGACCAGTGTTTCTTCTATGGCGGTCAGCACGTCTTCCCGAAAGAGACGCTCCTTCGATATCGTGCCGCGGTTGCCGACGAGCTCCCGGGCCAGCGCCTAAGCGCGATTCTCGATGACCTGAGCAGCCAGGGCTACCTCTGCTTCGAGGAACCGGCGTACAAACGCGTCCCCAGGGACTATCCCGCGGACCATCCGCGGGCCGGGCTCCTGCGCTTCGCCGGCATGGGCGTGGCCAGGAGCCTGGAACCAGAGGCCATCCTGCGCCCCGACCTGGTCTCGATATGCGCCGACCACGCAATGCGGATGAAGCCGCTTGTGGACTGGCTCCTTAAGATCAACTGAAGGATCGGCCCCCTGTAGACTACACATCCTTCCAGACCTTGCGGTATTTAGTGCGGTCGGTATCCGAGGAAACGGTCATGATACGCTGTCTGGCCCGTTCCGCGAGCGCGGGATCCCGCTTGGCATCATAGAGCTTCTTCATGCAGACGAGTATGTCAAAGCGTATCAGCGAGGCGTTCCTCTCGGCGGCGCAGTCGTCGTAGCGCTCCTCGTAGAAGTCCAGGACCAGCTTGCGGTACTTCGGGCCGGCCAGACCGATGCGGTATGAAGCCTGGAGCACGTGCCTGGCGGTAACGAACATGGGGTCCTTGGTCAGCCGCTTTATCCAGTCAAAATAGTCAAAGAAATGGCCCTCGGGGTCGCTCCTGGCCAGACCGCAGAGCAGCTGGCCGCCGATGGAGCGCAGGTGGTTGTCCTTGGAGTCCATGTATGCAGCTATCCTGTCCCAGTGGCCGGTGGCATCGACGATACCCTCGGTCAGGTCCAGAAGTTCATTGTAGGCCCGGGTTCGCTGTGCCGGATCGGGACCTTCTATATCGTCAAGGTAGTCAGCGATTGTTTTCATGTGAGTTTCCTTCTGTCGTCGCTTGTGTGGCTGTGAGGATCGGATTGAAGCAATCGTCGTTCCGTTCTGGCGGTTGATGCGACGAAGCAGGCCACGATTTGCACTTTACCACAGAAGAGACAACTGAAATAAGCCTCCTGCAGCGTTCAGGGCGTTCGTGGATACGGGATCATCCGGCCGGAGACCGCCAGAGGATACAGCAACGCCGATGCGGCGAGCACGGCAGCGGCGATGAACCAGGCAACCGGTATGCCCCAGGAGCCAACCACGAGGCCAAACGCCACAGAACCAAACAAACCGCCAAGTTGAACGGCCAGAGAAACGGCGGACAGCATCGAAGCGCGCTTGTCGGGGGGCAGCAGGCGGTTGAGCATGGTCGCTTCAGGTGGTGAAGCCATGCCGTTCCAGAAAAACATGGAGAGGTACAGAATCGCAAAGCCGCCGGGACTGGCCTGTACCGCCAGTGCCACGATGAACGCGGCGGTCAACAGGCGCAATGCCAGCAGTAGTGGAGCCGCTCCGATCTTCGTTTTTTCAATCAGCGGGGTAACGGCGAGGCTTCCACCAAGTGCGGCAAGGAAATAGCCGGCTGAAAGGAAACCATTGAGCCTGTCGGGACCAGCGGGGTCCGCTGCGCCTGCGATATCGGCTACACGCGGCTGCCAGTACGTTTCCACGGCAGAAAAAGCGAATCCCCAGGCAACTGCGATCACGAACATCGCCATCAGGGCCGGGCTTGAACGCGCAAATACTATTGATTCGGCAAGGAAGGAGCCGATCCTGGTGCCTGACCGTTGAGCTGACACCTCCTTGGGGACTGCAAATAGAACAAGGATCCCGAGCACGAGGAGCAAAGCCAGCATGGTGATAAGGTTGCCGTGGTACCGGTTGGCCAGAGGAAACAACAAGGACCACACACCCGGAATGAAACCGCCGGCAACGCTGCCGAGGGCCAGACCGAGCGTGTCGGCGGCATTCGAGGCGGACATCAGCCGGTGCAGCCTGGCCTCTCCATGAACCTCGAGATACCGGTCGATGAGCAACGCTTCCAGTGATCCCGAAGAGAGTGCCCGGGAGACTCCATACAGGGCGAAGGCAGCACTGACAGCAATAAAGCCAGAGGCAAACAGCAGCGTGCCATACGCCGCGGTCTGGAATACCAGGGACAAGAGGTACGTGCGCTTGCGGCCTATCCTGTCCGCGAGTATTCCGGTAGGCAACTCCAGCACGACAACGACGCCGGCCGTAATCGCAGCGGAGAAACCAAGCTCGGCCAGCGTAAGGCCTTTTGAAAGACGTATGAGGTTGGTTGCCGGTATGATGAGGCCAATGATGCCCCATTGCAGGAATCGCGTCATGGCCGCGACTTCCGTGATGCTCAATTGGTTTTTTGGATGCATGATAGCTGGCATTGTAAAGTTTAATTGAAAAACCGTCATCACCTTTTTTTTACGTCCGATACAGGCGAACAAAGAAAGCTGGTTTGCGCGATTCCTTGCCACAGCGGCTTTCATGGCGTATCTTTTCCTGCAAGAGGTTCCCATGAAACGAGCGGCTTTCTTCATCGCCTACTTCCTGACTCCGGTTGTTCCTGCTTTTTTCTATATCAATGCGACGAGCAGCGGCGTGGATGCATACTCTGTTTCCGTGGCGCTCGGCGTGGTTGCGTTCATCCTGTTGTGCAACCAGTTCATACTTGCATCGCGGCCTGGTTGGGTTGTGGCAGCGCTCGGCCTCAAGAGCCTCCTTGCATTCCACGGTGCGATGCCGTTGGTAATCCTTGCCCTGGCCGGAGCACACAGGATGCTCAAGGCCAGCATCGGGTTTCCGCTTGACAGTGCACAGGCCATCATCGGAACCGTATCCTTCATTGTGTTCGTACTGGCGGCCATTTTCGCCATCCTGTTTCTGGCCACCATCAATCTGCCGGCAGCCCTCAAGTTGCGCGAGTTCAGGAAATGGGCCCAGGATCACCTGGGCCTGAGCTACAAACTCACGCGGGCCTTCCACAACATCACGGTGCTGGCCGGCATCGCCATCGCGGTGCATGTGCTGCTCGCCTCCAGTTCTGACCTTGCTGCAAATCCGGCAGGCGCGGTCTGGATGGTGGCATGGCTGCTTTTGTCGCAGGGCCTGTACGCCCGGTACCGGCTCCACGGCCGCAAGGTGGCGGCAACGCGCACTTCGGCTTGACCCGCGCCTGCTCATAGTCCATCATCGTTCCCATGAAGATGTCATGGACTCAGGAAGCCAGGGGTTACATCAGTGGCTGAACCCTACCGGATAATACTCGTTGATGACGAGGACGAGGTCCGTGGCCGTATTTCATCAAAAATCTCGGCTGATTCGGGCTTCGTGGTGGCGGGTACGGCCGGCAACGGTTACGATGCACTGGAACTCATAGAGAAGCTCTCACCACAGGTAGTGCTGACCGACATCAAGATGCCATACATAGATGGCATAGAGCTGGCCGGGATAATCCGGCGCGACTACCCTACGGTGCGCATAGGGTTCATCACCGGTTATGACGAGTTCGACTACGCCAGGCAGGCCATTAAACTTGGTGTACGCAGCTACCTTACCAAGCCGCTGACCCAGGAAGACATCTCGGCCTTCCTCCAGAGGCTCAAGGTAGAACTCGACGACGAGTACCGCGAAAACTACAACCGCGAACAGATACAGAAACGTTATGAACAAAGCGTGCCACTGATCGTGGAGAACTGCTTTGTGTCCTTCCTCGCCTCGGGCGCATCTGGATTCAAGGACGACATCGAACAGCTCCGGGAATGCGGGGTAACGCTCGACGATGCACGCTACCTGGTCGCCTTCGCACTCGTGGAGCGCAATCCAGAGAACTGGGGCATCATCGAGTTCGAGCAGCTCAAACTGTCCGTGCGCGAACGGCTCGAGGCGCTCCTCGCACTAGAGGGATACGAGCACTACCATTTTGCGTTCCACGAAGGCCTCGTCTTCGTGGTCAAGGAAAAAGGCTTTGACTTCGAGCGGCAAGTCGACGTCGTATTCAACAGGATGGCCAGGACAACAGAACACTTCCTGTCCGTGCAGGTCGACATAGGCGTAAGCGACATGCACAAGGATTTCAGGCAACTACGGGATGCCTGGGAAGAAGCAGGCAAGGCTCTTTCCTACAGCCGCTTCAGCACGATCAGCCACGTGTCCTATTTCAGGCAGGTCGGGCAGCGCGGGTCCCGTCCGGTGTCGTTCCACGAGGGCGATGCGGCGGGTCTTGAGCACGCATTGCGCTATGGCTCGGACGAGCAGGTAGCGGCTGTGCTGGAGACGCTCAAGGCGGAGGCCGCACACGATGCAACCGATGCGCGCAACCTGAATCTGTATGTAATAAACCTGGTCAGCCTCCTCGCCAGCTACGCGGCGGCGTCCGGCATAGACATCAACGAACTGGCTGAGACCGACGTCATCGAATTGATGACCAGGATCAGGAGCCTTGACCAACTCTTTTCCTGGGCAGCCAGCATCGCGGGTAAAATCAGGGAGCGTGGTCTCGCTTCCAAGGCCAACAATGCGCAGCGTATGCTTGAACAGGCAGTCAACCTGATCCGCAAGAGTTACGCGGATCCTGAACTTACCATGGACTTCATCTGCGACAGGCTGGGCATCAGCGCCTCGTACCTGGGACAGCTCTTCAAGAAATACCGTGACATCACCTTTGTCAGGTTCCTGACCAGCGTGCGTATCGACAAGGCCCGGGAACTGCTCTCCACGACCGGCGACCGCATCGTCGAAATTGCCCTGCAGTGCGGCTATAAAGACGTATATTACTTCAGTCATAGTTTCAAGAAAATAACTGGAGTCTCGCCCAAGAAGTACCGGGAAGACAATGAGTAAGCCATCCATATCGATTGGCCTCAACATCTTCATAGCCACGATGGGCATAGTCTCGGTCATATTGCTGCTGACAAGCCTCGTGTTCCTCGCGGTTTTTTCCCGCACCATCGACGACGTGGTTGTGACGCAATCACGCGAGATAAACAAGCAGATCGTCATGAACTTCGAGGGCTATATAAACAGCGTTATTGAAACGGCCAATTACATACAGTTTGCCTCGTTTGATATGGACACGGAAACAGACGCTGAAGCGCTCGCAGAGCTGTACCGCACAAATTCCGACATGAAGAAGGACGTGGTCGCGGTTTTCCTGTTCGATGCTGCAGGCAGGACACTCGTCGGGCCTACGCTCGATTTTACGCTGGCCGATTCAGTCGCTGCGTTACCGTGGTTCTCGCTTGCGCGGGACCTCAAGGAAATATTCCACTTCAGTTCCACAGGAGAATCGAGCATTGCGGGAGGCCGGGACGAAGGCGTCATTTCAGTATCCAAGTCAATCGAGTACACCAGGAATGGCATTACCTCCGACGGAGTACTGCTCATAGAGCTCAACAATGAATCCATCACCGACCTCGCCAGAAAGACAAACCTGGGAGAAGGCGGCCACCTGCTCATACTCGATGACCGCGATGCCCTCCTGTATTCGTCTGAGCCCCCGCAAGGCACCATGACGGCAGCCAGCTACGCCCTGGCCAGGTCGTTGTACCTGGGCGGAACGCGGGCAAGCATAGAGCGCGTCGATATGTACCTGTATGTCAACACACTCCTCCATACACGCTGGCGCATTGTGACGGTGAGCAATGTGGACGAGATCAACGGGGCGATGCGCCGAATCTCCGGCATACTCGTGGCCATCTTCGCGGTAGCGGTGGCGGTGAGTGCAGCCGTGGCCGGCATTATTTCGCTGCAGGTATCCCGCCCCGTGACGCAGCTCAGGAAGGTGATGCGCAGGATCGAGGAAGGCGACTTCTCCATGCCTGTCGATGTTAGCGGCCAGAAGGAAATCGTGCTGCTCTCCCACTCGTTCAGCAGCATGGTGCAGAAAATCCAGGAACTGATGGCCCGGCTCGTGGCCGAGCAGCGGGAAAAACGCAAGACAGAATTGCGCGCACTGCAGAACCAGATCAATCCGCATTTTCTCTACAACACCCTTGACTCGATCGTCTGGCTCGCGGAGAACCAGCGGACCGGGGACGTGATAACGACGGTGGTCGCCCTGGCCCGCCTGTTCCGCATCAGCATTTCAAAGGGTGAAAATTTCATAACTGTACAGGACGAGGTATCGCATGTCAGGAACTACCTGACGATCCAGACAATACGGTATCAGGACAAGTTCACCTACGAGCTGGAACTGCAGCCGGATATGTCCGAGATGAAGGTCATGAAACTCATACTCCAGCCGCTTGTGGAGAACGCCATCCAGCATGGTGTGGGTGACGATGACGGACACATAACGATCACGGGCACTATCGAAGGTGACTTCATGGTGTTCCGCGTCAGCAATACGGGCTACGGCATTCCGGACAGTAAAATAGAAGAAATGTATGAAACCATGCGGGGTGGAACAGAGCATCCGAGTGTAGGCATGCGCAACGTGTACCAGCGCCTAAAACTCTACTACGGCGAGCAGGCTGACATCACCATATCGAGCGTACAGGACGAGAGTACGACGATGACGATCTTCATTCCGGTCGATGGCCGTGAAGGACGACAACCATGACAATATCCCGCATGCTTTCGACTATCGTTCTGGTGTCTGCCTTCATGGCAGCCGTTTCCATGATGGGCTGCTCGCGCGACGAACCATCAGTCGGCCTGTTCCTGTACAACGAGGCAGATCCCTACATCAAGGAATTCGCCAAGCAAATAATGGAAGAATCAGGCCCCGTATTCACACCTGTACAGTACGACGCGGGCAATTCACAATTGATCCAGAACGAACAACTTGAAGGCCTGCTGGTCAGGAATCCAGCGCTGGTGATAGTCAACCCGGTAGACCGGCTCAGCTCGCACTCGGTTCTGCGCAAGCTGCAGGCAGCGGGCATCCCCGGCATCTTCTTCAACCGCGAACCCCTGGCCGGCGATCTGGCACTCTGGGAAAAATCCTATTACGTGGGGGCCAAGGCCGAGCAGTCCGGCCAGTTGCAGGCGCAGCTCGTCATGCAGCTGTTCGGAGGCGAGCCTGAAAACCTCAACGGCTACGACCGCAACGACGACGGCAGGATCCAGGCCATCATCCTCAAAGGCGAGCAGGGACATCAGGACGCCGAGATCAGGACCAGGGAAGTTTTGCGAAGTTTTGAGGCGGCCGGTTTCATTGTTGAAGTGCTGGCACTGGAAATAGCAAACTGGAACCGTGATGAAGCGTATGCAAAAATGGGGCCTTTGTTAAAAGACTACCGGAACAATGTAGAACTGGTAGTGTCAAACAATGACGCGATGGCCCTGGGCGCGATCAGCATGATGCGCCAGACCGGCATGTTCCAGGACTCAAACCGCAACGGCCGGATTGACCGCTCTGACGAACTCTGGATTCCCGTGGTGGGAATCGACGGCCTCAAGGAAGCTGAAGGGTCCATAGCTGAAGGATACCTCTACGGTACCGTAAAAAACGACTCACTGAGCATGGCAAAAGCCATCGTGGAGCTGTCTGGAATACTGCTCGGGCATATCGATCCATCCATGGCACGGTATCCGGTTGAAGACGGTACGTACATCTGGATTGATTACCGGCCGTTCATTTCCGAACAGTGACCCGTGGCGACACACAACCAAACTGCGGAAAAACACAAATTCTACGTTGAATTTTATATTGTGCCTTTGCGGGAACGGCCGTACCGTACATACAACAAGGAACGTCATCGGGACGTTCACAAATCACAAGGAGTGCACGTATGAAAAGAATCGGACTGCTCGTACTCGCTGTTCTACTGGCGTTCTCGGTAGCCAGCGTTTCAGCCAATGGCGCCAAAGAAGGCGGCCAGATAGTAATCGGCGCGAACATCTACAGCTTCGCGGACAATTTCATGAATGGTGTCATGAAGCCCGAATTCGAGCGCTATGCCACCACCCTCGGCGCCAAGCTCGAGATGGTAGACTCTGAAGGCCAGCAGGCCAAGCTCAACGACCAGATCGACGTCTTCATTACCAAAAAGGTAAGCGTCCTGGCCATCAACCTCGTAGACCCCGCCGCAGCCAAGGCCGTCATCGCCAAGGCCAAGGCTGCCGGCATCCCCCTCATCCTGTTCAACAAGGAACCCACCGAGGCGGGAGCCATGGCTTCCTATGACAAGGTCTGGTATGTAGGCACCAACTCCGCCGAATCCGGCATCATCCAGGGCCAGATGATGGTCTCTGACTGGAAAGCCAATCCCAAGTGGGACCTGAATGGCGACGGCGTTGTCCAGTACGTACTGCTCAAGGGCGAGCCGGGACATCCCGACGCTGAAGCCCGCACCAAGGAATCGGTCAAGGCTTTCGTAGACGCCGGTATCAAGGTCCAGCAGCTCGCTCTCGAGGCCGATCCCAACTGGTCGACCCAGCATGGTAACGACAAGATGGCCGCCTGGCTTACCTCCAGCTTCGGCAAGAGCATCGAGCTCGTCATCTGCAACAACGACGGCATGGCTTTCGGTGCGATCAACGCCCTCAAGGCTGCCGGCGTCAAGCTTCCCCTATACGGCGTCGACGCCCTCGACCAGGCCCTGACCCACATCGCCGATGGCGAAATGAATGGCACCGTCCTCAATGACGGCGTCAACCAGGCCCGCGCCACCCTCGACCTGGCCGTCCGCGCCGCGATGGGCAAGCCCGTCACCGAAGGCACGACCTGGAAGCTCAGCACCGATGGCACCAAGGCCGTCCGCGTTGCCTACCTGCCCGTTACCCCGAAGAATTATCAGGACTTCCGCAAGAAGTAGTAGTATGCTGTCTTGACGCGAAGGTTCCCTGAGGAACCGAATGTCGCGGGGGGGAACCTTCCCCTCCGCGACGATTTTTTGCGGAGGGGGTGATGATTGTGCAAGACTATCTACTGCGCATAAAAGGCGTGAACAAATCGTTCTCCGGCGTCCAGGTACTCAAAGACGTCCATCTTGAAGTCAAGGCAGGCACCGTCCATTCGCTGATGGGTGAAAACGGCGCAGGCAAGTCCACGTTGATGAAGTGCCTGTTCGGCATATACCGCCAGGATTCCGGCGAGTTTGAACTGGCTGGAAAAACCTTCAATTTTACCGATCC
>JAIFMD010000122.1 GCA_020048755.1 Spirochaetota bacterium
CAGCCCTCCGCCCCGTCGGTACCCATGCCGGTCAGCAGCACACCGAGCGTCAGTTCGCCATACTGCCTGGCCGCCGAGGCAAACATCGTATCCACCGACGGCTTCTGGTTGAGTACCTTGGGCCCGTCGTCGAGCACGAACCGGGCATTGGCAAATTTCAGGTGGCGGTCGGTCGGGGCAACGTACACGGTACCGGGCCGCGGCTCTTCGCCGTCGGAGGCGAGCACCACACGATGGCCAGTCTCCGAGGCGAGCCATTCGGCGTAGCCCCTGTCAAAGCCGGTCTCGATATGCTGGACCAGCACTATGGGCAGGGGAAACGGTGCCCGCAGGTCAGAGAGCAGGCGGGAAACAGCCTGGGGGCCACCCGTTGAGGCACCGACTACAACGACGGAGGCGCGGGGCAAGGAGGCCAGATCCGCGGTCATTGCCAAAGGACGCCCGCTTGAACGCGTCGCGGTTGCGGCTGCGGACACGTGTGCGGCAGACCTGTGCGCGGCAGGAGCCGCGGTTCTCCCCGGGGCAGGACTGTCCGGAGTATCTGGAGTACCCGGAATGCTCCGGCCGCCGTTGCTGCGCCGGGAAAGGGCCCTGAGCCGCGCGATGAAGGCGCTGACATACTCGGGCTTGTTGACATCACTGAAATCAGGCTTGAGGAGAAAATCCACGGCGCCGAGTTGCAGGGCCCTGAACGGTAACTCGGGCTCGGTGTTGTGGGTAAAAATGAGTACCGGGATGGTCGAGGAGGCCGCGATGAGCCTGGTAGCCTCGAGGCCGTTCATGATGGGCATGTCCACATCCATGATGACGATGTCGGGTTTCAGGTTAAGCACCCGCTCGGCCGCGTCCGCACCGTTGGTGGCCTCCCCGACAAGCAATATGCCCGGATCGGTATCGAGGAGTTCCTTGACGATGTTCCGTATGAGTATGGAATCGTCGGCGATGAATACCCTCATTGTATGGAACCGCCTTCCGCCATTGCCCTGAGGTCGAGGAGATACTGCAAACGGTTTTCACTGGCAAACCGCACAGCCATGATGCTCCGGCCCGGCCTGCCGCGCCTGAGTCCCGCAGGCAGCCGGCGCAATTCCGCTATGGGCAAGGACACCATCTCGAAACTTCGCTCTACGATACAGGCAAAGGCCCTGCCATCGGTACTGTTCATCAGGAATGCAGTCGGAGCGATGCCATCAGCGGGAGCCTCTGGCGCAAAGAAGCGCTCCAGCATGGGTTCCAGAAGGATTTTTTGATGCGACCGCCCCTTGGCTGTAAACTGCCCGGCTGCAGGGTCTGCATCGGGTTCCGATGCGGCACCATAGAAATCGCCAGCACAGAGCAGCACATCCAGCGGCCCCAGATCTATCAGGAACGCGGAGAAATCCTCAGGCAAGGTCGTGCTCCAGCTCCTTGAGTATCTGCGCGACTGCCAGCACGGGGATGCGCCTGTCCGCATGCTCGAGCATGGCAGAACAGAAACGCCCTGCCGCGTCGTTGGCAGCAAACGACGAGAGGGCCGAATGCGCCACTTCAATGATTTCTTCTACCTCGGTGCAGCCCAGGGCCACGTCGTCGTCGTCGAGGTTGAGGACAAGGAACTGCTCTGCAGCCTGGCGCTCGTTTTCGAACAGTACCCGCAGGTCGATGACGGTGTAGGGTTTACCGTGGCAATTGACCAGGCCGGGCACATAGGCCGGGCAGCCGGGCAGTGGAAAAACTGCAAGCCCCGGTACAATCTCCCTGACAGAAGAGGGTGGCAGCGCAAACGAAGATTCCCCCATGGCAAAAATCAGGAAACGCTCCCGTGGTTCAGTGATGCCAGCCGCCGGCTTATCCTCCACCACGCCAGAGCGCCGCTCGAGGTCGGCTGCAAGTTCTTCGCTTGTCATGGCTGCTCCGCTTTCTCTGTGCTGGCAAACTGTCCGGCATGGGCCTCTAGCGCGCCAGCCATGCTGTTCAGCGAATCGGCTGTTTTGGCCGTCTGCCGTTGCGATACGACCAGGCTGTCGATACCCCTGGAGATTTCCTTCATCGTCACCAGTATCTGCTCGAAAGCGCTGACCTGCTGGCGTATTGAATGCTCTATGGATTCAGACGAGGTAACAGAGATGTCCGCCGAGTTGAGGATGTCCGAGAACACCGCGTGAAGCTTGTCCGAGAGTTCGTGGCCCTGGCGGATGCGCTCGGTGCCTTCTTCAGACACGACGATCAGGTTGTTGGCGGCTTTCTGTATCTCCGTGATGCGTGACTGGATTTCTGCCGTGGACTGGCTCGTGGAATCGGCTAGTCGCTTTATCTCGGCGGCGACAATGCGGAAGTTCTTGCCTGCTTCACCCGCCGTGGAGGCCTCCAGTGCCGCATTGAAGGCTATGATGCGAGTCTGCTCCACAATGGCGTTTATCATGTCGACGATGTCCCAGATGTCGCGGATCTTCTCGGTAAGCGAGCGGATACCAGAGATGGTATCGGTGTTCTTCTTGCGTATCTCGCTCATCTTGCTGGACGTGCCCTGCACGATGCCGGTGCCCGCGTCCACATGTTCCTTGGTCTTCATGGCAATGCGCGTGACTTCAGAGATGGATCTGCCTATCGACTGGGTGATGGTGTTGGAATCTTCCATTGTAGAAACGACTTCCTTGACTGCCGCTGCCTGCATGTTGGAGGTTGACGTAACTTCCTTGGTGGTGGTCGAGAGTTCCTGCACCGAGTTTGAAACGAGGAGCGCGGATGAGCCTATCTCATCGAGCAGCTTGTAGAAATTGCCCAGAAACCGGTTGAGGAGGTCGGCAAACTCGCCCACTTCGTCAAAGTACAGCAGCTGTATCTTGCCGCCAACGGCACCGGTATCCGAGGCAAGCAGCCGCTCTATGTGCCGCTTGAGGAAGTTGAGTTGCGCGTTGTACTCGTAGCGGGAGGCAAAGGCCAGCCCCAGCGATGCCGCCATGAAGTAGAGCCCCCAGGCAGACAGCGACAGCAAAGGATGCGCCAGCTCGTTGTGCGGGTGTATCAGGAAGTATGCAAAATACACAAAGTGGGTGACTATCAGGAACGTTGAACTGAACACGACCAGCAGGTTCTTGTACCGTGCAAAGTAGTCTATCTCGCCAGGTCGTATGTCGACTATGGCCAAAGCCTGTTTGGCCGGCAGGAGGTGGATGTTGGCGACGACGCAGTTGATCATCGCACCCATGAAACCTACCCCGAGCTTCAGGGAGACGCTGAACACAAACGGCAGGCCGCTTTCTGGATCCCATTTCCGGATTATGAAGTAGGCAGTAGTGCCCAGGATCCAGGTAGCCGACTGTATGATGACGATGCGCCAGGGTAGCTTTATCGCAGCGAGCCTGGCCCGGTCGTAGTTCTCGCCCCTGGTCAGGTAGTCAAACATGGGTCGCAGTGTCACCAGCATTATGAACATCTGGAACACAAATGCGAACAGGAACACGAACAGCACCGTGGGCTTGAATACGTACGGAAGGCGTTGTACGAAGTCCAGCCCCATTGAATCGAAGCGGTTGTTGTAGATTCCGTTGAATAACTCGCTTGAGTACAGCGAGATGACCTGGATCAAGAACGACGAAACGGCCAATCGCAGGATCACATGCTGTACGAGGCCATGGCCCCTGACTCTGGACATTATTCCCTCCGGCGTTTCCATAGTACCCCAAGGCATCACGCTTCTCAAGTAAAGAACAGAGTTTTGACAGGATACGGCACGAGCCATATACTGGGGCGACTCGAGTATATACTGCAAGCGAGGCGGTTACCCATGAAAATGAAGGCACAAAATGAAGAAGCAACGCTTGTCAGGCGGTTTTACCGTACCGAGCTGTTCGCCAATGCCGTAGGAGCGCCCCTCGCCATAGCCTACGGCGGGTTCATGATTGACTTTTCAGGTATCACTATCCTGCGGTTCCTGGTGGGTGCCGGGCTCATCATGATAGCCAACCAGCTGATACTGGCCGTTCCGTTCAACCTCGTTCTTGGCTCGCAGATCCGGTCCAGGCTCTCCGCATGGCGCTCGTCTACCCAGGATGCAGGGCATGACGAAGACCTGTACCGCTTCATTGCGCGGTTGCCGCTGCTTCAGTCCAGCCTGGTTTTTGCCCGCATATCCATTTCCGCAATCGGCGTGCTCCTCCTCATCAGGGAGGCATTCTCCTCGGTATCCCACTTTGCAGGAGTGCTCACCTTTGGCCTCTACGCCGGCTTCTTCACGGGCATCGTCATCTACTACTATCTGCGTAATGCCGTTTCAGGGACGATGCAGGAACTGGTAGCCAGGCTACCGCCCGACAGCCCCCTGATGCAGGAGACGAAACCAGGCCGCAAGGCCGCCTTCCTCGCCGGACTGCCCCTGATCATACCGACAGCGATAACCAGCCTTGGAATATGGTTCCTGGTAGTCTCGTTACGGCAGAATCCAGACAGGATGACCTTTTTCGCACCGAGAATAGTCGCGGCCCTGGCCATGAACGTGTTGACCGTCGCGCCGCTTTCCATAGCCAGCAGGTGGTTCCATGCCCGGCGGCTCGGCATCATACAGTCCGCACTGGACGACATGGTTGACCGTGGCGATACGTCACGGACCGTCCCGAGCGACCTCAACGACGACTACGCCATGACAGCGTACCAGATAAACAGGGCCTTTGACCTGTTCAGGTTCGTGTTGGCGCGCATGGAATCGGCTTCCAGCGAACTCTCCGGTACGGTCACGCGGTTCTCGTCACAGATTGCCCAGACCGTTGCCGTGACGAACGAGCAGTCTGATTCAGTCAAGGACATGCTGGATACGATGGACGGTGCCAGCCTCATAGGAAAAAGATTCCAGGTGGAGGCAGGCAACCTCGGTGACAACGCCCGTGAAAGTGGGGCCTTTGTCGATGAAGGTTTTGGCAAGGTCCAGGATACCATCCACAAGATGGACGAGATCAAGGACGCCAACCTGCAGACACTGCACGAAATTGGTGAATTGTCCGATGAAATCTCTTCCATTGGTGAGATCATCGACATCATCAACGGCATAGCCAACCAGACCAGGATCATAGCCTTCAATGCCGAACTTGAGGCCTCGTCGGCCGGAGCCGCCGGCACGAGCTTCCGCATCGTGGCCGAGGAAATCAGGCGCCTTGCCAACGGCACGGTGGAGTCCCTCGTCGGCATCAAGAGCAGGATAGGCCAGATCCAGCACGGCTCGGACAGACTCCTCGGTGCTTCCGAGGAGGGCACGACCAGGATAGCAGAGGGTTTGCGGCTCTCAGGCGACCTGAATGACATCTTCAAGCGGATACGACAATCGTCTGAAAGCACCGCCGGGTCGGCGGTAGGCATAGGGAACATCCTTGCTGAACAAAATGTTGCGTTTGAACAGGTCTTCCAGAACCTGCAGTTGATATCGGGTGGTACCTCGCTGGTCCTCTCCAGCATGCAGACCAGCGGCTCGGAGGTTGGTAGACTCCAGAACCTCATAGGCGACCTCAAGCAGGTACTCAGCCGTTTTGGGTATGACAGCCTGTACAGGACCAAGAGCCCAGCAAAGGAGGAAGCCTTATGAGCCGGTCAAGCCAACTTCCGCGTACGGGTATCCTGACCTTCGCAACAGCCTGTTTCGTAGCCTCCATGCTACTCTCGGGTTGCACCACCGATCTTGCAAGCATAGACAAATCGACCATTACGTCCATGACACTGAACCCCGGCGACAGCAGGGGCGCGATGCCGTATACGGGTGGAGCACTGCCTGAGAGCAACAACCCCGGGCTCAAGACGTACCGGTTTACCATCAATTTCTCGGCACGCAGCAGTGACTTTCCAAACTGGCCGGTACTGGTCGTAGGTCCGAGCGCGTATCCATTCAGGCTCTACCTCAACGGCAGGCTCCTGTTGCGCTATGGCTCCGATGGAGACCGCAACCGCATCCGCCGCTACGCCTCCAGCATCATCCACCTGTCCAGGGAAGACCTGCTCGCGGCCAACGTCATCGAAGTGGTGGCACAGATAGGCACCGAGCGCACGCCGCTGCTCGAACTGGGACTGACCGATTCAAGCGCCGGTTCAGACTATGTGTTCTGGCGGAATTTCTTCATATCACAGCTGGTGGCCGCGGGCTTCGTGCTCGGGCTGCTCCTCTGTGGCTACTTCACGTTCATGTTCGTGCTTGGCAAGGGAAAAGAGAAGCACCTACTCTGGTTTGCGCTGCTTTGTGGATTCTTTGCGATGGCCTATGCCAACATGGTGTTCAACCAACAGGCTGCCTCGGACACGATGCTGACAAAACTCGGCCGCGTGGGCTTCTTCTTCTGCGTCATATCGCTGAGTTTCTATGTCATGGAAGCTACAGGCATCCTGGCCCGAAAGCGCTGGCTCAAGGCAGCAGAACTGGCCATAGCAGCAGCCGGCTCGCTCTGGGTCTTGATACAAAAGGACTTCAGTTCGACGAACGACGCCTTCCTTGTGGCCATGCAGTTCATAATAACACCCAACCTCGTCTTCAGCGCCGTACTGCTGATCATCGCCGTGGTCAAAAAAGGTTTCAGGAACTACGCCGTGCTGTGCCTCGGCATGGCCGGCCTCATCGCCTCAAGCCTCTATGATATGTACTTTGAATCGCGCAACATCATCCCGTATGCCTACGGCATCATCTACGGCTTCGAATGGCTGGTCATATGCGTGTTCATGGAACTGGCCATCAAGCAAGAGCGCCTCTCCCGCAAGGCCATCAAGCAGGCCGACGACTTGATACGAAAGAACACCATACTCAAGAGCGTGTTCCAGCAACTGCGCGATGGCTCGGACACGTTGCAGGCAGCCACTGAAGACCTTGCCGTCTCAACCAGGGAGATCAGCTTTACCGGCAACCAGCAGGCGGCCGCAGTCAGGGAGATAGTCTCCACGATGGAAGACTCCGGAGCCCTGCTCGGCCGGATCTCCGGGCAGACCTCCTCGGTACGCCACGACTCCGAGGTCACGGCCCAGCGGGCCGACGATGGAGCAGCCAACGTCAAAGCAGCTCTGGACAAGCTCGAAGACGTGATAGGCAGGATTTCAGCCTCCATAGACACCATCGCGGCCTTCAACGAGCAACTCGGTACCATCACGGGCATCGTCAAGTTGATAGAGGGCATAGCCACGCACATCAGGATCATCGCGTTCAACGCGTCGCTGGAGGCGGTAGCCGCGGGCGAGGCTGGCAGGAATTTTGGCATTGTTGCGGAGGAGGTCAAACGCCTCGCTGATTCCACGATGGCCAGCGTCAAGAACATACGCGAGAAGGTCAACACGCTCCTTGAAACCTCGGACGAAGTGGTCAAAGTATCCAGGCAGGGCTACGTGGCGCTGGAGCAGAGCTGGGACATAGCCTCGGGCATAGGCGGTACGTTTACCGGCATAGCCGAAGCCGCCGACTCAGCGGCCAGCGCTACCGCCGACATAGACGTGTCCATAGGCGAAGAGAACATGGGCTTCAGCCAGATAATTCAGACGCTCAAGGAGGTTTCTGCGGGTGTCAACAATTTCGTCGATTCAGCCGTCAACACCTCCGAGACGACAAAAAAAATAAACGCGATTGCCGAGCAGCTCCATGGCCTCATAGAGCAGTATTCGGGAGAATTCGCGGGGGGCGACAGCGTCAAAGACTGAGCTTCAGGGCCGCAGTGAATTTACGTCCCCCACGATCTCCACCCCGCTCGCAGCCGAAGCAGCATCAAAGAGTGGCAGATCAGAGCCGCCGTGGCGTTGCTTGAGTACGACACGGACCCAGGAATCGGCGCTTTCTGAAATGCGCCGGTCCATGGCACCGTCTACCGGAGCTGCCAGTGAGCCTTCGTGGTTGCGGCGTATAGACACCTCGAGTTTCTTGCTGCGATCTACGACGAGGATGCTGACAGTGGAACCGTCAAACGACAGCAGTTCAACCCTGGCTCCCGTGTAGCTGGCAAAGCGGTACTCCACACCGCCAGCGTACAACACCGCCAGAAAACCGTTGAACCAGCTTCCTAGCCACGGGATGCGCGCCAGGCTGAAGAAGAACGACGCAGGCCCGACCTCGGGATCAAACGTATTGGACTGGACCCATACCCATGAACTGGGCATGGAACGGCCCCAGTCCTTTTCTATGTACCCGCGCCCTTCATCAAACGTTACTGTCTGCGCCGCGGCGGTTGAACCGTTACCGCGCATGGTGACGGTTCCGTCCACACGGTGGTCCAGGCTGACAAGTCCGTGGTAACACTCCATGAAGGGAACAAACGAGTACGGTCCCATGATGCCAGGCCACGGAAAACGCCGGGAGAGCCCCGTCATCGGCCCGTATTCGAGCTCTGCCTGTACGCTGCCTCCGGAATCCTCAAGGTCCACATTCAACCCCGAGAGGGAAAACTCGTTGCGTCCGACACTGACCTTGAATGGTTTGTCCTGGACCGAAAATTCCTCCACGGGGAACTGGAAGAACCGCGTAGAACCGGTGGCACCATCTATCATCTGCACAAAAGCGCGGTCACCGGCAGTGGATCCTGTGGAGGCCCTGGAAATGCCGGGAATGAAGGAAATGGCACGGGAACCCTTGCCGACTACCGTTGAAGCGTTGGAGGTCTGCTTGAAGTACCAGCCTTCAAAATAGCCATTACGCCTGGCGGCACCCTGGTACAACGTTGGCTGAAACATCCTTAGTATTTTCATCATGCATTCAAAGGTCGCTTCTTGAGGAGCCGGGGTCAAGTAAAAATTATTTTTCTGTGGTGCTGCTGGATTCCGGTTCGGACAATATTTCCTCGATCGCCTTCTTGATGTTGGCTTCCAGCCGTGACTTGACTTCATAAACGGTCTGAATCTGGCCGACAGCCTGCGAATTTTCAGAAAATAGTTCAGAGGGCGGTACATGCAGGGCTGCAGCAATACGGTTGATATTCTCCGGAGAAGGAAAGCGCTTCAGTGTTTCTATGTTGCCTATCATGGTGGTGGAACACCCTACCCGTTCAGCCAGCGCCATCTGTGATAGCTGCAGAATATCCCTGAGCCGCTTCATGTTCCGTGCCAGAAGCACGCGTATGTCGGTATATTGCACGGTATCCCCTCTCCATGTCTGAAAGTGTCATGGTTGCAGGAAATCGACTCAATAACCCATACGGAACCAGATCAGAAGGCTGATTGGCTATAATTCAAACCAGCACGAACGCCAACAACGACACATAGCCCATCGCGACAGCCACGAAGACACCCAGCGGCAAGGCAAAGCGGCGTATCGTCGCTGCCAGCCCGACGCCAAAATGCTCGGAGGTGACCACCATGCAGACATGCAGGGGTGACAGCATCATGCCCGCATAGCCGAAGGCTCCACCGAGTACGACGGCAGCCTCACGCGGAAAGGATCCGCCGGCTGGCACGAGGCCAAGCACGATGGGGAACGCCAGTCCTACATAGCCAAAACCCACCCCGGTAATCAGGCCGGCTACGAGCGGCAGGACGGCCACTGCGACCAGTGTGGGGATGCCGGCTGCGGCAAGCTCACCGGAAACCGCGTCCGCTATGCCCACAGCACCGAGCAGGACGGAGAAAACCCGGATGCCCACGATCACCGCTATGAGCTTGAGTGTAGCCAGGCCGATACTGTTCCTGAAGGCCCCCGATCCCGTGGGGCTCAGTGCCACCTTCAGGCTGCCAACAGCTATACCCATGTAGATTGGCCCGAAGCGGCTTATCAGCGCGGACAGAGCCGGCGCGAGCCCCAGAGATGGCGAAACAGTGCTCCAGAGCCTGTCGAGGAGTATGTAGGTGCCAAGAACCAGCGCCAGCGGTGCGAAGCCGGATGCGAACGCGCGCAGCCTCGGCCCAAAGGCTACCCGGGGGCCGGGCACTGCGGCAGAAACGAGCCGAAGTGGCGGAAGGATGAACAGGAGACCAGCGGTGAGCAGCACAGGCATTGCATAGAAGTTGAGGGCCATGAGCCGCCCGGCACTGAGCCCGGTGAGCGAACTGGTCAGAATGAAGGCTGGGTACAAGGGCCAGGCCAGCTCCAGGCTGTGCCTGAACCAGTAGTTGGCGGCAGCCAGCACGGCGGCACTGCGGGTCCGCTCCGGGTCCATCGCATCCACCAGTGGAGCAGACAGGATGGCACCGCCGGGCACGGGCAGGGTGCCGATGAGCATCGGGGCAAGTGCCATGGCAATACGTGGCGACGGAGCAAGCGCGGCGAGCGAGCTGGAGAATGCGGCCATCGCTCCGGACTTCTTCATTGCCGTTGAAAACGCCATGATGCAAGCCATTAAAAGGACAAGCAGAACCGTGTCGGGATTGATGACCTCGGCGAAGGCTGTCCGGACTGCAGCCAGAGGCAGCATGCCGCGCCACAGAGCCAGGACAAAGCCGCCGAGTGCAGCGGCGAGGCCCAGATGGATCTTGCGGGCAGACGCGATGACAACCAGCACGAATACTACAGCGACTTGCACCAGCGCAGGGATCGATTGCATGTAAACCTTCCCGGAAAAAAATCAAAGACACTGCAAGTATCCATATTTTCCTCACCGGTGTTAACCGGTATAATAATCATTCCATATAAAGGAGGGATGCATGCCGGGTGATTTCAACCTCAAGGACTTCTTTAAACGCAACGGAAGCATGACCGCCATGCTCGCGCTCGTGATACTGGTAGGTCTGGGTGAAAAGATGGCTGAACGGTTCCTGCCTTTGTACCTGCTGGCCATCGGCGGAAGCACCTGGGCCATAGGCGCGCTCAATTCCATGGACAACCTGCTGTCCGCCCTGTACTCGTTTCCCGGCGGCTACCTCGCGGACCGCATAGGCTACAAGAAATCGCTGCAGCTGTTCACCGCCGTGGCCATGTTCGGTTACCTCATAGTCATACTGATACCTGCCTGGCAAGCGGTCCTCATCGGGTCGGTGTTCTTCATATCGTGGACGGCCGTCTCGCTTCCCGCGATCATGAGCCTCGTGGCCAAGGCGGTGCCCAAGGAAAAGCGAAGTTTTGGCGTATCGCTGCACTCGTTTTTCCGCCGCATACCGATGGCGCTCGGCCCTGTCATAGGCGGCATCCTCATAGGCGTGTACGGTCGCTCGGTCGGCGTGCGGGTTGCCTTCGGGGCCGCGTTTGTGATGGGCGCGGTGGCTTTGCTGCTGGTCGGCCGCTACATGACCGACGACAAACCAGAAAAACCGGATCCCCTGAAGGCCCGGATGAAGACTCGGGAGTTGTTCAACCCGGCGCTCCGGAGCCTTCTGGCCAGTGACATACTGGTACGTTTCGCAGAGCAGATACCGTATGCGTTCGTAGTCATCTGGGTTGTAGACAACAACGGCATTACGCCCCTGCAGTTTGGCCTCCTGACAACCATAGAAATGGTCACTGCAATGCTTGTCTACATACCCGTAGCCAGGATGGCGGACTCCTACGGTAAAAAGCGCTTCGTGCTCATCACCTTCATGTTCTTTACTGCTTTTCCGCTCGTTCTGCTTGTCTCGCGGTCATTCCCGATGCTCGTGGTAGCGTTCATCATCCGCGGCCTCAAGGAATTCGGCGAGCCAACGCGCAAGGCACTGATCATGGACCTGGCACCGGAAGAAGCCAAGGCGCGCACCTTCGGGGCGTACTACCTGATACGCGACATCGTGGTATCGGTGGCGGCCCTGTCGAGCGCCCTGCTGTGGAACATATCGCCGGCGACCAACTTCATAGTCGCGACGTGCTTTGGTGTAATGGGAACGGTTTTGTTTGCAATATACGGCAAGGACATTGGCAGGCCCGGACAAAGCAGGTAGTAGACAGCTGGAAAAACAGATAACAAGAGCCGGCCGGATCACGATGATCCGGCCGTTTTATTTTCAGACAGCGCCGGTAGTGCGGCGTTCGTTCTGGCCGATCTCGAAAGCTTGCTCTGAAATGACCTTTTCCTGATGGTGGATCATGGCCTTGACGACATCGCCGATGGAGATGACGCCGATGACCTTGCCGTTTTCCTTGATGGGGAGGTGGCGGAAATGATTGGTGGTCATGAGGTTCATGCAATCCGCTACCGAGGATCCAGGTTCGCCATAGGTAATCCTGGCCGTCATGATCTCCTTGACCTTGGTCTGGTCGCACGTGCGTCCCTTGATGATGATCCTTCTGGCAAAGTCACGCTCCGAGAAGATTCCTGTGATCTCACCAGCTGAATCCTTGACCAGGATAGCTCCGATGTTGTGTTCTGCCATCAGTTCGAGAGCCTCGATGACCGGGCTGTCCTGATTTACACTGATTACGCCGGTAGCCTTGGCTGCCAGAATGTTTTTTACGGTATCCATTGCACAATCCTCCTCAAAGATCATTTCATCGCGGCAGTACATGTGCCAGCGCTTTCTGCATACGCTACGCTTGCATGCTCAATAATATGCATATACGGCTCAGTACGCAAGTTCATAATATTGCTGACTATATATTTCAGTTTACATATACCAAAGAGGGCTTACAATGCCTGAGTGTTTATCTCATCTAAGCAAGGATACAGTACTGGAGGCTTACTATGAGAACCTTGAAAGCCAAGATGCTGGCGAGTTTAGCACTGTGGGTAGCGTGGATGCTGCTTACAGCCCCGTGGAGCAACCAGGAAGCCATAGCTGGAGCTGTCGTGGCCCTGCTCGTCGCCTTCTTGCCACTGTTCCCCGCATCGCCCCTTGGAGACCTGCGGCTCACCCCCAAAGCGATTGCATACGGATTTGCGTATGTTTTCGTGTTCATAAAGGCTCTGGTGCTTTCCAACTTCGATGTGGCATTCAGAGTGCTGCACCCGAAACTACCCATAGATCCGGGCATAGTCAGGGTAACGACGAAGCTGAAGACACCGCTGGGCAGGTTGCTCCTGGCCAACTCCATCACGCTGACGCCGGGCACCATAACCGTGGAAATGCGTGGCGAGGACATCTACGTACACTGGATCAAGGTGGCGGCGACCGATCCCGAGAGCGCGACGGCGGCCATCGTAGGCAATTTCGAGAAATATCTGGAGGTGATCTGTGGCTGAAACGGTTTTCAGCATCGCTACCGCCATAGCCGTGCTCGGGCTCGTCCTTTCAGGCTACCGGTTCCTCAAAGGGCCCTGGGCAATAGACAGGACCGTGGCACTCGACGTGATGACCATCATCACGACCTCGCTGATCGTCGCCTTTGCACTGTTCTCCGGCAGGCGCATCTACGTCGACGTGGGCCTCGTGTACGGTCTCGTCGGTTTCGTTGGCGTCGTAGCGCTGGCACGCTACCTCGAAGGAGGCTTGTGATGATGGCAATCATAGGCGCGTTCACAAGCCTGGTCGGAGCTCTGTTCTTCCTGCTGTCCGGCATAGGCCTCATCCGCATGCCAGACGCGTTCAACCGCATGCAGGCAGGCACCAAGGCTACCACCCTGGGTTCGATACTCTTCCTTATAGGTATAGGACTGCAGGAGCCCGACTACCTTGGGCGTACCATAATCCTGGTCGTGTTCATAGTTCTGACCAACCCGGTCAGCTCCAACGCGCTGGCGCGGGCAGCCCACGGCTACCGCAAGCACATCGGCGCAAAGATGGTACCTGATGCCCTCGCGGAGGCCAACGAAAAGACCGCCGATGCTGCGGCGAAAGACGGCTCTGGCAAGGAGGCTGCCCATGTTGATTGATGTGGCGATCCTGGCCATAGGCGTCTTCATGATCATCACGGCCATAGCCGCGATGGCGACGAAGAGCCTCCTTGTATCGATACTGCTGTCCGGTGGCGTGAGCCTCGCGGCCAGCGTGGTGTTCCTCCTCATGGGAGCCCCGGACGTGGCGATGACCGAAGCCGCCATCGGCTCCGGCCTGACGACGGTGGTGTTCCTCTACTCCCTGGCCCGCTCGAAGCAACACGACCACGAGGATTCGTCTGAGAGCGTCGAGAAACCGGTTGAAGGCATCGGAGGCGCGGTATGATGCGGAAAGTCATGGTAATGCTGGCCCTGGCCGGCTTCGCCTTCGCGTTGCTGCCTCTGGCCTTTACAGCCGGCGTGGTTACAGAACCCGGGGCTTTGGCGTCAGCCTACCTGCAGGATTCACCGAAAGATTTCGCAGCGGCCAACGTGGTCACGGCCATCGTCGTGAGTTACCGCGGCTTTGACACGCTGGGCGAGGTGGCGGTGCTGTTCGCCGCCACGGCCGGCGTCGGAGCGCTGCTGACCAGGAAGCGGCTCGGGCTCGGGCATGCTGAAGAGCCGAAAACCGAGGCCACCGAGATACTCATGACGGCGACCGGGCTCCTCACGGGCCTCCTGGTCATGTTCGGCGTGTACATATTCATGCACGGACACCTGACCCCTGGTGGCGGGTTCCAGGGTGGCGTGGTGATAGCTACTGCGGTGCTGCTCAACCTGCTGTCTTCTCCCCGCTCACATCTTGCGCATGGCGTGATGACAGCGGTGGAATCACTCTCCGGTGCGGCCTACGTGGGGCTCGGACTCCTGGGTGCTTTTCTGGCTTACGGCTTCCTGGACCCGCGCGCCTTGCCGCTCGGGGAACTCGGCAGACTGGTCAGCGCCGGAGCGATACCGCTGATCTACTCGGCAATAGGCCTCAAGGTAGGCGCGGAACTCTCAGCCATCCTTGAAGCCCTGAAAGGAGACCGCGCATGAACCTCCTGGACATGATAAGCAGGATCAACCCGGTCGCAGCCTCGGGGGCGGTACTCGTGCTCGTGGGCCTCTGGGGCGTGCTCTCGCGGCCTAACCTGTTCAAGATAGCGGTGGCGTTCTCGGTCATGGAGACCGGCGTCAACCTGGTCATCCTGTCGGTGGGCTACATACGCGGAAGGACAGCGCCAATCCTGGACTCGGCCGCCGACGCGAAAACCGCCGTTGCCCGGATGACCGATCCCGTGCCGCAGGCCCTCGTCCTGAC
>JAIFMD010000107.1 GCA_020048755.1 Spirochaetota bacterium
AGCGCGTTGAAGAGTATCTGCACGGGGTACACCGAGTGCTCTACGGGTTTGCCGGCCACCCAGGCCCTGGCCTGAGCGCCTAGTTCAGCGATGGCGGCCGCACCGGTGCCCGAGATGGCCTGATAGGTGGATACAACGACGCGCTTGATGGTGTATGCGTCGTGGATGGGCTTCATGGCTACGAGCATCTGGATGGTCGAGCAATTGGGGTTGGCGATGATGTTCTTGTGCGAATCAAGCGCCGCCGGATTTACCTCCGGAATGACGAGCGGCACGCCCGGATCCATGCGCCAGGCTGCCGAGTTGTCTATGACGATGGCGCCTTCGCGCGCCGCTATCGGAGAGAGTACGAGGCTCGCGTCGCCGCCGGCGGAAAAAAGCGCTACATCGACTCCCTTGAAAGCGCCTTCCTTGGCTGTCCGTACCGTTACCGGCTTGCCCCTGAACGTTACTGACTTGCCGTCGTTCTGCGGGATGTCGAGAGGCACAAGTTCGGAAATCGGAAAACTGCGGGCTTCGAGGGTCTTGATCATCTCGGTGCCGACGGCGCCCATCGCGCCTACGACGGCTACTCTGTACTGCTTCATCGTTTTAACTCCTTATGCCTTTTTCTTGAGGCCGATGGACGCGAGGGCCGTCCTGAGCCGTTCCAGGCCACGGGTGCATTCTTCAGCCGAGCACGAGTATGCCATCCTGAGGTGTCCTTCGCCAGATGCGCCGAAGACAGATCCCGCAACGGCGGCGATGGCGTGATCGTTGAGCAGGTAGTCTCCAAGATCGGCGGAACTTATAGCGCAGGATACAATATCAGGATCCACAATGGGCAGCTAGTACAATGATCTGTTTTTTCCCAGTCAACCTGGTGGTGGAGAATTCGCTTGCCATGTTCGCCGTCCAGTCGTCAGTCGTGGGGTGACTTCCTGAAACAGGGCGGTCTGCTCTAGCTCAAGACGAAGCCGTGTCGAACAACATGGAGTAGTAGCGGTCTATCTTTGCGCCTAGCTCCTGGATCCCAAAGTTTCGAGCTTCGCGAATCATTTCCTTGCCCTCGAAGTAGACCAGCACCGCCGGTACAGTGAACACCGAGAGTTGCCCGCTCGCCTCGGGTACCGCTTCTATGTCGACATAGTACAGTCGTAGCTCCGGAAAGTAGTCTTCTGCCAGTTTGATCACTTTGGGCTGGATGCTTTTACATACACCACAGGAGGGAAAAGAAAGGTAAAAGAGGGCTGCCTTGTCCGACTGCATCCTGTCCAGTATGTGCCTGTAGCTGCTAAGGGTTTCCATAGTCATGCCTTATATCGATTCGGAACACGCGCCCGCAGCAGCATTCATGGCCAGACAATCTTCCGAAACCAGCTTCTGCCATCCAACCCAGGCGGTAAGTCCCGCCAGGACCGCGGCCAGCAAGCCCGGTGCGCGCGGGCCTATCCATGCCAGCAACAGTCCGCCGACCAGTGGAGCGAGTATGCGGTTCAGACTGTCCATGGAGGCTGCTATTCCAAGCGTGCCACCGGATTCTTCCCGGGGTACACTTTTCGTCAACAAGGTTCGCAGCATCGTACTGGCCACACCGGAACCAAGACTCAACGGGACGAGCGCGATCATCAGCGCCGGAACCGAGGGTGCAAGCGAGTAGAGCGCCAGTGATGCAGCGGCAACTGTAATGGCAACAACCGCCAGCTTCCTCTCGTCAAAGCGCCGTGCC
This sequence comes from Spirochaetota bacterium, assembly GCA_020048755.1. Lineage (GTDB taxonomy): Bacteria > Spirochaetota > Spirochaetia > Treponematales > UBA12059 > SZUA-370. The sequence continues at coordinate 1,709 of JAIFMD010000107.1, forward strand.
AGGATGCCCACACCGCCTCCCTGCACCAGGGCTACCAGTATACCCACGTACGCCAGCAGCCATCCGCGCTGGCTTGGACCTACACCCAGAGCTTCTGCGGCGAAGAGGGCAAACATGCTCTCGAAGAGGGTAAAGGAAAACGAATAGATGACAGACATGCGTAATACTGTTCCTGTTCCCTTGCGGCTCAAGGTTTCAAGCAGCAATTTTATTGATAATGCACGGCGTGGATTCTTTGCTATTTCTTTTCGACGCTCGGCAGACAGGCTTTCCGGCAGCACGAACAGGATGAGCATCAAATTGACCGCGGCTATGCCCGCGGCCACGAAGGCGGGAGTCGACAGGCCAAAGGTAGCGAGCAAACCACCAAACAAGGGCCCGATGATGAAGCCGAAGCCAAAAGCCATACCGATGACGCCAAAGCCCTTTGCCCTGTTTTTGTCGTCGGTGATGTCGACGATGTACGACTGAGCTACGGTGATGTTGCCTCCGGTCAGACCATCTAGGATCCTGCTGGCAAATATCAACGGCAATGACCGCGCAGCCCCGAGCAGCAACAATGAAAGGAACGTTCCGCCTATCGAGAAAAGGAACAGAGGCTTGCGGCCAAACCTGTCAGAGAGCTTTCCTACGACAGGTGCAGCAAAGAACTGCCCAAATGCGTAGCTTGCCATCAGGAGCCCTGCGAGGGCAGGAGTACCGCCAAACGTACGAATGTAATCCGGTATCAACGGAATTATGAAGCCAAATCCCACCATGTCCATGAACACGACTGAGAACAAGAGGGGCAATGAAGCTTTTCTGTTTTTCATCCTGTCTTCCTCACTAAATATTATACATATGGTAATAATAAGGAGGCAATCTTCCAATTATTAAACGATAAAATATCAAATCCAGGAACGCAGGTCAGCCCTCGTGGTCCCGCATGAGGTTTCCAACGTTCTGGTGGGAGAAGACTTCGTCGAGGACGAGGACAGCGGCGCCGATCATGCCGCCAGACTCCACGAAGGACGACTGCTTTATGATGAGGTCGGAGGTGGCAAGGGGGGTTGACCGGCGGTAGACAGACTCGCGGATGGAGGCTATGAAGCGTTCGCCGAGGCAGGTCAATCCGCCAGAGATTATGATCATTTCGGGATTGAAGAAATTGACGAGCTTTGCCAGCACATCACCAATGTAGGTGCCGGAAGAAATCACGAAGCGTATGCATTCCTCGTCGCCTGAAGCCGCGCCATGAGCCAGGAGGCTCGGCGTCATGACTGCACCTCGTTCTAGTGCTTCTGCAAGGAAGGGGCTTCTGCCGGACCTGGCTGCTGTTTCAGCCCGGGCGACGAGGGCCCTGCCTCCGGCGACTGCCTCGAGGCACCCGGTATTGCCGCAACGGCAAACCGTCGAGTCGCCGTCGAGCCCGATATGCCCTATGTCTCCGGCCGCACCTTTTGCGCCACGGTACAGTTCTCCGTCGATCACGATGCCTGCACCGATGCCCGTGCCGGCCTTGACCAGCATGAAGCTGCCGTTACGATGGCCATGCTCCAGAACTTTTCCCTTGTCCCGTTCAGCGAGGGTCATCACGTTTACGTCGTTGTCAACAAACACCGGGCAGGTGAATTCCTGGGCTAGGAAGCGTGCGACGGGAAAGCGGTCCCAGCCCGGCATCACCGGAGGATTGACCGGAACTCCATTGACATAGTCTACGGGGCAGGGTAGCCCGACTCCCAGACCAAACAGCGCGCTCGGACCGAGCCCCGCCTTCTGCTCCAGTTCTCGGGCAAAGCCAACCACGCGGCCAAGTATGCATTCCGGGGTTTCGCGGAGGAGGTCTATCGGGCCTTCCAGCGAGTCAATGATCTCTGCCTCGAGGTCGCACAATGCGACATGGACCTTGGTTTGACCTATCATCACGCCGACGACGTAGCCTGCGGATTCTGCGACCTTGAGTTTTTTCCGCTTGCCGCTTTCCTGAACCTCTTCGCGCAGAAGGCCTACCGCAAGGAGCCTCTCCAGATAGGCTGAGACGGTTGATTTAGCCAGACCGGTCCTGCGCACGATGTCGGTACCGAGCAGTGGTCCATGATCCCTGATGATCTTGAATATCCTGCCTGCGGTCGTGGAAACATTCTGTTGGTCGTCTATGGATACCGTCTTCATCAAGCATGCCTTTTCTGTGCAGTTCCATCGGGCTGGAGTCCGATCATAGCGTCAAGACACTATCCAGTCGAGAGGTTCCATATTGATATGCCTCCGGTTGGATACCCGTGCAACTCCGAATGGTAGAATCCTCAGCAAGTATTTGCTTCAGGCGTTCGGCTGTCAATGATAAAAAGACATCATGCAGTCTTAAAAGTTCGACGGGCGAACAAAAAAGTTTGACAGCGGTAGAAAAGAGACGTATGGTCTCTTGGTACCTATGAAAGGATAGCCACGTGCCACGACCTGTAACCTTGGTAAGCGGACAATGGGCAGACCTCCCCTTCGATGCCTTGTGCTCCAAAGTCGCGTCTTTTGGTTATGACGGCATAGAGATCGCAGGATGGGGCGATCATATGGATATGCGGGCTGCGGCACATGACCCCCAGTACGTAGCGGGGCGAAAGGCCATCCTCCAGCGCTACGGTCTCAAGGCCTGGGCCCTTTCCGCGCATCTTGCAGGGCAATGCGTAGGTGATCCCTGGGATCCGCGCCTGGACAACTTTGCTCCGCCCGCGGTCAAAGGCAAGCCTGAAGCCATCGTCGCCTGGGCTACAGAGGAAATGAAGGATACAGCCCGGGCAGCGGCTAACATGGGCTGCAAGGTTGTCACCTGCTTCATGGGTTCACCTGTCTGGCGCTACTGGTATTCCTTTCCCCAGACCCCCGAATCGATGATAGACCAGGCCTACGAGGAGATAGTACGCCGGTGGAGCCCGATTTTCGATGAGTTCGACGCCTGTGGCGTTCGCTTTGCGCTGGAAGTCCACCCCACGGAGATTGCCTTTGACTACTGGACAGCAAAGCGGTTGCTTGAGGCTTTTGGTGGCCGTAAAACGCTCGGCTTCAATTTCGACCCCTCGCACCTGCTGTGGCAGGGTATCGATCCAGCCCTGTTCATACGGGATTTCTCCGACAGGATCTACCATGTACACATGAAGGATGTGCATGTACGGCGCGATGGCCGTTCAGGCATCCTCGGTTCGCACCTGCCTTTTGGCGATCTCCGGCGTGGCTGGGATTTCGTATCCCTTGGACATGGCGACGTTGACTTCGATGCCATCATACGGGAGCTCAATGCCGCCGGGTATTCCGGACCACTTTCGGTCGAGTGGGAAGATGCCGGCATGGACCGCGACTTCGGTGCCCGCGAAGCGCTGGAATATGCACGTCGCATCGATTTTCCTCCTTCCGACCGAGCCTTTGACGCGGCGATGGAACGGTGAGTCCCATGGGTGACGCATTGCTCAGGACAGAAGGCATCTACAAGGATTTCGGCGGCGTGGCCGTACTCAAGGACATCAACCTCGAAGTTAATTCCGGTGAAATACTGGGCATCATTGGCGAAAACGGTGCGGGCAAGAGCACCCTGATGAAGATTGTCAGCGGCATCTACCAGCCCAGTTCCGGCCGGGTGCTCGTCGACGGCAAGCAGGTGCGCATCCCCGATTCAATCGGCGCCCGTCGACTCGGCATCAGCCTCGTTCCCCAGGAGTTCAACCTCATCCGTGATCTGCCCGTGTACAACAACGTCTTCCTGGGATCTGAACTGCTGACGAAGTCGGGACTCCTGAACAAGCCAGCCATGAGGAAGAGGACCGGTGAATTGCTGGCCCGCCTCGGCGTCTCCATAGACCCGGAGGCCCGCGTCGAGGTGATGAGCTCGGCCGAGAAGCAGATGGTGGAGATATGCAAGGCGCTTGCATTCGAGTCCCGAGTCCTCATCATGGACGAGCCGACCACGATGCTTACCAAGTATGAAATAGAAATACTCTTCAGGCTCGTCGGTGAGTTGCGTAAATCCGGCATGTCCATCATCTACATCTCGCACAAGCTCAAGGAAGTAAAAGCCCTCTGCGACCGTGTCGTCGTGCTCCGCGACGGTACCATCGTACACGACGGGCTTACCGCTGAAATCACCGCCCTCGAAATGGCGCAGAAGATGGTAGGCCGGGAGCTTGGTTCCATATTCCCGCCTAAAAACAAACCGGAAGACGAGATAGTTTTCGAGGCGCGCGGCATCAAGGTGCCCGGCGTGCTCGAGGACATCTCGTTCGCGCTCAGGAAGGGAGAGATCCTCGGCCTGGCCGGGCTCGTAGGAGCTGGCAGGACCGAGCTTGCCGAGACCATCCTTGGATTGCGGAAAAAAACCTCGGGCGAGTTCATCAAGCACGGCAGCACCCTGGTCGTCAACGAACCCGCCGACGCAGTCACCGCCGGGATATCATACTTGTCGGAAGACCGGCAGGGTTCCGGGATACTTACCGGGTTCTCGGTCACCCGCAATGTTACGCTTGTCTCACTGGGTGACTACTGCAAATCATTCCTGCGGCTCATTGACAAATCATCGGAACGCACCAAGGTGCAGGGCTATGTCGAGTCGTTCCACATCAAGACGGACAACCTCGAAAAGCGCCTGGAGAACCTGTCGGGTGGCAACCAGCAGAAGGTTTCACTGGCCAAGAGCATTGATACCGCTCCCGATGTGCTCATCGTCGACGAACCGACGCGCGGCGTCGACGTCTCGGCCAAGCACGAGATATACCGGCTGATCGCCGACCTGGTCAAGGGCGGCATATCCTGCATTTTCATATCCTCCGAGCTTGAAGAAATCCTGGGCATGTGCAACCGGGTCATCGTGCTGCGTGAGGGCAAGTTTGCCGGCCTCGTCGAAGGCGAAGCCATGACCGAGGAAGAAATAATGTTCCATGCTACCGGAGTACACGAGGAGGAGGCATCATGACGAAGGCAGGAGCCGGCAAGCTTGACCTGGAAAAGTACGGATCGCTCCTTGCCCTGGGCGTGCTCTTCCTTCTGGCGTCCGTCATTGGAAGGCCGTATTTCATACAGCCAGAAAACCTCATCAACGTGATGCGGCAGTCTTCGTATACAGGCATCATCGCCCTGGGCATGACCTTCGTCATAATCTCGGGCGGTATTGATCTGTCGGTGGGTTCCATGGCCGCCTTTGTGGCTTCCTGCGGCGTCATCGCCATGAACTCCATCGTGGACAAGGGTGGCAGCGAATCCGTAGCCATCCTGTACGGTGTCGGTATCATGATCGGCGCTGGCTTCCTGGCCGGTGCCGTCAACGGGTTCCTCATAACCAAGGGCAAGATCGTACCGTTCATCGTGACCCTGGGCACGATGTCAATCTTCCGCTATGTGAGCCTGCAGATGGCCAACGCAGGCGAGTTTGCCTCGCACAGCCAGGTTTTCGGCAATATCGGCATGTCAAAGATCTTCTCGTTCAGGGTCGGGGAGAGCGCCATCTCCCTGCCGACTCCCGTTTTCGTGCTGTTGCTGCTTGCCGCAGTTTTGTCGTTCGTGCTTAACAACACACGGTACGGCAGATACATTTGCGCCGTTGGCTCAAATTCCAGGGTAGCCCTGTACTCCGCGGTCCGCGTAGACAGGGTACGGTTCTGGGCGTATTCGATCAATGGCATCGTGGTGGGCGTCTCGGCAGCCCTCCTCGCCGCGCGCTTCAATACGGTTTCCACGCCGAACTTCGGTCTCGGCTTCGAGCTTGATGCCATCGCAGCCGTCATCATCGGTGGCACCGCGATGGCTGGCGGGCGCGGTTCCGTATGGGGAACCATCGTCGGTGTCTTCATGCTGCAGATAATCCAGAACATGCTGAACATGGCTGGCCTGTCGCCATATCTCCAGGGTGTGGTCAAGGGCGTGGTCATCATAGCCTCGGTGTATATCCAGAGGCAGAGGCAAACCTAAGGAGGATCCCACGCGCCGGATCCGCTGATGGGGAATCCGTCGCCCGCGCTCGTCGATCAAACACCCTCGTTGAGGGCTGGCCCCAAGGGGCGAAGGAAAAGTTCCAGAAAGTGCACCCGGGAGGTACACGATGAAAAAGTTGCTTTTGGCTCTCCTCATTGTCATGATGGTAGTTGGTTCCGGCTTCGCCCAGACCAAGGTTTACAAGATCGGCGTGTCGATGCCGAGCGCCACCCACGGCTGGATGGCAAACGCCAACTGGTGGGCCCAGCGTGCGGAGAAGGACTGGGAAGGCCGCGACAAGAATGTGCAGATAGAACTCAAGTTCTCCGGCACGGTAACCCAGCAGGTCTCCGACATAGAAGACCTCCTCGTCAAGAAAGTAGACGCCCTGGTAGTGTTCCCGCACGACACCTCGGTCACCTCGATCGTTGAAAAAGCCTACAATGCCGGCGTGTACGTGGTGGTCCTCGACCGCGGCGTGTCCAAGGAAGGTATTTACGACATCTACATCACCAACGATGACGAAGCCTATACCCGCAAGGGCATGGAGTGGCTCGCCGGACAGATGGGTTACAAGGGCAACCTGCTCCTGATCACCGGCGCCCCCAGCCCGATCGACACCATCCGCACCGGCACCATCAAGGAAGTCGTCAAGAAATATCCCAACATCAAGCTCCTCGACGTGCAGCCCGGCGACTGGAACAAGCAGAAGTCACTCTCCGTCATGGAAAACTATCTGCAGAAGTACAAGCAGGTCGACGCAGTCTACACGGCCGACGATGACATGATGCTCGGCGCCATGCAGGCGTACAAGGAATCCGGCCGCAAGGACATCAAGTTCTTCCTCGGCGGCGGAACCCTCAAGAGCGTGATCAAGGAAATCATGGACGACTCAAACCCGCTCGTGAAGGCCGACGTCACCTATTCACCGTCAGTCATCGCCACCTCGATCTCCTATGCGGTCATAGGCGTCAAGGGCGAGAAGCTCAATCCGTTTACCTACCAGGTACGCGCGCTGCCCAGGCGCGTCATCCTCCCGTCGGAACTGGTGACCAAGGCCAATGCCAAGGATTTCTACGTTCCCGAAGCTCCGTTCTAGTCGAGCAGATAGGCAAGAATTTGGTTCATGAAGCTACCGCGGACTCAGGTCCGCGGTAGTCTTTCAGCTACAAATCCAGATACATCGCGGGGGATAAGTCATGAGCGTCAAGATTGGTATCGTAGGGGCAGGTGGCATGGCACGATACCATGTACCAGGTTTCAGGAGTGGAGGCGCTGAAGTTGTCGCACTGGCTGATCCGAGTGCGGCTGCGAGGGAAAAAACCGCCGGCATTCATGGAATACCCCTGACCTATGCCAGCCTGGACGAGATGCTCGCCCGCCATCCTGATCTGGACGCCATATCGATACTCACACCCAACAAGTTCCACGCCCCGCTGGCCATTCAGGCACTCCAGGCGGGCAAGCACGTGTTCTGCGAGAAGCCTCCCGCCCTGAACGCCGCTGACACGATGTTGATGGCTGAAGCCGCAACAAAGGCGAAGCGCCATCTTCAGTTCAACTTCAACAACCGGGCCAGACCCGAGTCCATGGCCCTTATGGACTATGTACGGGCAGGCGAGGTTGGCACGATCAATTCAATCCAGACCGTCTGGGCCCGCCGCTACGGCATCCCCGGCTTCGGTGGCTGGTTCACGAACAAGGCCGTATCAGGCGGCGGTCCGGTCATCGACCTGTTGCATATGCTCGACCTTGGCCTGTATTTCATGGGCTATCCTGAACCGGAATGGATACTGGCCCAGACCTTCAACGATTTCATGGGCAACCCGGCCTTCAAGGGGCCCTGGCAGATCCCGGACGTAGCAGGTGGAGCCACCGATGTGGAGACAGCCTGCCATGGCTTCGTCAGGTTCAAGACCGGCCAGGTGCTATACTTGCACAATTCCTGGGCAGAGATGACCGAGCGCGAAGTGGTGTCCGTGGAGTTCCAGGGTACAAAGGCAGGGGGGCGCGTCCAGCGGCTTTTCAGGCACGACGGAATCGACGAGACCAGCGAGGACTCCTGCGAACTGTTCACCCTGGAGCATGGCCGGCATGTGAACCGCAAGCTCGCCTTCATCCCGGACGAGGCGATGGGACGGCTTGCCTCGACGAGGAACTTCATACTCGCGCTCGAGGGAAAAGAAGAGCCGCTGAACGACCCGAGCCAGGCAGTCAAGCTGATGAAGATCGTGGACGCCCTGTTCGCATCATCAGCCCAAGGCATTCCGATACAATTGAAGTAGCGGATTTCAAATCGATAAACGCCCTCGCGGGCGCTCATCAAACTCAGGCGCCCAGTTCGCGTACCAGACGCGACAGCCATGCCCTGTTGTCGGCACTGGCGTAGCTCATCCGGCCGCCCATCCTGCTGAAGGTCTTGTTGAAGCGCAGGTAGTAGGCCGGGTCGTCCTGCGGTGGCTCGCCTGAGCGGTTCCAGTCCCAGGTCGATCTGGCAAGGTCCACCACATGCAGTGAAAAGTCCCTGATGCCCGTGCCGTTCTGGCCCGCGACGTTACGCGCCATGGACAATGCCTTCTCGAAGATCATCGGAGACATAACCGCAGAACCCAGGGACAGATAGGTGCCACCTTCAAGTTTCGAGATTGAATCGACGAAGGACAGGAAGTCGCGCTCGGCGGCCCTGCCGATAGGTGCGCCACGGTTGGCAGGATGCGTGTAGATGATGTCGTGTCCGAACATGGGGTGGCAGGTGAACGGCACTCCGGCACGGACAGCCGCCGCAGCCAGGCAGGTAGCCTTCCAGGGGTGGTCGATCTTCAGGTGCCCCGGCCTGGTTTCAAGCTTTCCGGCTGCCCTGGCCAATGACACTGAGAGGGCTCTGAGGTCTGCTGCTGCTCCGGCTTTCTCCAGGGCCGCCTGATCGGCATCGGCCAGTGCTCCTGCTGAAATGGCTGAGCGCAGTTCTTCATCTGACGGCAGTTCAAGGCCATCGGAAAGCACCATGGTACCCACGGATTCTCCGTATCCCAGCCCCCTGTACGCGCCTGTGGCGATCGCCAGGTTCAGGTAGGTTCCCGTTTCATCCCAGATGCCGAACTGCCCCTCGTCCATGTAGCGTTTCACATCCTCTCCGGTCCGGCCCTGGAAGGCGAACTCCCAGTCATGGATGACGCCGGCACCGTTTGTGGCGAAGTGCGTGACGAAGCCACCCTCCATGAGGCGTATCATGGTGGACGACAGTCCGTTCTTTATCGAGTGCGCACCGAAGGCCAGCACGACAGGGGCGCCCCGGGCTCTGGCCCGCTTGATGTCAGTCGCGGCCGTGGCTACATCGGCGGCCGCTTCATCAGACAGCAGCGCCGCATAGTGTTCGGGGTCTATGGTGTCACGGACCACATCCAGTTTGTTGATGCGCTCGGACAGCGGTTTTGCATGTATGGAATCCCGGTCGAAGTACCTGTTCATCGGTTCTGTTCCTTCCATGTATCGAGAGCTGACCGGAGTTCCTCCGGTGTCGCCGTTCCTGTCGTCCCCAGCTTTCGTACGGTGACGGAAGCTGCCAGGTTGCCGATGAGGGCGGCCTCAAAGGGAGACGCTCCGGCCGCCAGAGAGAGTACGGCCCCCGCGGTAAACGAGTCACCGGCGCCGGTCGGATCAACCGCGCCGTGGTACTTGACCGCTGGCACGAGCACGGGTCCATGCTCGCCCATGACCCATACGCCCTGCTCTCCGGCGGTGACAAAAACCGGCGCAGCCAGGTTCCGTTCCATCGCGGTCATCGCTGCGGCTATCGTCGCATCGGGCAGGGTTGCTCCCGGTACCGGATCATGCAGGTCCAGCAGTTCGAACTGGTTCATCTTGCGTATGAAGCCGGAGAAGCGCTTGATGCGCCTCCGCGAATCAGCCCAGGCAACGGGTTTGCCGCCGCCTTCGAGCAGGCTGGCCAGGATGCCGTAGAGGCCCGGCGTGAACACACCGCACCCTTCGTCCTCAACCTGGTCCATAGCCACGAGGATGTCCACGTTCTTGATGAGGCTGGAAACCGATCCCGCCAGCTTTCGCTCCAGCGTCAGGCCGGTAGACCTGCGGTTCTTGATGTCGTAGCGGCTGTGCTCGCCCTGGAGTCCGGAAACACCCGCGTCCTTGGGTTTCAGGTACACCGGTGTATGCCTGCCGGGTGCCCTGTCCGTATGGAGCTGTGCAAGGTCGATGCCCATGGCGGCAAGATCCTGCCTGAGTTCGTAGCCTTCACCATCATCGCCGGTAAAACCCACCGCTTGGATGGAGCCCAGGGCTTCGTCATTGCCTCTCTCACCAGCAGGCGGGAGTGCCATGAGCGCGGCCAGGTTGTTGACTACGGTGCCAGCCGCTCCTGGACTGTGCTGCACGCTGACCACCTGGTGGGCCGTCTTGCCCGTTTCAAGAGACGGCTCGGCGAGGAGGGGATCAACTTCCAGGTATTTGTCAAGGAAAAAGTCACCGAGTACGGCGACGCGCAATGCAGTGAAGCGCCCCAGCAAGCCGTCGAGGCGTTCGCGGTTGAGGCCGCCAAGCGGTGCGGTCATGGCAGGCTGCATCACGCCCGGCCTGACCATATCCATGCGAGGAGGGCCCCGGCGTCGGCATAATCGGGAATGATGATATCGGCTCCGGCACCTATCAGGCGCTGACGCTTCCATGCATCCGGCTTGCCTGACCGGTTTGTCTCGTCGGTGGCAACGCCCACAGCATAGCCACCGACCGCCTTGCTGTCGGCAATTTCTACATAGCCGTCACCGAAGGCCAGGAGACGGTCGCCTTCAACCTTGTTCGTCTCGAGGATGCGCCTGATGACCATTTCCTTGGAGAAGGCCGCGATGTCACGCTGCGCGCCATGTATGCGCCCGGGAGCATAGCGGGACAGGCCCAGCAGTTCCGCTTCCTCGAGCACATATTCCTCGTCCGTACCCGAGGCTATGTAGATGGCCACGCCGCGTTCTCTCAGCGCTTCCAGCAGCGCCACCGAACCCGGTACCAGGTAGGCGTCTGGGCGCACCGACCCGTCCGCGAGGCCAGAGCGGCGTGAGGCTATCCGCTCCATGAGGAGGCTGTGGTACTGTTCCTTGTATTCCTGCGGATCAGCAGGCTCGCCGCCGCGGGTGCGTACTTCTTCAGCCAGGTGCATCATCTGGTAGATGGTCTGCTTGCCGGTAAGCCGTGTCACGAATTCCCTGACCAGCAGTGCCACGGCCTCGGGTGTTTCTCCGGGCTTGCGGTACTGCTCCAGAATGCCGGTCATCATTGGCACCATGATGTCCATCCAGCCCTCGCGGATCAGGCTCAGCGTTCCGTCAAAGTCAAACAGCGCATGCTCGGGTGGCTGCCCTGGTCTGGCCCGGCGTATCAGTTCTATGTCCGTTCCGGCAATGAACCCGGTGCTGCCTGGTAGATCCATTACGGGAGCATAGTCGCGCTCAGCCATGTTGCGCTCCCGGACCTGTTTCCTCCAGCGGAAGGCTCCGCCCCAGTATGCTGTAGGCCATGTGGTCCAGCACCATGTGCAGGTCTTCGGTAACCTGCATGTCAGCTATCGGTATGTGCACTCCGTGCCGGGCTGTTCGTTTCAGCGCCCCTCCATCGTACCCGGTCAGTCCCAGGGTAACGGCACCCGAAGCATTGGCGTACTCGATCGCCTTGATGACGTTGCGCGAGTTGCCCGAACCTGAAATTCCTATCACCAGGTCTCCCGGTTCCAGGAAGTTCCGGAGCTGTTCAACGAAGACGTCTTCGTAACTCACGTCGTTGGCATAGGCGGTCAGCGTCGCCGTGTTGTCGCCCAGACAAATGAACCGGAACCGTCTGGCTTTTCCGTACGACAGCCCCTTGTTGAAGTCGGCAACGAAGTGCGAAGCCGTCGCGTGCGAACCTCCATTGCCCATGATGAACACCTGCCCGCCGCGCTCCAGCGCGCCAAGGAGCAGGTCCAGGAAATTCTGGAGTTCAACCCGTGATATCCGGTCAATGGTGTCCTTGAGGCGAGTGAAGTATGACTCGATGTCGATGCTGAAATTCTTGCTCATGTGTGAAAATCCTTTCTTTCGATGTAGCGGAGCGCCAATGCGGCGGCCCCCAGCAAGGCCGCGTCGCTGCCCAGTGAGGTTGCGGTGATTTTTGTATTTCGTTTGTCATAGGCCAGGACCAGGCCAGGCAACTTCGCTTCGATGCGGGGCAGGAGCAGGTCCGATGCGCCGGCAACCCCGCCGCCCAGGAATATCGCCTGGGGATCGAACAGGGTGAGCACGGCCGCCATGCCGCAAGCCAGCGCTTCTGATACCTGATCTACTACGTGCAGGCATCTTGGGTCACCTTTCCTGGCACTTTCTGCTATTGCCCGTGCATCAAGCGGCGTATGTCCGCTGGCAGCAACATACGCCCCGCTGCTGTCAGCTTGCTGGGCTATCAGTTTCCGGCTCCACGCAGGGCCAGCCGCTTCAGCCTCAAGACAGCCATGGTTGCCGCAACCGCACAGGGCTCCGTCAGCTTTGACGACCAGGTGCCCAATTTCGCCTGCCATGCCGTTTGCCCCTGCCAGCACCCGGCCGCCTTGATACAGCGCCCCACCCACGCCCGTGCTGACCGTCATCCAGAAGAATGAGTCCAGCCCGGCGCCACCACCGAAGGTTGCCTCGGCTAGCGCGCACGCATTCACGTCGTTGTCGGCGATAGCCGGAAGCCCTAGTGCTTCGGAAAATAGCCTGGTGAATGGCACCTCGTACCAGCCTGACGAGGGCGAGCGGAGCAGCACTTCACCCGGGTGGTCCAGCACCCCGGGGAGTGCCAGACCCAGTGCGACGACAGTGCGGGTAGGCACGCAGAGCGATTCAGCCATCGAGCGGACCAGTGCCACAACGGCTACCGGATCGCCCCGCGGTGACTGCGCAATACGCTTTTCGAGTATGGTGCCTGTCCCGTCGACGATGCCGACGGCTGTCTTCGTGCCGCCCACATCGACGGCAAGTACCTGACTCATAGAGTGATGGTATTCGAGCATACGGGTTTGGGCAATATAGCATCAATAATATCTTGATTAACATATATATATGAATTATTATAAAAAGACATTACGGAGGAACATCAATGGACTTGAATTCTGTTCTGGTTTTCGGCGC